>JALHPG010000020.1:1377-40342 GCA_022842625.1 Bacteroidia bacterium | reverse complement strand
TGCTCTTCCGATCTTCCAAATGGTGCTTACCATAATCATGTTAATCCAACATGTCTTTATAATTCATCTCTAACAACTGTTCATTCACCAATAATTGGTTATGCGTTTGATGGCTTTCCTGTTTACGGAGCATACGCATATACTAATACAAACGGCACTGGTGCAATTAAGAGAATGACTCCGAGTTTTGTATTAGCATCAAGTACCGGTTCTGTATTATTAGGAGCAAATCAAGCATCTGCCGCAGCAAGTCCAACAACGCCAACAACACGTAACGGTGGTCCGCCGGTTAATGCAACTTACCCTTTAGGTAATATGCTTGAAGATTATGTTTACGTTGCCGGTTCTGGCGATCTTGATTTTCATAATGGCCGATTTTGCATCACTCCGGAATACCCTGCAGGCACATACGCCTATTTTGTAACAATAAATGCTACAGGCTATCCCGTTTATCCATTTGTACTAGGGCCAACTTATTATGGAACTGTTCAGGCAGGTAATACCGGTCCAACCGGAAGTCATGTGGTTATAAGTGAACCTACCACTGTTTATACACCATCTGCAACCGGAATTAATGAAGTAAAAAATCTTCCGATCAAATATACTGTTATGCCTAATCCAACCCAAGACTACTTATTTATTTATATGGATGTTGAAAGCAAAAATAACGTAAAAGGAAAATTGATCGATGGAAAAGGAAAAACTGTAAAAACAATTGACTACTTGCAGCCTAGCATAGCTTATACCTTAGACATGACAAATTTATCTTCCGGAATTTATTTCTTAATTTTAGAAGCAGACAATCAAAAAACGACTCAAAAAATTATTAAAACAAATTAATAATTGAGTGAAGATAATTACAACTTGAAAAAAATAATTAATATTTTTTTGTACATGGCAATCCTCTGGGTTGTCATGTCTTTTTCCGGCCACAACCCTAAGCAAAAACCAAAAGGCGATCAACTTACCATTTCGTTCAATCATTTTGTTGGCAACACGGTATTAAAATTAGATTCTGCATTTTATAAAAATGAATTAGGCCAACCGTTTACATTAAGTAATTTTAAATATTACATAAGCAACATTAATTTTAAAAACAGTAACGGAAAAGATTTTACTTTGAATGGGTCTTTTTTAATAAACGAAGATGAAGAAAATACAAAACAGATCATCATAAATTCTTTTCCTGAAGGAAATTACACCTCGGTTGATTTTATTGTTGGTGTAGATAGCCTGCACAATTGCAGTGGTGCGCAATCTGGTGCTTTAGACCCTATTAATGCTATGTTTTGGGCATGGAACACAGGATATATTTTTTTGAAATTAGAAGGTTGGTCCAGCGCGTCAAAATCACCCGGCAATTTTTTTGAATACCATATTGGAGGTTACAAACAACCCAGTAATTGCATTCGAAAAGTTACTCTCGACCTCGGTAAAAATAATTTAAAATTGGAAATTGGAAAACAAAAAAATTTGAATATTAAAGTAAATATTTTAGAAATATTAAAAAACCCTACTGTAATTGATTTTGAAAAACTATCTTCGGTTACCGATCATAAAAACGCTACAGTAATTGCTGATAACTATAAAGATATGTTTGAATTAATACCAAATGAAAAATAGGATCATTTATACTTTATTTATCCTCATTTCAATTGCGGTATTATGCAACAGTTTTGTGATTGAGAACCCTTACTTTAAGATTACAAAAAAAGATGTAAAACTTAAAATTCCAAAAGGGTTTCCAAAACCCATTTATAATTTTAAAAAAAATAAGCTTAAACCCGACATTTTTATTTTAGGAAGAAAATTGTTTTATGATAACATTCTCTCAAAAGATAATACGATTAGCTGCAGCAGTTGTCACCAAAGGATTGCAGCCTTTGCGCATATTGACCATAAATTAAGCCATGGTATATATGCAAAAATAGGCACACGTAATGTTCCGGCTTTACAAAATCTAATTTGGAAAGATGCTTACATGTGGGATGGCGGTATAAATAGTTTAGAGTTGCAGCCCATTAACCCTATAACAAGTCCGATAGAAATGGACGAAAACCTTGTTAATGTTATTTTAAAATTAAAGGCGAATAAAGAGTATGTGCGGTTATTTAAAAAAGCCTACAAAGACACATTGATCAATTCTGAAAGACTTTTAAAAGCGTTGGCACAATTTACAGGCTTAATGATTACTTCCAATTCAAAATACGATAAATACATGCGCAAGCAGGATACTTTTTCGTTGGCAGAAAAAAATGGCCTAAAGTTGTTTAGAGCAAAATGCGAACATTGTCATAAAGAACCTTTATTTACTGATAATAGCTACAGAAATAATGGCCTAAAAATGGATACGGCTTTAAAGGATTTTGGCAGAGGCAGGTTGACAGAAATTAATAAAGATTATCAAATCTTTAAAGTGCCAGGACTTCGCAATATTGAAATGACCTACCCATACATGCATGATGGAAGATTTAGAAAATTAAAAGATGTAATTAATCATTATTCCAATTCAATAAATTACGATGAAAAAGCAGATTCTTCCTTATTTCGCATTGGTAATTTAAACGAACAAGAAAAAAAAGACATTCATTCGTTTCTATTAACCTTAACTGATAAAGAATTTTTGTACGACCGTAGGTTTGCGGATCCAAATATGTTGCAGTGAACTAATTAAGTGCACACTTCTTCCAACTCCAATTCAAATTGTTTTAATGAATCGTTTAATTGTTCAAAAGAATCTATTACGTAATACTCATCCTGCAAAACATCAGTTCTAAAATCATGTTTCATTATTTCGGTTATATTAAAATCTGTTTTCACCGATCTATTACTAATTGCATGTTCCGTTTCGCCTTTTGAAGAAATAATGCCGGCGCCAAACACCTTAATTTTATTATCCTCATTAATTAAACCAAACTCAATGGTAAACCAGTATAATCGTTGAAGTTTTAAAATAATTTCTTTTTGGTGAATGTATTTTACTGCCAATTTACCCATTGCTTCAAAAAACAAAGAGTAACTGGTATTGCTCAATAAAGGTGTATGCCCAAATACATCATGAAACATATCCGGCTCTTCTAAATAATCTAATTGCTGCAATGTGCGTAACCAACAGGTAGCTGTAAATTTTTTTTGTGACAAATAAACAAAAAACTCATCCGCCTCACTAATGTTAGGCACGGTAACTAATTGCCACCCGGTATAATTTTTTAATTTTTGGTTTACACTTAAAAATTCAGGAATTGAATCGGCATTAAATCCAACCCGTTCTAATGAATACATAAATTCGTTAGACACTTTGTTTTCCAAGTTCTTTAATTGCCTGTTAAATAAAGTTTTCCAAACCAAAAAGTCTTCGGTTGTGTAGTTGGCATAAATTTGTTCTGTTGGTTTCATCTTTGTTTGTTTTTGAAAATAAAAAAACCGGCTTGCGGGCCGGTTTATAATAAAAATTATATGTAAATAAAATTACAGCCCTATTGATAGAGAAACTGGTAATAATATTTTGAAGTGAATAACATTAAGCGGAAACTTTTTTTGTTAAGAATTTTATTTTTGATTCTTGTTTGTTAAATATTCGTACAATATTCTTACGGTGAGTAACAATTAATAGTACTGCAACAACAATAGAAAATGTAGTAAGAATTGGATTTGTGTTTCCAAAAATAAAATACAATACAAATGGAAAAGCTACTCCGCCTATCATAGAAGATAATGAAACCATTCTTGAAGAAAACAATACGATCAAGAATACTAATAACGACACGCAGCAAGAGAGAGGTAAAATACACATTACTATTCCTAAAATGGTAGCTACCCCTTTACCACCTCTAAATCCTGCAAAAACAGGAAAGATATGCCCAACTAAAGCTGCGATTCCAAGAGCTAATTGTAGGTTAACAAATTGATCGCTTTCAAAAACATACGGACTAAGAAATGCCAATGAAACAGCTAAGGCTCCTTTTAAAATATCAATAATTAATACAGGAATCCCTGCTTTTTGACCTAAAACTCTAAATGTATTTGTCGCTCCGGCGTTTCCGCTTCCGAATTCACGAACGTCAATATTATAAAAAGCCTTCCCAATCCATACTGCTGTAGGGATTGAACCAATTAAATAAGCTAATATTACAAATACTGCAACCAAGGTTTTTAAATTGTTAAATCAATTAAAGCAAATCTATAAATTATTTTAAACTAAAAAAACACTTAGACTTATTATTTATTAAAGTCTAAGTGTTTTAAAATCACTATTTTAACAATTAATAAGCGCCTTTAAGCTTAACCCCTTGTTCAATTTTTTGTAAGGCTGTAATATAAGCGGCAATTCTCATTCCGGTTTTAAATTGGGTAGCATTGTTCCAAACGGCTTCAAAAGCTATTTCCATTTTAAGATCGTGTTTAGTATTCACCTCTTCTTCTGTCCAGTAATAACCGGCTTTGTTTTGAACCCACTCAAAATAACTTACCGTAACACCACCACTATTCGCTAAAATATCCGGCACACAAATAATTTTTTTGTCGTTTAAAATAGCATCCGCCTCAGGAGCAGTTGGTCCGTTAGCACCTTCTACTATTAATTTAGCCTGAATTTTTCCTGCATTTTCTTCGGTAATTACATTTTGTAAAGCAGCAGGCACTAAAACATCGCATTTACTTGTAAGTAATTCGCTCGATTTAATTTCTGTAGCTCCTGTAAATCCTTTTAATACACGGTTATTTTTAGCAGCAAAATCTAAAGCTGCTTGAATATCAATACCTTTTTCATTATAAAAAGAAGCTGTATGATCGCCAATACCAACAATTTTAATTCCTTTTTCAGAAAGTAAACGCGCAGCATGAGAACCAACATTACCAAAGCCTTGCACGATGCAAGTAACTTCGTTTGCTTTTAAGTTCATTTTTTTAAGTGCCGCTAAAGTATTAACCATAACCCCACGACCTGTTGCAGCATCACGGCCTAATGAGCCTCCAATTGCAATAGGCTTTCCGGTAATTACACCCGGACTATCTTCACCATTAATTTTATTAAATTCATCAAGGATCCAAGCCATTTCTCTTCCGCTTGTACCCATATCCGGTGCAGGAATATCTCTATTTACACCAAAAATATCTTTCATTGAAACAGCATAAGCACGGCTTAAACGCTCTAACTCTCCTACGCTCATTGCACGTGGATCACATTTAATGCCACCTTTTGCACCACCATATGGTAAATTTGCTACGGCACATTTAAAACTCATCCATGCCGCTAAGGCCATAACTTCATCTGCATTAACATCCATTGCATAACGGATACCACCTTTGCTCGGACCAAGATGAGTACTGTGAACAGTACGGTAACCTTCAAAAACTTGAATTTTACCATTATCCATCATAATAGGAAGGCTTACTTTTACTTGTTTGCTTGGATTTCTTAAAACTTGTAAAACCTCTTCGCTTAGGTTCATTAATTTGGCGGCCACATCTAAGCGGGCCAATACAGCGTCAAACATGCTTTCTGCGTGTGCTTGAGTTGCATTTACTGTGTTTGTTGACATAAGTAAATTATTAGTTTTGTTAGCTGGGGGTCGAAATTACGGAATTTAATTAATATACCCAAGCTAAAAGCCTTTAGTTATATAACAATAATTAGCGTTAATAATTTGCTTTACGTCCCCCCAATGTGTTAATTTGCCCAAAACTTTGGCCGAATTCTTAAAAATATTTTCAGTTTTTATTACCTGCACCTTTTTCTTTGTAAAACTGGGCTTGCCTACGGCTGTTATCGTGTTTAAATACAACTTCATTAAAGTTATCTTGGTTTCTTGTGCAGGAGGAATAACCGGGAATATCATTTTTACCAATTTAAGCGCAGTGATCTTGAAATGGATGCAGGCATATAGAGAAAAAAGAAATATTAAAAAGAAAATTTTTACAAAAACAACTCGTAGAATGATCCGTATCAAACAACGTTTTGGCCTTGCCGGAATAGCCGCAATAACACCAATCATTTCGCAACCCATTGGTGCCTTTTTTGCCGAGAAATTTTTTAAGGACAAGAAAAAAGTAGTTCTATACTTAAGTGTTTCGGTAATTGTATGGGCCATTGGCCTTTATTTTATACTTTATCTGTTTCATGATCAATTAAAAGAATGGCACGTGATCTAACAAATAAAAAACATTTATTTTTTGATCTTGATGATACTCTTTGGGACTTCGAGAAAAATTCAGGGCATGTTTTAGAACAACTTTTTTTAGAATTTGATCTTGCAGATAAACTAAAAACAGATTTTTCAACTTTTCATTCTACATATAAAAAAACAAACCTGCAACTTTGGATAGAGTATTCCAAAAAAGAAATTAATAAAGAATACTTACGTAACCACCGATTTAATTTGGCCTTTAAACAATTTAATTACGATAATTATAACGAGAACCTATTAATTACCGAGCATTATTTAGAGCGTGGCCCAAAAGGAAAACACCTAAAAGATGGCTGTATTGACACATTGGAATATTTAAATAAAAATTATCATTTACATATTATCACCAACGGTTTTAAAGAAGTGCAGGCCATAAAAATTGATGGTTGCGGACTAAGAGATTACTTTAAGAACATCATTATAAGTGAAGAACACAACCTTTCGAAGCCGGAAGAAAAGATCTTTAGATTAGCGGAAACCTTTGCAGATGCTAAAACAGAAGAGTGTGTAATGATAGGCGATAATTTTGAAAGTGATATTGTAGGCGCATTAAACGCAGGGTGGGAAGCTATTTATTATACGGAACAAAAACCTGAAAGTTATTCGGGGAGACATATTTTAAATTTAACTGATCTTAAAAAACTATTTTAATTCAAAAACCTTCTCCCCATTTATATAGGTAGAAAGTACTTTAGTTTTTAAAACCTCTTCTAGCTTACATTTCATAATATCATTATCCAAAATAATAAAGTCGGCAAATTTTCCTTTTTCTAAACTGCCTTTTTCGTTTTCTTCAAAGTTAGAATAAGCTGCCCAAATGGTCATGCCTTTTAAAGTTTCTTCTCTCGTAAGAGCATTTTCTGTTTGAAAACCCTCCTTCGGAAAACCTTTACTGTCTTGCCTTGCCACGGCGGCAAAAAAAGTTTTAAATGGCGAAATATCCTCTACCGGAAAATCGGTTCCTAATGCCACCAAGCCACAAACCGTTAGTAATTCTTTATAAGCATAAGCATGTTTTACACGTTGCTCCCCTAACCTGTCTTTTGCCCAGTACATATCACTTGTGGCATGTGTTGGCTGCACCGAAGGTATGATCCCGTCAGAAATTTTCATCTCCCTGGGACTTACAACCTGCGCATGTTCTATCCGCCAGCGCTCTTTTTTTGTAGCCCCGGCTTTTAAATAAGCGGTTAAAATAACTTTGTAAGCCGAATCGCCAATGCAATGTGTATTCATTTGAAATCCTTTTTCTACCATCATTTTAGCGTACTTTTCAAAATGTTTTTGTTCGCTCAGTAAAAAACCTTTCCAGTTTTGTTTATCCTTATAGTCATTTAGTAAACAAGCTCCACGAGAACCCAAAGCGCCATCTGCATAAAATTTAAACGAGCGCACATTTAATTTATCTGTTTTATAAATACCATGCTTCAAATAATAAGCATAGTTTGGTTCACTATCACTTAACATAGCGTATACACGCATTTTTAATTTTCCCGACTTTTGAATGCCATCTATCACATCAATTTCATGTTTCATTAAACCCGCATCGTCAACCGTAGTTAAGCCCATTGCCAAACAATTGTTCTGCGCATTTAACAAAGCATTTTCAAGTTTTTCTTTTCCGGTTTTAGGAATAAAACTTGTAACCATATCAACGGCATTGTCAATCAAAATACCGGTCAATTTTCCACCAGCCAGTTCGATCTGACCTCCTGTACTATTTTTTGTATTTGCTGTAATACCCGCTCTTTTAAGCGCTTCGCTATTCACTAAGGCCGCGTGTCCATCAATTCTAGTAAGCATTACAGGTGTTTCAGGAAAAAGTGAATCCAGTTTATTTTTGTTAGGATATTGTTTATTTTCCCAATCGTTTTGATCCCATCCCCGCCCAATGATCCAATCCTCATTGCCTAAAGAGGATGGCATTTTTGTATGATCTGCCGGTTTATTGTTTGTAAAATCAACAACACGTTTAATTACATCGTTAAACGATCGTGTGCCAATTAAATTTACTTGTTGCAAACCCAAACCGTAACCTAAAAAATGACAATGTGCATCTATAAATCCGGGAAAAACTGCTTTTCCGTTTAAATCATTATTATTTACTGAGCTATATTTATTAAGAATAACATCATTCGAATTTACCTCAACCACCTTACCCTCTTTTATTGCCATAGCTTCATAAATAGCAAACGATGAATCTACCGAATAAATAACTGCATTGTGGATAATAAGATCTACCTTTTGTTTTTCAGGTGAACATGAAATAAAAAAAGAAATTGCAACTATGAAAATAAAAACGTTTTTTAGCATGATCTAAAGATACAATTTGTAAAAATATATTTATGACCCCCGAACAAAATAAAAAAATAGCATTTAATTGGTTTGAAGCTTTTAATGAACATGATCTTGAAAAACTGCTTTCCTTATATAGTGATACTGCAGAACATTTTAGTCCGAAATTGAAAATTCGCAAACCCGAAACAAATGGTTTAATAAAAGGTAAACAAGCTTTGAGAGAATGGTGGCAAGATGCGTTTGACCGCCTACCAACTTTAAATTATGAAGTAATTAAACTTACAGCTGATGACGAACAGGTTTTTATGGAATACATGAGGCATGTAAAAAACGAAGAAGATCTTAGGGTTGGTGAAGTTTTACAAATAAAAAATGGTTTAATTGTTTTTTCGAGGGTTTACCACGGTTAATTCGCCTAATTTTAAGCCCAATTGGTAGTTTATACATTATATATTTAAGATTATTTTACTAAATTCACAAGCAACAAAAACTAAAAAACAGTCATGAAAAAATTTATTCTTGTTTTATTAATCCTTCCTTTTACTTTTTTTTCTCAACAAAAACTCACTTTAGAGGATATTTGGGCAAAAGGCATTTTTTCTGCTAAATACGCGCAAGGATTTAACGTGATGAATGACGGCGTAAATTATGTTGACATTGAATCCTATGGTTCTCAAACAAATTTGAGTCAGTTTGATCTTAAAACCGGAAAAAAAATAAAAGAACTTGTAAAAGGTGAGGATGTAAAATTTAACAACAAACCACTTAACCTTTACACCTACCAATTTAGTCCAAACGAAGATAAATTATTGCTTTACGAAAACAGAGAAAACGTTTATCGCCGTTCGCCAAAAGCCAATTATTATGTTTACGATATTGCAACAAAAAAAACCATTCAGCTAAGTGATAAAGGACAACAAATGTTTCCACTATTTTCGCCTGACGGAAAAAAAATTGCTTTTGTAAGAGAGAATAATTTATACATCAAGTATCTTGAAACTGGCACAGAAATAATTGTTACACGCGATGGTGAAGCAAATAAAATTAAAAATGGCTGGGCAGATTGGGTTTATGAAGAAGAGTTTTCACGAGCAGATTATTTTGATTGGAGCATGAATAGCCAATACTTAGCTTACGTAAAATTTGACGAGACCAAAGTAAAAGAATACACCATGGATTATTATAAAGCCGAATTGTATCCAACACAATATACTTTTAAATATCCAAAAGCCGGCGAAGAAAATTCGATCGTATCTGTTCATATTTTTGACGAAGAATCTAAAAGAACCGTTACTGCCGATATTGGAACCGAAAAAGATATTTATATCCCGCGCATTCAATTTACCAATAACCCATTAGTGCTATCCATTACGCGCTTAAATCGCTTACAAAATAAACTTGAATTACTTTTTACCGATGTAATTGGTGGCAAAGGCGTAGTTGCTTATACCGACGAGAGTAAAACCTATGTGGATGTTACCGACGATCTAAGATTTATTGGTGATAAAGGTTTTATTATTTCTAGTGAGCGCGACGAATACAACCATCTTTATTATTACGACCTTAATGGTAAATTGATCAATCAAATCACAAAAGGACAATTTGATGTTACGGAATTTAGTGGCTACGATGAAGAAACTAAAACCCTTTATTATGTTTCTACAGAAAATGGTGCTACTAACCGCGATGTTTATAGTGTTAAATTAAACGGAAAAGATAAAAAACGTTTATCGACTAAATCGGGATTTACAAGTTTTGAATTTACACCTGGTTATAAATATTACATCTCAACATACAGCGATGCAAATACGCCGCCTGTTTACGAATTAAACAGTATTGATGGCAAAACCGTAAAAGTGTTAGAAGATAATGCTGCTTTAAAAAGCAAAATGAAAAACTATAACTTATCTACAAAACAATTTTTTAAATTTAAAACCTCAGAGGGTGTTGAATTAAATGGTTGGATGTTAAAACCGCAAAATTTTGATTCAACAAAAAAATATCCGGTTTATATGTATGCATACGGAGGACCCGGAGCCAACGAAGTAAATAACAATTGGGATGGTACAGATTATTTCTGGCATAATTATTTAAATCAAGAAGGCTACATGGTAGTTTGCGTAGATAATAGAGGAACGCAAGGTCGCGGTCGCCAGTTTAAACACAGCACCTACTTACAACTTGGGAAGTTAGAAACCATTGATCAAATTGAAACCGCAAAATATTTAGGCAGTTTACCCTTTGTAGATAAAACCCGTATTGGCTTTCAAGGCTGGAGCTTTGGTGGTTATATGGCCTCGTTACTAATTTCAAAAGGTGGCGACGTTTTTAAAACTGCCGTTGCAGTTGCGCCTGTTACAAATTGGAAATATTACGACAATATTTATACAGAGCGTTTTTTACGTAAACCAATAGATAACAAAAGTGGTTACGAAGATAATTCGCCAACTAATTTCGTAAAAGATATTAAAGGTAAATTTTTATTGATCCACGGTAGCGCAGACGATAACGTGCATTTGCAAAACAGCATGGAATTAGCAAACGCTATGGTAAGTAAAAACATCCCTTTTGATTTTATGATCTACCCAAATAAAAGTCACGGTATTAGTGGGGGTTTAACACGTTTACATATTTACTCTAAAATATTTAAATTCGTAAAAGAGAATTTATAAAATGGCCAAAAAACGTTTGATAGTTTTTACAGGTGCAGGAATTAGTGCAGAAAGCGGAATTAAAACATTTCGCGATTCGGGTGGACTATGGGAAGAATTTCGCATTGAAGATGTAGCAACTATTGAGGCCTGGGTAAAAAACCGCGAGTTGGTTTTAGAGTTTTATAATCAGCGCCGCAAACAGGTAATGGCTGCAAAACCAAACGGCGCACACGATCTTATTGCCGAGTTACAAAATAAATTTGATGTACAGGTTGTTACCCAAAATGTAGACGACCTGCATGAGCGAGCCGGAAGTAAAAACGTTATTCACCTGCACGGTGAAATAATGAAGGCAAGAAGCACTGCCGATCCTGATTTGATCTATCAATTAAACAAAGCCGAATTAGTAGTTGGCGACAATTGCATTAAAGGCTCTCAATTGCGCCCGCATATTGTTTGGTTTGGAGAAGATGTACCCCAAATGGACATGGCAAACGAACTGGCTGCACAAGCCGATCTTTTTGTAGTGGTTGGCACTTCGCTAAATGTTTATCCGGCGGCAGGAATCATCCATTTCGTAAAAACAAACACGCCAAAATGGTTGGTAGATCCGGGTGATTTTAATTTGGATCATGTAAAAGGACTTCAACACATTAAACAAACCGCTGTTAATGGTGTAAGAACGTTAAAAGAAGAATTATATAAGAATTTGTAAACCTGAACGAGTACTTAGATTGCGTATAACATCAATTGACATTACAAAGCCTCCTTCCCTTTACGCTTTTTGGGGAATAATATAACCATGTTTCCTAAATTTACTACCTAATTAACGTAACATTTCCTTTAAGAGTTTTCTTTTCACCATTTTCTGTAATTGAAACTAAATAAAAATAAATACCATCAGAGCACTCTTCACCGCTGGTTGTATGGCCATCCCAACGCACTACTTTTATTTTAGAATTGTCAGCATTAAGTAATGCTTCATCGATATTATAAATTAAAGTTCCCCAGCGATTGTAAACATATACCGCATTTAATTTTGTTCTGTAAGGCATGGTAAATTTCCAAACATCGTTTATATTATCATAATTTGGGGTAAAAATAGTTGGGATAATTAATGGTTTTATACAAGTATCAGGTAGCGCAATATAAATACTGTCCTTTTTTGCAAAAGGGCAATAAATACCATTATTACTATTGTTTATTGTAACATAATAATAGCTATTGTTTTGTATTAAAGCATTTGTAGTATTTGTAAATGTTGAAACAAAAGATCCTTGAGGTTGCCAGTTGAATATTAAATCATTTCCATTTGGTGCATTTAAAATTGTGAATTTTAAAGTATCAAATAAACAACTTATAGTATTTGTTAGTGTAATTTGAGGTGTTAACGTGAAATTTGGTTTTATAACTATCGTCGCAATTGCTGTATTACTAAAACCACACGCACTTTTGGTTAATGTATAGGTGATTGGCAATACGGGACTTGCAATCGGCAAAGCACAGTTAGTGCAACTTAATCCGGTGATAGGTTGCCATGTATAATTAAAAAAAGAGTTACTGTCTATACTCAAAGTTGTTGTATTACCCACACAAATTGTTGCGTTGTTTAAAGGCAAGATTGTAACAGGTGCATTATAAATTTTAAATACTACACTATCTTTTGTTGTTGCGCTACATTGTTGCTTGGTTAAATAATATTTTATATTGTTTGTAACTGTAATTATAGGGTTAGGACAATTTGTACAACTCAAGCCAGTTGTTGGCTGCCATTGATAACTCGCATCCCAAGTACTATCTGTACCCAAAGTATAAGTATCATTAGCGCACACTGAAACAGTATCTTTTGTGGCTGCTTTTGCCGGGTTTATTTCTATAACCGAAATATCGTCGATGTAATAGTAAGCGACATCATAGTTACCATTACCAGTTAAAGGTTTTGTTATAGTGAAAGTAGTATTTGCATCGTCTCGGAAATTCCCAATTTTGAAGAATTTTTCTGTACCATCTGCGGCATATACACTTTCCAATTTAACCCAATTTATTGTATCTGTGAGGATAAAAGTATTTTCAAAAGAAGGATTGAGAATATATGGCGTGTGATTAGGTGGTGGCAAAGTTCTTGATGAGTCAGGAGTAAAATTGTATCCGATATTTTTAATAGCAACTCTGCTTAATTCCGCCAAGCTCACATAAAATGTAACACAATATTTTGAATTTTTATTTAATTTATTTGAAAGTTGTGTAGCGATGTATTCTCTATAATTACTTACAACAGGTGTATAAATAAAGACTCCCATGTATGCTTGGCCTGTTTTCGGGTTCTGAGTTCCTCCAAAATTATTTGGAACACCAACATTAGCAAATGCGAGTGTTGAAGTTGGTGAGGCGCAAGAATTAAAATAATCACTACTTGTATAATTTGGTTTAAAATAATAAAGCGCTTTATCCAATTGACCATTATTGTTTGGGCAGGAAGTAAAATTTTCAGCCGAATAATTTTGGATTAAATTGTTAATGATTTGGCTATTACTATTAGTGGAAAACATAATAAAAACAAACTTTATTATATAAAGCGCTCCGTTGCACTATTTACTAATAATTAATTTATCGGCTTTAATAATCTTATTGGCTTTTACAATTTTATAAATGTAAATTCCGGTTTTTAAATGGCTAACGTCTATTTTTGTTAAAGCAATCAAATCATTTTCTAAAATTACTTGCCCCATTAGGTTAAAGATAAACAATTTTGCGCCATCTACATCGGTAGATACCATAATTTCGTTACCAGCCGGGTTAGGGTAAATTAAAGTAGATAATGCCTCCTTACTTTGATTCATCTCTGTATTGCTGTTCATAAACCTGTTACCATTGTTAACTATAACCGGATTATTTTCACAAGGGTTAAAAAACTCAGTAGTATCGTAATGTTTTACTAATGCTCTAGCTTGATAAACACTTGTACCGTTTGTAAACGGGCATAAAGCAGCTAAGTTCTTTAAGGTGTTAATATGAGAAACTGTGATCAAACTTTCATCTTTCATAAACAGGTGATAAACCATGTTAAAGGTTTTTTGATTTGTTTCAATTACACCATTAGGCACTATAGCAAATTAAACAAACAGCTGTTAATGGCGTAAGAACTTTAAAAGAAGAATTATTTAAGAATTTGTAAGTAAACTTTATTACTTCCTTCCCGGGCATTTTTTGCAACGGTCGCCTTTTTTGAATTTTTTACAGCAATCATTTTTCTTCTTACAACATTCTGTAAAAACAGTTGTAGGGCAATTATTCTGAAAAAATATAAGTGCTTTAGGCTTTTCACTATTCATACCGTAAAACTAATTCAATCATTTAGTTTTTTAAATACCGTAAAAAGGGTAATTTTCATGTCTGAAACCTAAACTAATTTACATTTTATTAAAAAAACACATAGATACATAGTTTTTAGAAATGAATGCACTTTGAATAAATAGCTAATCATAGCAATTATCAGCCTTTGGCGGATAATTATGTGTTACTTAATTTTGAAATAAACGTTTAGCAAAACTATGAGTACTATGTGGTTAAATATTTTTTGTATAATAGTATATTTGAAACCTTATACCCTTTTATTTGTTACTCTTTAAATGAAAATTAGCCCTATAAATACCTGGTTGCCATTAACAGCAGAACCTTTACTAATAGCAGGGCCTTGCGGCGCAGAGTCGTTAGAACAGTTAATGGCCACTGCAAAAGGTTTAAAAGAGCTTAATAAGATTAGTTTATTCAGGGCTGGTGTTTGGAAACCCCGTACACGCCCAAATGCCTTTGAGGGCAAAGGCGAAGAGGCTTTAAAATGGCTTAACGAGGTAAAAAAAGAATTTGGTTTTAAAATTACGGTAGAAGTTGCCAATGCACAGCATACCGAATTAGCTTTAAAATATGGCATTGACGTGTTGTGGATAGGGGCACGCACTACTGTTAATCCCTTTAGTGTTCAGGAAATAGCAGATGTTTTAAAAGGTGTGGATATTCCGGTGATGGTAAAAAACCCTGTACATGCCGATCTGCAATTATGGATTGGCGCTTTGGAGCGTATCAATAACAGCGGTATTACAAAATTAGCGGCGGTGCACAGAGGCTTTCATTTTCATGATAAAACAAAATACCGCAATAATCCTTTATGGCAATTACCAATTGAGTTACGCACTTTGTTTCCCGAATTACCCATAATTTGCGATCCAAGTCATATTAGCGGTAACAGAGAATTAATTCCATCTGTTGCGCAAAAAGCGTTGGACTTAGGTATGAATGGCTTAATGATAGAATCTCATTTTGATCCTTCTGTTGCATTAAGTGATGCTGAACAACAGTTAACACCAAAACAATTAGGCGAATTAATTTCAAAATTAATTTTACGTAAAGAGGTTTGTACCGAAGATGCCGTAAATAAATTATCTGAGTTAAGAAATATTATTGATGAGATCGATGAAGAATTAATACATGTTCTTAAAAAACGCACGCAAATAATTGAACAAATTGGAAATTATAAAAAAGAACATAACATTACTATTTTTCAACTTGAGCGATGGCAAGAACTTTTGCGGACACGTATACAACTTGCACAAAAACTAGGTCTCTCGCCTAACCACGTAGAAAAGATCTGTCAGTTGTTACACGAAGAAAGTATTCGCATTCAAAACGGATTAATGAATAAGTAAAATTATTCTTTTACAATTTTTTCGGTTCTGATAATGTTATTTCCGTCTTTTATTTTTATAAAATAAATTCCATTTGGTTGGTTAACCAAACTAATTTTAGAAGTAATTTCCAGAATTGGATCAGTAAGAATTAATTGTCCAATAGCATTGTATACTTCCAATTTAAGATCTTCTGTAACAGCATTTACTTGCAAATAAAATTCGCCGGTGCTAGGATTTGGAAAAATACCGGCTTGAGAGACTTTACTTTTCTCTGAGATCGCATTACTTATTCCAACATTGCAAAGTGTATTGCCCGAAATAATTGGCATTTGAGTAAGGCCGCTAAAAATAGACGAGTTCTGACAATTCCCCAATGTAAACGCAACATCATAACCACATTCGTAAGATTGATTTAAATTTGTAGGCGTTCCAACCAATAAAAACTGACAATTAACTGTAGCCGGCCCTATGCAGGTAAATTGAAATTGATTGTTTGGGTTCGTAAATGTATAGGTGTTACCTACAACAACAGGAACCGTACCTGTTTGCAAACAGGTTAAAGAAACATTTGGAAAGGCAATATTTATTCCACTGATTTTTAAAACAAATTGCAGGCCTGTTGCCACTGGTATTAATCCGCCGTTTGTAGGCGTACTAATAATATGAAAATCTTGAGATTGGCAAGAATTAATCAATACAAAAGAATGATTTCCAACAACAGTATTTATTGGCACATTAAGATTTAATGCAGGAAAATTAACCTGAGATCTAGCTTGTTGGCTTAGAATAAAAATTAAAACGCAATAGAAGACATTTTGAATAAAATTTTTCATACCGATCATTTTTGTTTAACGTTAAGAAATTAATTGCAGTGTATTTTCAATTAAAGTTAATAAAAAACTGCTATTATTTAGAAGAATTAGCCAGAGAATGCCTGATGATCTCCCAAAGCACAATACCCATACTTACAGATATGTTAAGAGAGTGTTTGGTGCCCGCTTGCGGAATTTCAATTACCCCAACACAAACGTCTATTACCTCTTGATCTACACCATAAACCTCGTTCCCAAAAACCAAAGCGATCCTTTCATCGTAAGAAGTAAATTCGTTTAAGGGTATACTTTTATTGGCCTGCTCAACTGCAAAAGGAGTGTAATTTCTTTGTTTAAGATGTGCGATCGCCTCTAAAGTGGTTTTAAAATAAGTCCATTTAACCGTAGAAGTAGCGCCCAAAGCAGTTTTTTCGATCTCCTTATTGGGTGGCGTTCCTGTAACACCGCATAAAATAATTTCTTCTATCAAAAAAGCATCACCGGTTCTGAACGCAGAGCCTACGTTATTAAGACTTCTAACATTATCTAAAACAACAACCAGCGTTTGTTTTTTAGCATTTTTAAATTCATCAACATTTAGCCTGTTTAGCTCTTCATTCTTTAATTTCTGGTTCATTTTAGGGCTATTTTAATAAATATAAAATACCTATATTTATGCATTAAAAATAGATACTTTTTTGTGAAGATAAGTAAAGAATTTAAAATAGGAATTGTAGTTTTATCGGCTATCGCTGCTTTTATTTGGGGCATTAATTTTTTAAAAGGCTCAAACCTTTTTTCGCGCAAATATTATTTATATGCTGTTTATCCAAAGATCGACAATTTAATTCCGGCAAATCCTATACTTATTAATGGTTTTAAGATCGGACAGGTTAATGCCATATCCTTATTTCAACAAGGCGGAAAAAATAAAGTATTAGTGAAATTTTTATTAACGGAAGATGTGATGATCCCAAAAGGCTCAATTGCAAAGGCCATCAGCTCTGACTTATTAGGCTCTAAAGCCGTTGAAATTATTTATAGCGACGCCACAGAATTCGTAAAAAGTGGCGATACTTTAACTGCCGAAACAGAGGAAGGTTTTAAAGAAGCATTGGATAAGCGAATTGCTCCTATTCAAGCAAAGGCTGAAAATTTAATTAGCAGCATGGATAGTGTTATGTCTGTTGTAAGTTTAATTTTAAATACAAAAACACGCGACAACTTAGATAAATCTTTTGAGAGTGTTAGAAAAGCGATCTTAACTTTAGAGCAAACCGCTTACAAATTAGATGATTTAGTAGGTTCTGAAAAAGTAAAAATATCAAGTGTGCTTTCTAACTTAAACCAGATCACCACTAACCTAAATAAAAACGGACAAAGAATTGACAACATTATTAGCAATGTTAGCAGCATGACAGATAGTTTAGCAAAGGCGCAACTTAAAGATGCTATTGCTAACGCCGATAAATCGATGAGAGAATTAAATATCATGCTCGCCAGAATTAATGAAGGGCAAGGTACTATGGGTAAACTAGCAAAAAACGATTCTTTGTATAACAATCTAAATAAGTCATCAGAAGACTTAGATAAATTATTAAAAGATCTACGTATGAATCCTGAGCGCTATATCCACTTCTCTGTTTTTGGAAAAAAGTCTCGTAAACCAACAATCAATTAAAAATGATAAGTTCTATTATTTTCACTATTCTTCTAATTGGAGCTTCGGCTTTCTTTTATATTAATGTAAAAAAAATCAGAAGGAATATACTACTAGGCAAAAACGTTTCGTTTTCAGGCAGCACCAGCGACCGTTTTAAGACGATGATGTTGGTTGCCTTTGGTCAGCAAAAAATGTTTTCAAGGCCAATTCCTGCAATTCTGCATTTATTTTTATACGCAGCCTTTATCATTACTCAAATAGAATTACTTGAAATTATTTTTGATGGGGCAGCAGGCAGTCACCGTGCGTTTAGAGAATCGTTAGGCGGTTTTTACACATTCATGGTAAGTTTTATTGAAATACTTTCTGTACTTGCATTTATAGGCACAGTTGCCTTCTTATCAAGAAGAAATTTATTAAAAGTTCCGCGTTTAGTAAAAAGCGAATTAAATGGATGGCCAAAATTAGATGCCAATATTATTTTAATTAGCGAAATTATTTTGATCTGTTTTATTTTTATGATGAATGGTGCAGACGAAGTTCTTTATTCAAGAAGTTTATCTCATGCGAAAGATCTTGGTGAAGGCACTTTGGGCTTTTCGGTTAGTAGTCATTTAGGTCCAATATTATTTGGCGGTATGTCTGATGGCGGTTTACATTTAGTTGAACGTGTTGGTTGGTGGGGCCATTTTTTAATGGTGTTAGGGTTTTTAAATTACTTACCATTTTCTAAACACTTACACATTGTTTTAGGTTTTCCTAATACATACTTTTCTAATTTAAAACCAAAAGGTGAATTCACAACACTTGAGTCTGTTACCGATGTGGTTGCTCCAAATTTTGATCCAGCCTATGTTCCAAAAACGGATCCAAATAATCCGGTGCGCTTTGGTGTTAAAGATGTACAGGACCTTAATTGGAAAAATTTAATGGACGCTTATAGCTGCACCGAGTGTGGAAGATGCACCTCTGCTTGTCCGCAAAACATTACCGGTAAATTATTATCGCCGCGTAAAATAATGATGGATACGCGTGACAGATTAGAAGAAGTTGGAAAAAATATTGATGCTAATAAAGGAACTTTTGTTGATGACGGAAAATCGTTATTAGGTGATTACATTAAACACGAAGAAATTTGGGCTTGTAACTCGTGTAACGCTTGCGTTCAAGAATGTCCGATCAACATAGACCCACTTGCTATTATTATTGAAATGCGCCGTTATTTAGTGATGGAGGAAAGTAATAGCCCGAGCGAATTAAATACCATGTTTACTAATATTGAGAACAACGGTGCGCCATGGCAATTTAGTCAAGCAGATAGAGCTAATTGGATCAACGAAAATTAATACCATTATGAATACAAATTTTACCTTATTAGAAAAAGAAGAGAATGGACAAAAAATAAGTCCTATCCTGCCTTCAAATATTAAAAATTATTTAATTGATATTGACGGCACCATTTGCGATGATATTCCGAATGAAGAACCGGAGAGAATGGAAACTGCTGCTTTATATCCGGAAGCGTTAGTGACTTTAAATAAATGGTTTAACGAAGGGCACATCATTACATTTTTTACATCACGCACCGAAGCTCACAGAGAGGTAACCGAAAAATGGTTAGAAGCAAATGGATTTAAGTATCATGGATTATTAATGGGCAAACCCCGCGGTGGTAATTACCATTGGGTAGATAACCACATGGTAAGAGCAACACGTTATGAAGGAAGATTCACCGATCTGGTTCAGAAAGAAGTGACGATCGAAGTTTTTCAAAACTAATTCTTCAAAAGTTAAATAAAATTTAATTGAAAAAAATTAAACCATGAGTACAATTAAAGTTCCAACAATGCAGGAAATGCTTGCCAACGGTGAAACTCCGGAGATTTTATTTTGGGTAGGTTGCAGCGGAAGTTTTGACGATCGCGCAAAAAAGATCACCAAAGCAATTGTTCGCATTTTAGATCATGTAAACATTAAGTTTGCCATTCTTGGCTCTGAAGAAGGTTGTACCGGCGATCCCGCAAAACGTGCAGGGAATGAATTCTTATTTCAAATGCAAGCCATGCAAAACATTAATGTAATGAATGGTTATAACATAAAAAAAATAGTTACCGGTTGTCCGCATTGTTTTAATACAATCAAAAATGAATACCCTGCTTTGGGAGGTAATTACGAAGTAGTTCACCACACACAATTAGTTCAGGAATTAATTAATGAAGGAAAATTAAAAGTAACCGGCGGAGAATTTAAAGGAAAGAAAATTGTTTTTCATGACCCATGTTATTTAGGAAGAGCTAACGATGTTTACGAAGCGCCGCGCGAGATCATTCAAAAATTAGACGCAGAATTAGCAGAAATGAAACGCAGTAAAGCTAAAGGATTGTGTTGCGGTGCAGGTGGAGCGCAAATGTTTAAGGAAGCAGAAAAAGGAACAAAAGAAGTGAACGTTGAACGTGCCGAAGAAGCATTAGCTTTAAATCCAGATGTAATTGCGGTTGGCTGTCCGTTTTGCAACACTATGATGACAGACGGTGTGAAACATTTTAATAAAGAAGAAAAAACAAAAGTATTAGATATTGCTGAATTAATAGCCACTGCAAATGAACTTTAATTTCAAACAAACTCGTTTTATTGTATTTACAATTTCTGCGCTTTTTTTGCTGAGTTTAAATTCATGCAAAAGCGGATCTAGCGAAACAACTGAAAGCGAAAATAAAACAGCAGATAGCTTGAGCATTAAATTAAACTCGCCGCAATTAAAGGCAATTAATGCGGAGTTAGTGAAAAATCCGAATGATCCTGAATTATATAACACTAGAGCAACCATTTATATTTCTTTAAAACAATTACCCGAGGCTGTAAACGACGCTAAGCGTGCCATTAGAATGGATAGCACGAAAGCTAATTTTTACATGACATTAGTTGACGCCTATTACACCCAAAATAACACGCGTTTAGCAAAAGACCTTTTAGAAATAATCGAAAAAAAATTTCCAGATAACGTAGATGCCTTATTAAAATTATCTGAATTATATTATTTGGTTAAACAATATCAAAAAGGTATTGATTACGTTAACAAGGCTTTAAAAATTAACGACCGATCTGCAAAAGCCTATTACTTAAAAGGCAGCATTTATAGAGAAAGCGGCGATACAGGTAGAGCAATTTCAAGTTTAGAAACTGCTATTGAACAGGATATAAAATACGAAAATGCGTTTATTGATATTGCGGTAATGTATTCTGCCAGAAAAAATCCTATTGCGCTTGAATACTATAACAATGCATTAAAAATAAATCCGTATAACGATAATACAATTTATGCCCGAGCAAAATTATTACAAGATCTTGGAAAAACTGATGAGGCGATCATTGAATACAAATCTATTCTATCAAAAAATAAAAATTGCGAAAATTGCTATTATAATCTTGGGGCAATTTATTTAGAGATCAAAAAAGACAATAAAAATGCTTTAGAAAATTTTACTAATGCTATAGCCTTAAATCCAAATTCTGTTGAAGCTTATTTTGCCAGAGGATATACCTATTCAAAACTAAAAGATAAAGAAAGTGCGAAAGCAGATTACAACATGTGCTTAAAAATTCAACCCAATTTTGAGGCGGCAATTCAAGGCCTAAACGAACTTTAGGTGATATTTACAGCTATTTTTAGCCCAAACACGCATATTTGTTGACAAAAAGATTCCTGCATCGCTATTAATATTTTATATTTATAGGATATTCTAAAAATTAAATGAACTTAGAGAAAAAAAATGTTGGTATTGCCTTACAAGGTGGTGGAGCGCATGGCGCTTTTACTTGGGGAGTTTTGGATAGACTTTTAGAAGAAGATGCAATAGTTGCCGAAGCTATGTGTGGAACAAGTGCCGGTGCTGTAAACGCGGTTACCTGCGCATACGGCTTGCACATTGGCGGTCCTGCAAAGGCCAAAGAACTATTAGAAGAACTTTGGAAAAAAGTTGCCTTAAGCGGTAGTTTTTTATTTAAGCCGGGTATGATGGATTCTGCCTACGGCAATGGTGATATCTATAACAGTGCAGGTTACATGATGGTTAATGCAATTACGCAAGTGCTTTCGCCTTACAATTTTAATCCGTTTAACTATAATCCACTTCGCGATATTTTAAATAATATTATTGATTTTGAAGAGTTACACCGTTACAATAAAAAGAAATTATTTATTTGCGCAACGAATGTAAAAACCAATAAAGCAAAAATATTTTCTAATAAAGAAATCACGGTTGATTCGGTAATGGCTTCGGCCTGTTTACCTTTCTTATTTCAAGCCGTTGAAATTGATGGTGAATTTTACTGGGATGGCGGTTATATGGGAAATCCTCCTATTTTTCCTATCATCACTAATACAAACCTGAGAGATATCGTTCTTGTAAAAATAAACTCTATTAATATTAACTCTGTGCCAACAACGGCAAGAGATATTGCAGACAGGGTAAATGAAATTTCATTTAACAGCAGTTTAATTAACGAGATGAAATTAATTCATTACCGTAATGAATTAATTAGAAACGGGATATTAAAGTCAGACCAAAAAGTAAACCGTGAGATCTTTGTTCATACTATCAGTGGCTACGATGCATTAAGTCAATTAAGCTACAGTAGTAAAATGAATACTTCTTGGGAATTTTTATTAGACTTAAAAAACAGAGGAAGAGAAATTGCAGAAAAATGGCTATCGACCGATTATAAAGAAGTTGGTTTAAAATCAACCTTTGATGTGGAAGAACATTTTTTTGACAGATTTTAAAAATCAGTAAAGGGTTAAAACCACTGTAATCATTAGATCACCACCATTTAACTTTCTTTAAATTTTTATAAGTAAAATTTTATTAGTTTTACCTAAGTAATTTACTTTAAAACATCCATGCCTGATTTTTTTAAACAAAAACTATCCTTTCTAAAAAAAACATGGCTTTTGTTATTCGGTTGTTTCGTTTTTTTATCACAGGCGCAATCTTATTACTCTACCGATCAAAAATATCTAAAGTCTAAACAAGAAAGAAACAATGTTATTTCGAAGTACCGTTATGCTTACCCGGACACGGCAATCAACAATTTACATTCTTATTTTCCGCGAAATTTTTTAGGTAATATTGGCTTACCATCGCCTACCTATTTACTCACCTATGGAACCAGCAATCTTGGATTTAATTTTTATACACCACCCTACCAAAACGATATTTTCACCGAAAACCAAATAGAATACTATCGTTCAAAAGGCCCATACGCCAACCTTACCGGTATAGCAGGGAGCAAAAAATTTCAGATCTTTAAAATGCTTTTTACACATACTTACAAAGACAAAATAAATATCACCTTAAAATTTAGTCGTTACACTTCCCAAGGTTTTTACCTAAAACAACAATCCTATACAAATAACTTTTTTCTAACAAGTAATTACACCACAAAAAATGAGCGATCGGGTTACTATTTTTATATACTTTCTAATGGCAATAAAAATAAAGAAAACGGCGGGATAGTTGGAGATACGCTTACAGAAGGGACCTTTCTTAGAAATAAAGAATTATTTACAACAAGATTAACCGGTGCAAACAGAGAGAATAAAGAACTAAAGGGTATGTTTAATCCCTATTTTAGAATAAACAAACAGCAAGATTCAACAACACAAACAAATCACTTTATTCAATTAAAATCTACAATTGCCTCTAATAGTTATAAATACAAAGACGATAATCTGGCAATTGATAAATATTATACATTGATGTATTTAGATACTGTCAAAACACGCGATAGTAGTCATGTAATTAAGATGCTTAACGAAATTAATTACTCTGCAGTTACAACAAATTCAAACTTTGCTTTTTCTATCGGTTATAAAAATGAGGTAAACCGGGTTTGGCAAAAAACAGACAGTTTATTCTACAACCACATTGCAAATGCAGATGTGGCTTACAGGAAATCGTTTGTCGCAACAGATTCTTTAAAAACAAACGGAAAAGACCTGGAGTCGTATTTAAATTTCCAATATGTTTTTGAGGGAGCAAATTCCGGAAACTATAAAGCAGAAAGCAGAACCATTTTTTCGTTCAATAAAGTAAAAAGCAGATTGCTTTATTTTAATTTATTAGCCGAAAGTCGCTCGGCAGATTACATATATAATAACTGGGTTAGTAATCATTTTACTTGGTTTAATAACGGTTATAAACCCCAGCAGCAATTACAAGCGGTATTAGGATTTAATTTAAATAAATACATTTCGTCATCTGTTTTTATTCAGAACACCACCAATTATTTATTTTTTGATAATGTTGCCTTACCGCAACAATATTCTAAGCCTCTAACAAACATTGGTGTTAAACTAAATTTTACCAAAGTGTTTTTAAAACATATTGGCGTGGGCTTAAATTATGTATTTCAAAATACATCTAATACAACTTATGTTCGCTTACCGCAAAATCAGGGCACAGCAAAATTGTTTTACACCGGCATCCTTTTTAAAAATAACCTTCAGTTACAAATTGGCGCCCAGCTGCAAGCATATCAATCATTTTACTCTTATGGATACATGCCGGCAACACAAGCTTTTTATTTACAAGAAGGTTTTAAAACAGAACCCTACCCGTTTTTAGATGTTTATTTAAATGCTAGAATACGCCCCGTTTCGTTCTTTTTAAAAGTGGAAAATGCGCTGTATGGTTTTGCGGGACCAAATTATGCCTTAACACAAGGTTATTATCAAACAGACAGAGCCTTTAGATTTGGCATCAGCTGGACCTTTTTTGATTAATTTATAGATTTTTAACGCTTACTCGTGATGGTATTTTTCTCCCTTTAAAATACTATAAGCCCGGTATAACTGCTCAACAAAAAACAATCGCACCATTTGATGAGAAAAGGTCATTTGCGACAAAGAGATCTTAAAATTTGCCCTGTTGTAAATCGTCTCACTAAAGCCAAAAGGCCCGCCAATAAGGAAAACCAGACGCTTTACCGAAGCGTTTTGTTTTTGGGCAATGAAGTTCGAAAATTGAACAGAAGAATACTCTTTTCCTTTTTCATCCAATAAAACAAGCTGGTCTTCAGGTAAAATTGCGGCTAAAATAAGCTTTGCCTCCTCCATTTTTTGCTCATTATGTGAGCGCTGCCTCACGGCCTTTGGCACATTAATTGTAACCATTTCAAAGGTACAATAGTTCTTTAGTCGCTTGGTATATATTTCAATACCCTCGGCTATATAACTATCCTGCGTTTTATCAATTTGAAGTAACAAGATCTTCATTTGCTAAAAGTGCAAAAAAATTATTAAATTTGTAATACATATAAAATGAAAATAGCCATAAATATCTTTTATTTCATCTTTACTTTCTTTTTTGCGGGTGTTGAACCAAGCGAAGAAATTGTCGCTGCTTTAAAGCAAGGTAAATCAAGTGAATTAGTAAAATATTTTAACGAAAAAGTTTCTATAAAGATCATCAATCAGGAAGATGTATTGAGTAAATCTCAGGCAGAGGCCAATTTAAATTTCTTTTTTGAAAAACATCCCGTTAAGGCTTTCTCGTCTAGTCATGTTAGTTCTGTAAACAACGGCGCGCAATATATTACCGGTACTTTAGAAACAAGTAACGGTAAGTTTAGAGTTTCAATTCTATTGAGACAAAATTTAATTGCGCAATTTCGAATAGAGAACGATAATGACTGATTTTATTAAACTCCACCAAAAGCATTTTAATTTCAAACAATTTATCCTCGACTCTTTTATTGAAGACGTTGGCGATGGCGATCATACTTCTTTGGCTACAATTCCAAAAAACCATAAAGGTAAAATGCATTTGTTAGTAAAGGAAGATGGGATCATTGCAGGACTTACGGCAGCCGAAAAGATATTTAAACAGGTAGACAAAAATTTTAAACTTAAAGTTTTTATTAAAGATGGTGCCCGCGTTAAAAAGGGTGATATTGCTTTTATTATTGAAGGCAACACTCAAAAACTTTTAACGGCTGAACGTCTTGTTTTAAACATCATGCAGCGCATGAGCGGTATTGCTACTAAAACAGATCATTTACAAACACTTTGTAAGGGCACTAAAGCAAAAGTAATTGATACACGTAAAACAACACCGGGCTTTCGCTTTTTTGAAAAATGGGCTGTAGTAATTGGCGGAGGCGCTAATCACCGTTATGGTTTATTTGATATGATCTTAATAAAAGATAATCACATTGATTTTGCCGGTGGTATTGTTGAGGCAATAGACGCCGCAAACAGTTACCTAAAAAAAACAAAAAAGAAACTGGCCATTGAAGTTGAAACACGTAACCTGGATGATGTGAAAAAAGTTTTAGCACACGGTGGTGTTCAACGCATCATGTTAGACAACTATACTCCCAAACAAACTTTAGAAGCCGTAAAATTAATTAAGGGTAAATTTGAAGTTGAATCATCGGGCGGAATAACAGAAAAAAACATTGCCGACTATGCTAAATGCGGCGTTGATTTTATTTCAATTGGCGCCTTAACGCACCATATTAAAAGCTTAGACCTGAGTTTAAAAGCTATCAAGTAAAGATCTATTTGTAAAACTTACACGCCTCATTAAGCATCGCTTTTAAACTTTTAACATCAATATCCTTTTCGGGATCGATATAAAAAACTTTAATTTGTTTTCTGCCCTCGCTTACTAATTTTTTATGCTTCATTTTATATCCTAAAATAAAAGCTAGGTAAATTTTTTTCGTTTTTTTATGGTAAGAGATATAACAAAACCATTTACCCTTATAATAGTAAAACGGTGTGTTAAATTTCCATTGTTCACTTAATTCTTGTGAATGCTCTAAAATATAATGGCGTAAAAACAATAAACAACTTCTGTGAGGTTCCTCCAAAGAGAAAAAATAATTATCGAGATGATTTAGCATTTTTAAACACTTCTAAATATTTATTTTTATACGCTTTAACACAATAGTCCTTAACAACAGTCTCTCTTCCTTTACTGCCAACTTCAGCTCTTAATTCTGGGTTCTCAATTAATTCAGACAATATTTTTACCCACTCTTCATCGGTAGTTGCTAAAAACCCGTTAACGCCGTTTTTAATAATATCCTTATTTACGCCTACAGCACTCATTACGGTTGGAACACCGCAAGCCATGTATGACAAGCCTTTTAAGCCACATTTACCGTTCGCCCATTCATCATTTGGTAAGGGCATTAATCCAATGTCTAAAGAGTTTAATTCATTTACCTCGGTATTTTCGTTCCATTCAACTGCTTCTACATGCAACTGCGGATGCGAATAAAATTTATTGCCGATGACTTTGAGCTTAATTTTATTTTTATACTTCTCTTGAATTATTAAAAGAACCGGAACCAGTAATTCGAAATGTTTAATTGTGCTTATGCTCCCGCTCCAGCCAATGGTGATCAATTTTTTATCGCGATGTTCTTTTTTAGGCGTATGCCAATCAGAATTTATAGTAGTTGGAATTACGATGGTGTTTTTATTAATTGCTCTTGCTTTGTCTGCCAAATAAGCATTACCAGCAATTACACAATGCGCATAAGAAACATTTTTATAAAATTTTTCGGGCTTTTTTATCCATTCCCATTTTTTATTTCCCGGACTGGTATCCGCTAACCAAATACTATCATCAAAATCAAAGATCACGTAGGCACCTGACTTATATGCTCGTTTCTCAAAATAAGAAGTCCCTAAAAAAGAGGCTTCGCGTTGAATAAAAATAATGTCGTACTTTTTAAATTGAAAAGAATCAATCAAACGAATAAAAACCGATTTAATTAAAACAAACACCTTACTTAAAAAGTTGCCTTTAGAATAAAAAAGAACATCATCTTTTTCGTTCAACAAATAAGAAAATGTAAAATTAAAACCGTTCTCTTCTAAAAATGGCAAATACTGCTCAAACCTGTATCTTTGGCTAGGTGAGCGTTTTGGACGATGATCACAAAGTATTAAAACATTTGCCATTACTCTTCAACATCAATTCTAAACTTATGCAAAAAACGATGCACAAGCGGTGAAATAATAACAGCCACCGAGGTTAAAAATGCAACGCCACTATAAATGGCATAAAACGAAGCGAAAATTTTTCCACTATCACTTGGCGCTCTGTCAACCGGCCCCATTCCTGTTAAGATCATACTCGCGTTGTATAAACTATCTACCCAAGCCAAATCAAAATAATAGTGGTAACCAACCATGCCAATTATTATAGAAAAAATCACTACTGCCATACCGGCTAAAACGCTTTTAAACATTTTAGATACAAGATGTTTTGGGGTTGGTAATTTTTTAGTTTTGGTTTTTAACATTATTTTTTTTAATTATAGAACTTTGATAGTGTTAATCCTTCAAAGTATCTTCATATCATTGAAAGCTTTTACTTAATCAACTAAAATTAAAGAAACTAATTACAAAAGTGAAATAAATTGACACTTAATTGGTTTTGCGGCTTAATTAAGAAAGACTTACTTTTGCACTTATGAACCTCGTTTTTGATATCATAGAAATATTAAAGGTAACTACCGTTTTGTTTGCTGTTATTGATATCATTGGCTCTATACCTGTTGTTATTAATTTAAAACAAAGTGCAGGCAGTATTGATTCGTTTAAAGCATCATGGGTTTCGCTAGTAATAATGCTGGTTTTTTTGTTTATCGGACAAAGTATTTTAAACATTATTGGCATTAAAGTAGAAGATTTTGCAATTGCCGGATCGTTCGTGCTTTTTTTTATAGCACTTGAAATGATCTTGGGAATAAAAATTTATCGCGATGAATTACCCGCAACCGCATCGGTTGTTCCATTGGCATTTCCGCTAATTGCAGGAACAGGAACCCTTACAACCTTACTTTCTATAAGGGCAGAGTATAATTTGTTATCAATAATAATTGCCATTTTTATTAATGTGGTGATCGTTTATTTTGTTTTAAAATATATTAGCTTGCTAGAAAAATTATTGGGCGTTGGCGGCATAGCCATTCTTAAAAAAGTATTTGGAATTGTTTTATTGGCGCTAGCCATTAAATTATTTAGAAAACATACGGGACTTTAATAATTTTAAATTAAAAATTATAGATTATAAATGTCAAGAGCTTTAAGCACTATATTATTATTGATCGCCTCCAACACTTTTATGACCATTGCCTGGTATGGGCATTTACGCTATAAGGATATCAGCTTTTTAAAACACACAGGTTTAATATCTGCTATTTTAATTAGCTGGGGAATTGCTCTTTTAGAATACAGTTTAATGGTGCCTGCAAATAAAATTGGCAGCTCAATAAATGGCGGGCCATTTAATATGTGGCAATTAAAACTTATTCAGGAAGTAATTTCAATTTCGGTTTTTGTAATATTTACTTTAGTATTTTTTAAAACAGATACCTTAAAATGGAACCACTTAGTTGGATTTGTTTTTTTAATTGGTGCTGTTTATTTTTTCTTTAAGAAGTAAACTACAAGACATTATTAATTGTGGTTTCGACAAGCTCAACCACCAAGATTTACTTCTCAGTTGCAGCTCTCAAATACTCTAAAAATGGATGCATAGCTTTAAAGCCTGCAACTATTTCTTTGGCGGCATTTTTATCTAACACCTGTTTATTCGTAAAAGCATGGCTCGCAATAAAATGTCTGTTGCGCAAAAGATCAATTAGCGGATGTTCTTTGTCATAGCCTTTTGGTGCGGTTTTTAAAGCGCCTTCTTCATCCAATCCTTTAAAATATTTTTTGAACGATGCTGATTTTAAAATTTTTAAAAGTGGTGCAGAGTTATAATCAATCTCCTGACGAATAGCATTTAGCATTTCGGGTTCAGGCATATAAACACCGCCAGCTAAAAAACTTCCCTCTGGTTGTAAATGAAAATAATAGCCTGCCACTAACGATTTTTTTCCACCGGGATTAATGCTTGCGCCCATGTTATTTTTATATGGTGTTTTGTCTTTACTAAAGCGCACATCCTTATAAATTCTAAAGGTGCAATCTTTAGCCTGCAAATCAGGGGAGATCCGTTTATCAAACTTAGCAATGCCATTGATTATTTGCTGCACAAACACTTCAAACTCCTCTTTAGCCTTTAGGTAAGCAGGTTTATTTTTTTCGAACCAGTCACGATTGTTATTGGCTTCTAATTTTTTTAAAAATGAAAAAGTAGTTTCCATAAATTACTTTAATCCGTTATGTTTTGAGATATTTTACGAAAGAATTTTAAGTGACTTAAAAATTCACCGGCAATAATTCTTATAATGGTGTATACCGGCAAGGCAATGATCATTCCAAAAATACCCCCTAAAGTGCCTGCCATTAATGTTACAATAAATATTTCTAAAGGATGCGCCTTAACTGAATTTGAAAAAATATAAGTTTGAATTATAAATCCATCCACTAAGTTAATAGTGAACAAAGTAAAAAATATTGTATAAATAGTTGAACCAATTTGCTCATAGGCTCCGGCACTTATGCAAGCACTTACACCTAAAATAACAGCAATGATCATTGTTATTGCAGAACCTATATATGGAATAACATTTAAAATCCCTGCACAAAATGCAATAATTAAAGCATTCTTAATTCCAAAAAGAGTCAGGAATAAAAAAACAGATCCTCCAACAATGAACATATCAATAAATAAACCAACAAAATACCGGCTCAACATTTTTTTAGTGATACGCAAAACGTCACGCATTTCTTTTTCAACTCCTGCCGGGGCAATCGTAATTAAACTATTCTTAACGATCCTTTCATCCTTCAATAAAAAGAAGGTGATAAATAAAACACATAATACTCCTCCAAAAATAGATCCAAAATATTGGAAGGTATTATTAACCGCCATACTAATATTCTTAGTATTAAGATATTCATTAACCTTAAGAGAAAGGGTTTGTTTAAGATCTTCCTCGTTCCCGACCTTTAACAATAAAGCTTTTATTCCCGGAAATTGCTCCAAAATATTATGAAATACATCGTAAAAATTTAGTTCAGATAAAAAATTAACCTCGGTAACTAAAGGAGGTATAATAAGAAAAAACAAACAAAAAATTAAAGAAACAATTACTAAAATGGTAATTAACGAAGCCAAAGTATCCGGCATATAATACTTACCAAATTTAATTGTTTTTAATCTGTAGGTTAAAGGATAGCCGATCAAAAACAAAACAAACGAAATAGCAATGTAGATAACGATCTTAAAAAATAAAAAGGCAAAAGCAACTAGGGCTAAAAGACCAATAATTCTCCAGATATTTATTTTTAATGACATGTTAAACAAAGATAGTTTTTATTGGTTAACTTTGGAAGAGTGAATTGTTTTATAAATAAAATAATTGTTGTGGTTATCCTTTTTGTAGCTGTAAATTGTGCTACAAAAAAACAATTTATCTCAAAACCCACAAAAAGTCTTGTTAATCCAGATAGTGAACTACTGGAAGTTAATGCCGTTGCCTATCATATTAATGATAGCATTACCACAAGTTATTTAGAAATAAAAAATGAAAATTTAATTTACAAACGACCCGATACAACCTTTGCATTTTATGCCGACCTAAAGATCTCTTATAAACTATTAGCCGAACCAAATTCGAAAAAAATAATAGACAGTAGCTCATACTACCTTATTGATAGAGCCAATGAAACTGTTGAAATTAAATCAATTATCTCTAAATTTAGTTTAAAGGCAAAAAACAACGCTAACTACTATTTAGACATTCAGGTATACGATCTAAATAAGAAAATAAAATACAATAAAGGTTTAAATATTTACAAAAAAAATAATTTTACCGAACAAAATTTTTTAATCACACACAACAATTCTATTTCCTTCAAAACAAATTTTTTAAAAGATGAAACCGTGGTGGTTAAATTCTCAAACCCGTCGATCACTCAAATAACAGTAAATTGTTTTTTTAAAGAATTTGGTCCTGCCCTCCCGCCTTTTTCCACAAAGGTTCCGGATGAATTTAAATATAAGCCGGATAGTATTTTTAAAATGGATCTTAGTACAAATCAATTTCAACTCACCATGCCACGCTACGGATTTTTGCATATTACACCAAATCCAAACTTTACCGAAGGTTTAACATTGTATACTTATGATAAAACTTTTCCGGGAGTAAGTAATAGTGATGAGATGATCAATTGCACACGGTATTTAATGAGTAAAGCAGAATTTGATTCGTGTAAAGCATCAACCGATAAAAAAGCAGCCATTGATAATTTTTGGATAACCATTGCCGGCAGTAAAGAACGTGCAAGAGAATTATTAAAAAAGTATTACGGTAGAGTTAAAGAAGCAAATAAGTATTACACCAGCTACACACAAGGCTGGAAAACAGATAGAGGAATGATATTTATTATTTTTGGCACACCAACCAATATTTATAAAAGCAGTAAAACCGAAATATGGGTGTATGGCCCTGAAAATAGTCCGAATTCAACACGTTTTGTATTTAATAAAACACCAAATCCTTTTAGTGATAACGATTATATTTTAGAACGCTCGCAGTTTTTTAAAGATCCTTATTATACAGCTGTTGATTATTGGCGAGAAGGCAGAGTGTATATCAATAATGGGAAATGATCTTTTTTACCACATAGAAACATAGAATTTTAAAAGAAAAAAAAGGGAACATAGGTTTTTTTTGCCAAGGCGAAAAAATACTATGTTAACGCTATATTTACTATAGGTTATGTTTTATCACTATGTATCTATGTGGTTAATTTTTTTAATCGAGCGGTTCGCCTCTTTTAATGGCATCATAACCCTCATCTCTGGGTAAATTTGATTGTTTTGAAGCCATAACCGCTAATTCATCGCATCGGTTATTCTCTGTATTACTAGCGTGGCCTTTTACCCAAAAAAATTGATGTTTTTGCGAATCATATATGCGCAAAAAACGCTGCCAAAGATCAACATTGGCCTTATTCTTAAAACCGGTCTTTCGCCAGCCAAAAACCCACTTTAAATTAATAGAATCTACCACGTATTTACTGTCTGAATAGACCTTAACCGGCAGGTCGTTATTGGTAACACTCTCTAAACCCACAATTACAGCCAATAATTCCATTCGGTTATTGGTGGTTAATTTAAAGCCGGCGCTCATTTCTTTTCGGTGGTGCTTAAACTTTAAAACCACCCCAAAGCCACCCGGACCAGGGTTTCCGCTCGCAGCGCCGTCTGTATATAATTCTATGAAATTTTCCAATTAGGGCTTCAAGGTAGCTTTTTTGAAGTAAATGTTAGATTAAAATTATTAAAATTTTATAGCCGTTTATTTTATTGGTAAAATGCAAATTAGTAGGTATATTCGTAACTCAAAAATTAAGATTATGTCAGTATTAGTAAATAAAAATTCAAAGGTAATTGTACAAGGATTTACCGGTGGCGAAGGAACTTTTCACGCGGGCCAAATGATAGAATATGGAACCAATGTAGTTGGTGGTGTTACACCAGGTAAAGGTGGTACAACCCATTTAGATCGTCCTGTTTTTAATACTGTGGCAGATGCGGTTCAAAAAGTTGGTGCTGATGTATCGATCATTTTTGTACCGGCTGCGTTTGCTGCTGATGCTATTATGGAATCTGCTGATGCAGGAATTAAAGTAATTGTTTGTATTACTGAAGGTATTCCTGTTAAAGACATGATCTATGTAAAAGAATATTTAAAAGGAAAAGCTTGTCGTTTAATAGGGCCAAATTGCCCGGGTGTAATTACTGCCGGCGAAGCAAAAGTTGGTATCATGCCTGGTTTTGTATTTAAAAAAGGTAAAATTGGTATTGTTTCAAAAAGTGGAACGTTAACTTACGAAGCTGCTGATCAAATTGCGAAAGCTGGCTTAGGAGTTACTACTGCTATTGGTATTGGAGGAGATCCGATCATTGGAACGCCAACTAAAGATGCTGTTGAATTATTAATGAACGATCCTGAAACTGAAGCTATTGTTATGATAGGTGAAATTGGCGGTAACTACGAAGCAGAAGCTGCTCGTTGGATAAAAGCTAATGGAAATAAAAAACCGGTTGTTGGTTTTATTGCCGGACAAACTGCTCCAAAAGGTCGTACAATGGGTCACGCCGGTGCAATTGTTGGTGGTGCTGAAGATACAGCACAAGCTAAAATGGCAATTATGCGTGAGTGTGGAATTTTTGTATGCGAAAGCCCTGCAGAAATTGGTAAAACAATGGCTGCTGTTTTAAAAGGCGAAAAAGTTACTGTGTAATTATTTTTATAAATTTTAAAAGCCTCTTTCATGCATTTGAAAGGGGCTTTTTTGTTTTCTAATTATATTCAGATAGGTTGAACATACGCTCGCCTACACTGTTTTTCCGTGCAATTATATCGTCCCTACGGGACTTCTAAACTAAACGATTTCTTTCTATAAATATTTTGTCCCTATGGGACAAGTCTGTTTTTTAAAACACTTATCTTTTATCCCTTAGGGATTAAATATCTTTAGATGAAAAACAAAACGGATGAAAAAGTCCCGTAGGGACGAAATATTAATTTACGGTTGAATTAACAAAGGTCTTTTTCAATTTTTTAAAAACAAGAATGGCAACCACACACCCAAAGGAGTTGGCCACAAAGTCTTGCCAATCGGCACTACGGTTAGTAAAACATTTGGCTTGCATTACTTCTAATAGTCCGCCATATAAAACACCAGAAACAAAAAAGACGATCATCCATAATTTTGACAGATCGTATTTTAATACTACTAAAAATAATAAAGTACATAATATAAAAAACATACTTGCGTGAACCCATTTATCAAAGCTTAATAACTCAAGCCAGTTAGCGTTGGGAATAAACTGGCCGGGTGTTGCGCATAAAGCAAAAATAATGGTCGCCCATATAAATGCAAAAACGGGACTGTTTTTATAAATAAGATTTTTCAAATGTATTTTTTTATTAAGATCCCTCCTTCGTCGGAATGACAATCAAACTGTCATGCTGAGGAAGGGGCATTATTTGTAATAAACTTTTCTCAGATCCCTCCTTCGTCGGGATGACAAGAGTTCTGTCATGTCGAGGCACGAGACATCTGCTTTTCAATGCAATAAAAAACCCTTTCGAGTAAAACAAGAAAGGGTTTTTAAATTTTAAACGCAAAAATTATGCGCCTATTAATTTTTTATAATCTTCAACGCTAAGTAATTCATTTAATTCTGCAGCGTTTGTAAATTTAATTTTGATCATCCAACCTTTTCCATAAGGATCAGCGTTTACACTTTCAGGTGCAGAGTCAATATCTTTATTTACCTCTAACACTTCTCCTGTTAACGGCATAAAAAGATCACTCACAGTTTTTACTGCTTCTACTGTTCCAAAAACAGCTTCTTTTTCTACTGTTTCACCAATAGTGTTCACATCAACATAAACGATATCTCCCAACTCACGTTGAGCAAAATCAGTAATTCCGATCGTAGCTTCGCTACCGTTAATTTTTACCCACTCGTGGTCTTTTGTGTATTTTAAATCTGCTGGAAAATTCATATTAGTATTTTTTTGAGCTACAAATGTAATTGTTTGTTTGAATTATCAAATACTTTTTTGCCGAAAGTTGATATTTATTAGCCCCAATCCTATTGGAAGTTGATCCTTAAACTAAATCCACCAGTAGCATTAGCTGTTGGGAAAGATGCTGATGTTTGCGGCTTGGTTCTGATCCAATCATAAAACAATCTTAAATTGATGTTTGGGGTTAATTGATAATCGGCAGAAGAACGAAGGGTTATGATATCTGTTCCACCTGTTGGAATGCTAATACCATCAGACACCCTGCGAATAACAGAAAGGTTTCTTCTATAACTCACATCTAATTTAATCATTAAATTACTTTCTAAAACCTTGCCTTGTATCTGTAAACCTTTAATTTTTAATTTAGGATACATATACCCTAAACCAACAACGTATTCTTGTCCTTTAGTTTCTATCACTTGCGGGCCTGTAATATTTAAGCTGGTTGTTTTATCACGCTTAGTTTCAACATTGGCACTCCAACCCTGTTTAACAAATTGAAAGTCGAACTTTATTAATGGAGCAAAGGCCTCTGTGATTGTAACAGCATTAATATTATAATAAGGCACAAAGTTTGAATTTAAAGCCGTTGTACCCGATGAAACAGCAATTGGAGCTCTATCTATTGATTGATCACCTGTTCCTGTAAATAAAATATTGTTTGAAAAACCACTAATATTATAACTGCTTCTGTAACCATGACGTACAGTGATACTTCTGAAGGTTTTCTTAAAAACAGACAACTTACCTAAACCATCCCAGTTAATAGTAAAGTTTGGCAATGGTGTAGTTGGAAAAATATTTCTGGTGCTGTATTTTTTTATATTTCTTCCTGTATAGGTTCTATAAAATGCGCCAAGTAAAACGTCCTGCTGATTATCTTGATAACCATCTATATAACTTACTGTTACACTTTGTGAATTTACATATTGAATTTGTCCCGTAGAACCTAAAGGATTAGTTGGTGAAGCAGCATTGGCGGCACCTAATTCTTTTGCCACGTCAAATCTAACTGCTCTAAACTCATCAAACAAAGAAGATTTTACATCAGAACTTTTATCTGCGAAAGATCTAAAGAACGTAAACGTAGAAATATTAAAATTACCCGTTTCATTCCTACTTTGATTAAACACAAATCCATTGTCTCCCGCCAAAGCATTTGCAGGATCATATAACATGTACTCACTTATACTGCTTGACTTTGTATAATTACCATTTAGCTCAATTTTTAAACTACCATGCGGCTCAACACTCGAGCGATAGGTGTAGGTTTTGTTTTTAGAAACTACATAAGGCGTGGTTTGAAGCGGGAGTGTTGATAGCCATCCGTTTTTAGCGCTGTTCTGTCTTATATTATCATCATGCAAACCGGTTGTAAATAAAAATCCGGGTGCTTGGTTTGCTCCAAAATCCATACCAACATATTGTGAACTCGGTAAAAAATTAGGTAATGCTTGTCCGCCTTGTAATTGATAACTCACCGAAATGTTTTTGATCATCATTATACCTCTTGCCAAAAACTCACCAATATCCTTAAAATTATTATCGCTCGATTTCTTTTTAGTTGTATCTGCGGCGCTGCTAGCACTTGTAGAGCCTTTGCCTGGTTTTATTAGGGGTGCGTTTTTACCTTGATTAGAATTTAAACGTTTAAAATAAGGGATCTTATTATACAATTGAACTAAATTAAAATTACCTGTAATATTGTGCGAGTTAGTATTTTGAATAGTGTTACCAATACTATCGTTAGCAGCAAAAGGCCTACGCTGCCATGTATAGGTTCCTCCAAATCTGTAAGTAACAGTAGAAAAATCTAGAAGCGGAATCTTGTTTAAAGGCACGTTTACATTTAAATTCATTTGTTGACGATACATGGTATTCTCACCAAATTTTCCGATACGTTGTTTAGTTAAAGTATCAATTTTTCCATTCATAAATGTACTAACAACATCATTTCGAAATGCTTTATCTTCTTTAAACACTTCGCCATATTGCTCTAAAATACGGCCTTCATTACTAGCCATATAATCAAATTTTATAGCCTTACTTAAATCCCAACGTAAATTATATGAACGATTTATCAAGAAATTTTTATTTACCAAGATCGGATTCTCAAAATTTGTAGCCCCCGCATAAAAACTTGTGATATCTCTGTTTTTTAGCGCTGCATAACTTCTATTAAAATCAACAGATGTTCCAAAACTGTTTGGTAGTAATTGTAAATTAAAATCTTTGATCAAAGCAAACCATTTATTTTGAAACACTTTCATTTTAGCAAACGGCTTTATGGTGAAAGGGTTTTGTAAGCTAAAGGCATACTGAATATTACCGCGATACTGACGCTGGATATTATAAGCAACGTTTATACTACGCTTAAACAACTCGGTATAAGCATAGGTTACAGCAAAGTTACTTACATCCCAAGGCATAGGCTTTGCACCTTTTCGTTTAAAGCCATCAATTCTAACATTGGTTAAGTTAAAACCTTTCCGCTCACTAAAATCCAAAACCTGATCTTTTATATCTTTCTTTTTGTCATCAGAGATGAAATCGCTTTTCTCAAAATCCGTCATTCGCACATCAGGATCAATTGGATTAAATAAAGGTGTTACAACTGTTTGTCCGTAATTATAAAAAATTGGTAAAGTTACTTTCCATTTGTTTGGAAAAAATTTACCGGCGTTAGTTGTGCTACTAACATCCCAATTTAAATTGGTTTCTTTACTACGCTCATTTATTTTTTGCTCAACCCCACCCCAAAAAGGAGTTTTATATGTTCCAGCCAATGATAGCATTCCCAGATCGGCCAATTTTGCCTGCACCTGAGCTGTAGCGGCCCATCCGCCTTTATTTATAAATTCGGTTAAGCGTAATTCGTTTACCCAAACCTCAACGCAGTGTGCTAAATTATCTACACCCTTTGCGTTTCTGATACCAACCATCACACTTTTAATGGTTCCTAAATTTGGATTACCAACCACAGATATTTTGTAGCCACCAAAATCTTTAACGTACGGTTTACTTAACTGATTTAAATTACTAAAATAACCTAAATCTTCATTTCGCAAACGCTTAACTTCACTAATATCACTAAACTTAAAATTAATTTCATTGTCGTCAGGCCAAACAGCATAACGCT
>JALHPG010000020.1:0-1367 GCA_022842625.1 Bacteroidia bacterium | reverse complement strand
CGATCATCAATACTATTAGGATCATAAACTCCTTGTGCGGTAAGCTTTAAGGGTACTTCATATTCGTAAAAGTTATTATTATAATCGGTACCTACTCTAAAAAACAAAGTTAGATCACCGTCATTTAAAGGAATATCATTTAGTTTTTCGGCATGCACATTCATTTTAATGTTATTGAACATACGTGTATCTAGATCAACATTTTTAAATATTGCTCTGCTGTCGCCATCTTTTAAATTACAAACTCTTATCTGCAAAGCTTGCTCGTTTTGTAAAACCAAATTGGTTGTTTGAACATTTTGTTGCTGCTGAATATCCGGAGGCAAAACATAATTTACAGGAGTCTTATTGCCATTCTCTTGCAAACTTACTGCCGAAACATCAAAAGTTGTAGAATTATCATCGTTTGCAATATATTCTCCGGTTTGCTTTAAATCATACGCATAACGTCTCCAATCTGCACGCACTAACTCAAAACGTGCTAAACGCACAAGTACCGGTCTTTCAAAACCTTTCATGTACACACGCATAAAACGGATAGAGTTAAATCCTTCAATTCCACCAACTACAGATTCAAATTGAGAAATTGGAATTTTAAACTGATACCATTTTACATTTTTATTAATGCCGCCAAAATCGGCAGTACCATTAAAGGCATCTACTAAAAAGTTTGTACCGACAGAAGCTTGATTAATATCGTTTGGACTGATTTTAATGTGGTACTGATAATAATTCTCAGTTTCGCTTAATGTATTATCTCTATTTACGTCTTCTATATTCGGTAAATTACTTGCAGCAGTAGAATAATTACCTCCGTTAGGATTTGCGTTGTTGTATTGAGCTTCAGTGGGTGAATTCCCTTCAGGATTATTATACTTTGAATAACGATCTAAGGTACTTGCTTGCGCTGCATCGTAATCATCATCTCTAAAAAAATTATATTTATCGGTAGAAGGGTCATTTAAGAAGGCATCCTTAGCCGCCTGACTAAATGAACCGGCCTGCATATCGGCAATGGCGGCTCTAAAACGGTCTGTTTCCCCTTCATCATTTAAACCATCATAACCAACGTCCTGAAACCCACGATCGTTATTATCCTGAGAAAATGCATTTACTGTTGGCGGAATTAATGGAATGTTGGCAACATTGTTCGTGTCAATTGGCAAATTATTTGAGAAAGAAGACGTGCCAGGAATACCATTTTCATAAACCATTCGCCCGTCTTTTACAATGTCTTCTGAAATGTTTCCTAAGTTGATGTACATATCACCAGTAGGTAAAGAGTCCTTATTAAAGCCAGAATAAGTGTCTTTGTTATAATCCTCATTAAAAGGATCCATCATCCAAAACTGAATGTATTCAATATT
>JALHPG010000019.1 GCA_022842625.1 Bacteroidia bacterium | reverse complement strand
TGAGCAGAACCTTTTCCAACATCACCATAACCTGCAACAACAGCAACTTTACCTGCCATCATAACGTCTGTAGCTCTACGAATAGCATCTACTAACGACTCACGACAACCGTATTTATTATCAAATTTAGATTTAGTAACCGAATCGTTAACGTTAATAGCAGGTAACAATAAAGTACCTTTAGCCATACGCTCATATAAACGGTGTACACCTGTAGTAGTTTCTTCAGATAAACCTTTAATGCCCGCAGCTAACTCAGGGTATTGATCAAATACCATGTTTGTTAAATCACCACCGTCATCTAAGATCATGTTTAAAGCTTTGCGGTCTTCGCCAAACCATAATGTTTGTTCGATACACCAGTCAAACTCTTCTGCGGTCATACCTTTCCAAGCATAAACCTGAATGCCTGCTGCTGCAATTGCTGCTGCTGCATGATCTTGAGTTGAGAAAATATTACATGAACTCCAGGTAACTTCTGCACCTAAAGCTGTAAGCGTTTCAATTAATACTGCTGTTTGAATGGTCATATGTAAACAACCTGCAATGCGAGCACCTTTTAATGGTTGACTTGCACCGTATTCTTTACGAAGTGACATTAAGCCCGGCATTTCTTCCTCGGCTAATTTAATTTCTTTGCGACCCCACTCAGCTAAAGACATATCTTTAACTTTGCTTTGTACGTACTTTGTTGCTGTAACTGACATGTTATTTATGTTTTTAATTATTTATTTTTAAGGAATACAAAGATAAGTCATAAGTTTGTAATTCTCAACTAATTATTTGTGATTAACATAAGAAAAATAAGCCCAACCACCTCTATAGGAATTTTAGACCTTAAAGATTTTGGGCAAGGGCATTTAAATTTGTTAAAACGTGACCTGGAGAAGGCCGGCAGCCTTTTTTTACTGGGTGAGTTATTGAAAACAAATGAATTTGAGCTTGAGTATACACGCGCTAATAAACCTTTTTTAAAGGGAAGAACAGAACATATTTCAATTTCGCACTCACACGATAAATTAGCGGTCATTATTAATGAAAATCAAAGCACGGGCATTGATATTGAACTAATACGTGATAAAATATTAAAGATCCAACATAAATTTTTAAATCCAACAGAACTAACATTTGCCAGAGATCATATTGAACGATTAATTACTATTTGGGGCGCAAAAGAAGCTTTGTATAAAGTATACGGATTGAAAGAAGTTGATTTTATAAAAAATTTATTTATTGAGGATTTTGATGGCGCTGATATTTTTGGTAAAATTGATATTGGAAGTTTTAAAAAACGTTACAAATTAAGAAGTGAAAACCTGGACGGGTATAAATTGGTATACGTTTTAAATGAACTTTAAAGAACTTATAAAAAAGCTTAATGCTTCAAAAAAGCCTTTATTGGCAGTACTTATCGATCCTGATAAATTTGATCCGGAGTTAATTCATCTTGCAAATAAAAGTAAAACCGCTTGTTTTTTGGTTGGAGGAAGTAAATTAGAAACCGGCGATGTAACAAAAACAATTCGCGCCATAAAAAAGATCTCTAACATACCTGTAATTCTTTTTCCCGGAAACGAAACGCAATTATCCAAGGCCGCAGATGGGTTATTATTGCTTAGTTTATTATCAGGCAGAAATCCTGATTACCTTATTAGTAAACATATTACCGCGGCACCGATCATAAAAAAAATGAAGCTGCCCTATTTACCAACAGCGTATTTATTAATAGATGGCGGCGCATTATCAACAACGCAAAAAGTAACTAATACATTACCATTAGATCCAAAAAATAAAGCTGAAGTTATTAATACCGCTTTGGCCGCCGAGCAATTGGGTTTTAAAGCCATTTATTTGGAAGCAGGAAGCGGCGCAAAAAAAACCATAACCTCTACTCTGATAAAAAGTGTAAAAAAGGAAGTAACATTGCCATTAATCGTTGGTGGAGGTCTGGATTCAGTTATAAAAGTGAAGGAGGTAATAAATTCCGGAGCAAATATGATTGTAATTGGTAATGCATTAGAAAAAAATGTATTTTTATTAACTGAAATCAGTAAGTGTTTTTAATATAAATGTCTAACGCCTCTATATGAAATTATTTGTAATAACATCTTCTAAAGAGGTGCCGGATGAAATAAGTTTGATTACTAAAATGTTTGAATGTGGATTAACCAATTTACATTTGAGAAAACCAAAATACTCTACCAAGCAAATGATAGAGTATATAAATGAAATACCGGAGCATTTTCATAAGTATATTGTAATACACTCTCACCACCAGTTGGCGCTAAAGTTTGATCTAAAGGGTATTCATTTAACCAGCACGCATTTATCTAAAAAATGGAAATATTTTTTTGTTAGACAGCGCTTAAAATTTAAGTTTGGCAAAACTTCTAAAAGTCGTTCTTATTCACGTCTTCAGCAAGTGTATGATAAAGAAGAATATACTTTTGATTATATATTAATTGGCACTATGTTTAATAGTTTTACGGGCGAGTTTTACAGTGGTTTTTATGAAGCAGGGGTAAAAGCTGCCATTAAAAACAGCGGCAAACGTTATGTGGCACGCGGAGGAACATCTCCTCAAATTATTGCTAAAGCTGCAGGGTTGGGCTTTTACGGTCTGGCTTTTAACTCTTACATATGGGATAACGACCTGCCATTTGAAAATTTTTCAAAGATATTGGCAACCTATAAAGAAAATAAACTTGAGATTTAAGAGTTTAATTATTTTAAAGTTACCCCGCCTAAATCGCAGATCTTAAAAAATTCTGTTTCGGTTACTTTTCCAACACTTAAGCGCGCAAGTCTAATAAGATCCATGTTATGAAAGAATGGGTCTTTCTTTAACACTTCAAGGCTAACCGGTTTTTTAAAGTCTTTGTAAGGCGAAAAATCAACAGCTACCCAGGCTGTTTCCTCGGTGGTTGGGTCTTGGTAATGTTCCTTAACCACTTTAGCAATACCAACAATTTCTAAACCTTCGTTACTATGGTAAAAAAATGCCAGATCCCCTTTTTTCATATCGCGCAAATTGTTTCTTGCCGCATAATTGCGCACGCCATCCCAACCTGTTTTTTTGTCTTTTTTAAAAGTTTCCCAGCTGTATTTAAAGGGTTCGGATTTTATTAACCAGTAGTTCATAGTAGTGTAATGATGATGAAATTTAAGACAAATTTAGCCACTAAAAACTGTAAATGCAGTTTTTTGGTAATTCACGACAAAAATCACCCAAAAATTGATGCTTTAAAAACAAAATTTCATCTAAAATAGTGTTGTATTTGATTAAAAAACCCATACATTTGCACCCGAATTAAAAGCTTTTAAAACTCAAACATACATAATGACCAGTGAAATTAGCACATACAAGAGATTTTCAAGTATCTGTTTTGTAATATTTGCCCTATTTATCTCACTTTCTTTTGATCTTAATGCTTCTGAGCCAATAGAGCCTGAAACTCATGGAACTGTATCAGATTCAAGCCATGCTGCCGGTGCACATGCCGCAAAAGCACACGATCCAAATGCTCCGGTTGATATTACTTCCATCGCTTTAGAACACGTTGCCGATTCTCATTCTTGGCATTTATGGGGCGAAGGGCATGATGCGGTTGCTTTACCGTTACCAATAATATTATATTCTTCAACAAAAGGCTTACAGGTATTTTCATCTGGTCGTTTTGAACATGGTCACGCTTCTTATAATGGTTATTCGTTAGTTGAAGAAAAAGTTATTTCTGAAGATCCTACAGAAAGTATTTTTGATATTTCTATCACAAAAAATGTCACTCAAATGCTTTTTTCGGCCATTTTGTTATTCTTCTTATTTACATCAATTGCTAAGTCATATAAAACTCAAGGTGTAACCTCTGCACCAAAAGGCAAGCAATCATTTTTTGAACCACTTATTACTTTTGTGCGTGATGATATTGCAAAAGGCAACATCGGTCATGGCTCTGATAAATATGTACCTTATTTATTAACTGTGTTCTTTATGATATTAGTTAATAACGTGTTTGGTATGATTCCAATTGGTGCCAACTTAACGGGTAATATTGCCTTTACTTTGGTATTATCTGTTGCCACTTTAATTATTACTAATATTAATGGTAATAAAAATTACTGGTCGCATATCTTTTTACCACATGCTCCAAAAGCTATTTGGCCAATTTTAATTCCAATTGAAATTGTTGGTATTTTAACAAAGCCCTTTGCCTTAATGATCCGTTTGTTTGCTAACATGACTGCAGGACATATTATTGTTATCTCATTAGTAGGATTAATATTTGTTTTCAAATCAATTTATATCGCACCGGTTTCGGTGGCGTTTGCTTTATTTATTGATGTGTTAGAGTGTTTAGTTGCATTCTTACAAGCATATGTATTTACCATGTTAACCGCTTTATTTATTGGTTCGGCAGTTGCTGATCATAATGAAGATGGCGGACATAATGATGATGACGAGAAATTAGTTGTAAAACACTAATTGATCTTAAAAAGATAATAAATTAATAACCAAATAAAACAAGTAAACATGACAGGAAGTATCGCAGCAATCGGAGCAGGCTTAGCAGTAATAGGCGCTGGTATCGGTATCGGACAAATTGGTGGACACGCAATGGATGCAATTGCACGTCAGCCAGAAGCTACCTCTAAAATTCAAACAGCTATGATCATCGCAGCAGCCCTTGTAGAAGGTGTTGCATTATTCGGTGTAGTAGTTGCTTTAATGAAATAATTAGAAGCTTCAACAAAACAAACCAAAGCTATTACGGTTGGTAATGGCTTTGGTTTAAATTATTTGGTAAAGAATTAAAAGAACAAAAACTAAAACAAAATACAATGAACTTATTTATTTCAGCAAGTTTAATAGAGCCGGCAGTTGGTTTAATATTTTGGACAACCATTACCTTTATTTTATTATTGATCTTATTAGGAAAATTTGCCTGGAAGCCAATATTAAACGCAATTAAAACACGCGAAGAGGGAATTGAAAAAGCATTAGCAAGTGCTGAGAGCGCATTAAATGATATGCGTGAATTAAGAGCTAATAACGATAAGATATTAGCAGAAGCTCGTAACGAACGCGATGCTTTAATTAAAGAAGCGCGTGATGCGAAAGATGCGATCATTAATGAAGCTAAATCTAAAGCACAAAAAGATGCAGATAGAATTTTAGCAACAGCAAGAGAGCAGATCATCAACGAAAAAAATGCTGCTGTTACAGAATTAAAAAATCAAGTAGCTACTTTATCGATCGAGATCGCTGAAAAAATATTACGCAGCGAATTGTCTTCTGATGAAAAACAAAAGGCATTGGTAAATAATTTAATGAAAGACGTTAACTTGAACTAAGAATGATAGTTGCCTCAAGATATGCAAAGTCTCTGATCGATCTTTCTGTTGAACACAAACAGTTAGAGGAAACCAGAAAAGACATGAAAACTGTAAAACAGGTTTGTGATGAAAATCACGATTTTGTTGTTTTACTAAATAGCCCTATCGTTAAAACGGATAAAAAAGTTGAAGTTCTTAATGCTGTTTTTGGCGGGAAGATCTCAAAACTATCATTATCATTTTTAACCTTATTATCAAAAAAACGCCGCGAATCTTACATTCCTGAGATAGCTGTAGCTTACGATGAGCAGTTTAAAACTACAAAACACATTACCACTGCGGTTATTACAACAGCAACCGGTTTAGATTCTAATTTAAAAAGCCGTGTGTTAGAAATTGTAAAACAATCTGCAGGTGCGGGAGAAGTTGAGTTGGTTGAAAAAGTTGATGCTGAAATTTTAGGTGGATTTGTTTTATCTATTAGTGATAAGCAATTAGACCAAAGTGTAAAGCGCAAACTAAATGATCTAAGAAAGAATTTATTAAGTAATAAATATATACCTAGCAATAATTAATAATTGAATTCCAAATAAAATGGCTGAAATAAAACCGGCAGAAGTATCTGCAATTTTAAGACAACAATTAAGCGGCTTTAAAAGCGAAGCTGAATTAGAAGAAGTAGGAACTGTATTACAAGTGGGTGATGGTATTGCTCGTATTTATGGTTTATCTAAAGTTCAATCTGGTGAGTTAATTGAATTTGAAACAGGATTACAAGCAATTGTATTAAATCTTGAAGAAGATAACGTTGGTGCCGTATTATTAGGGCCAAGTGCGGGAATTAGCGAAGGCAGTCCTGTTAAGCGTACTGGTCGTATCGCCTCTCTAAAAGTAGGAGAAGGAATGTTAGGCCGTGTTGTTGATACTTTAGGAAATCCAATTGATGGAAAAGGTCCTATTACAGGCGTTACTTACGAAATGCCATTAGAGCGTAAAGCTCCTGGTGTTATTTACCGTCAACCGGTTACTGAGCCATTACAAACAGGTATCAAAGCTATCGATGCGATGATCCCAATTGGACGTGGTCAGCGTGAGTTAGTTATTGGTGATCGTCAAATTGGTAAAACTGCGGTTTGTATTGATACGATCATTAACCAAAAAGAATTTTACGAAGCAGGAAAACCTGTGTTCTGTATATATGTAGCAATTGGACAAAAAGCTTCTACTGTTGCAAACGTGGTGCGTGTTCTTGAAGAGAATGGTGCAATGCCTTACACAGTAATTGTTGCTGCTAGTGCCGCAGATCCATCGCCATTACAATTTTACGCTCCATTTGCAGGTGCTGCAATTGGTGAATTTTTCAGAGATACCGGTCGTCCGGCTTTGATCGTGTTTGATGACCTTTCTAAACAAGCTGTTGCTTACCGTGAGGTTTCATTATTATTGCGTCGTCCACCGGGACGTGAAGCATATCCTGGTGACGTGTTTTACTTACACAGTAGATTACTTGAGCGTGCTGCTAAGATCAATGCGAATGATGCAATTGCTCAAAGCATGAACGATCTTCCTGCATCTATTAAGCATTTAGTAAAAGGTGGTGGTTCATTAACTGCTTTACCAATTATTGAAACTCAAGCGGGTGACGTTTCTGCATACATTCCAACAAACGTAATTTCTATTACCGACGGACAAATTTTCTTAGAGTCAAATTTATTTAACTCAGGTATTCGTCCGGCAATTAACGTAGGTATTTCTGTATCACGTGTTGGAGGTAATGCTCAAATTAAATCAATGAAAAAAGTTGCCGGTACTTTAAAATTAGATCAGGCACAATTCCGTGAGTTAGAGGCGTTCTCTAAATTCGGTTCTGATTTGGATGCTGCAACAAAATCGGTATTAGATAAAGGTTCACGTAACACCGAAATATTAAAGCAAGGTCAGTTCTCACCATTCCGTGTTGAGCAACAAATTGCTATTATTTATTTAGGTACTAAAAATTTATTAAGAACAGTTCCTGTAAATAAAGTTCGTGAATTTGAAAAAGATTATTTAGATACTTTAGAGCGCAAACATAAAAATGTATTAAACGATCTTAAAGCCGGAAAATACACCGATGAGATCACAAATACTTTAGAAGCTTGCGCAAAAGAATTAACAGCAAAGTATAACTAAATAGATGTTAAATTGTAGATTTTAGATCATTTAGTATTTAAAATTCAACATTTAAAATTTTGTAAAAATGCCTAGTTTAAAGGAAGTCAGAAATAGAATAGTATCGGTTGGTTCAACCATGCAAATTACCAGCGCCATGAAAATGGTAAGTGCTGCTAAATTAAAGCGTGCGCAGGATGCTATTACCCAAATTCGTCCTTATGCAAATAAGTTAAAAGAACTTTTGGAAAATGTTAGCGCAAGTGTTGATGCAAGCGAAAACGTTTATGCTCGTAATACCGGTGGAAAAAATTTATTGATTATTCCTATTTCTTCGAACAGAGGTTTGGCAGGAGCATTTAATTCTAATATCATTAAAAAAACAAATCAGCTAATTAAGAATGATTATGCCGGTTACAACATTACTGTTTTAGCTATCGGTAAAAAAGTTCAGGATGCTTTTAAACACACTGTTTATAATGCTCACGGAACAGATTTGCCGGGTCATACAAGTGATCTGTTTGAAAAATTAAACTTTGCTAAAACTTCAGTTGCTGCAGAAAAGATAATGGATTCTTTTTTAAATAAGCAATTTGATAAAGTGGTTTTAGTTTACAATCAATTTAAAAATGCAGCTGTACAAGTTGCTACCGAAGAACAATTATTGCCTTTGGTAGCTACTAAATCTGAAAGCTCATCTTCAGCTAAGGCAGATTATATTTTTGAACCAGATCAAGAAAATATTATTAACGAATTAATACCACGCTCTGTTAAAACACAATTTTTTAAAGCGATGTTAGATTCGGTAGCTAGTGAGCACGGTGCACGTATGACAGCAATGCACAAGGCAACAGATAACGCACAAGCTATGCAAAAAGAATTAAAGATCACTTATAATAAAGCCCGTCAGGCCGCCATTACCAAAGAGATCTTAGAGATCGTTGGTGGAGCTGAAGCTTTAAATGGATAAAAAATAAATAAGAATTATTAAAAACCCTTTACACCAAGTAAAGGGTTTTTGTTTTCTTAACGTTATTTGATCAAAACACGAAACAATTAAGGGTATTAACTGTTTATGATTAGAATCAGTTAGGCTTTAACTAAATTATTGGAAATATATACTGATATTGTACACCATACTAACACACATTAATACATGATAATTTTAATATTTTTAATTCTGCACTGGTACCTTTCTCTTTTTGGTCAAACGTTTTTTTTACATCGTTATTCTGCACACAAAATGTTTACGATGAATAAATTCTGGGAAAAATTCTTTTACATTTTTGCCTGGGTTGCTCAAGGTTCATCTTACTTGAATGCGCGCGCATATGCAATTTTGCATAGAATGCACCATGCCTATAGCGATACAGAGAAAGATCCTCACACACCTCATTTTTTTAAAGATGCATACCACATGATGATGCATACACGTCAGATCTATAATGATGTATTAAACAAACGTGTTGTTGTTGAAGAAAAATTTGATCGTAATTTTCCTGAATATCCTGTGATCGATAAAATTGCTGATAACTGGATCACACGTATTGCATTTGGTGTTGCATATTTTGCATTTTACGTTGCCTTTGCAACACATTGGTGGATGTTCTTATTATTACCCATTCATTTTTTTATTGGACCAATTCAAGGGGCTATTGTAAATTGGGCAGGACATAAATACGGTTACCGTAATTTTGATTGTCCTGACAAATCACGTAACACACTTTTTATTGATTTTTTATTGATGGGTGAGTTATTTCAAAACAATCACCATCAAGCCGGCGCAAAGCCTAACTTTGCTGCTAAGTGGTGGGAAGTAGATCCAACTTACCCTATCATATGGGTGATGGATAAATTGCACATAATAAAATTGGTGCGATAATTTTTCCTTAAAACATTTCCATTTGTTTATTTTCTGTAAGTACTTTTTTGTAAAGGGCTATAACCGTTAGTCTTGCTTTTGCGTGATCAACAATTGGTAAAGCATATTTTGATGTGCCAAATTCAGGGATCCATTTTTTTATGTAGTCAAATTTTGGATCGAATTTTTTTTGTTGTTCGTTTGGATTAAATACTCTAAAATAAGGTGCGGCATCGCAACCGCTACCTGCTGCCCACTGCCAGCCACCGTTATTGGCGCTGAGGTCAAAATCATTTAGTTTTTGTGCAAAGTAGGCTTCGCCCCATCGCCAATCAATTAAAAGATCTTTGATTAAAAAACTGCTTACGATCATTCTAACACGGTTGTGCATAAAACCTGTAGCGTTTAACTCTCGCATGCCAGCATCAACTATCGGGAAACCGGTATTGCCCTCACACCATTTATTAAAGTTCTCTTCGTTGTTGCTCCAGGGTATTGCATCGTATTGTTTTTTGAATGAATTTTTTGCGACATGTGGAAAGTGCCAAAGGATCATCATATAAAAATCGCGCCAAATTAATTCGTTTAACCAGGTTTCGCTTTGCGGTAAACTTTTTTGAACCAAACTTCTTATACTAATCACTCCAAAACGCAGGTAAATACTGAGTTTACTCGTGCCTTCAATTGCCGGAAAATCTCTCTGCTCCTTATATTTTTGAAGTAACAAGTTGCTAACCGTTATTTTATTATTTAAAACAATATCTGTTTTTTTAAAGCCCATGCTTTTTAGTTCGGGTATTTTTGGACCTTTTATTTTAGAAAAGTTTTTAAAATATTTTTTTGTAGGGTAAGCTTTATAATAGTAAGCGGTTAATTTTTTTTTCCATTTGTTGCTGTAAGGTGTAAATACGGTGTAGGGTTTTCCGTCATCTTTTGTTACTTCATCTTTTTCGAAAACGCATTGGTCTTTGTAGGATTTAAATTCAATACCATTTTCTTCTAACAAATGTTTTATTTCTTCATCACGTTCATTCGCATAGGGTTCATAATCGTGGTTGGTATAAACGTTCTTTAGTTTATGATCCTTTATTAGTTTTTTAAAAACCTGCAAAGGCGTGTCGTAAAATGTGTGAAGTGAAGAATCTATTTTGGTTAATTCTTCATGAATGGAGCCTATTGCCTGGTGAATAAAATCAATGCGTCGGTCATATTTATCTTCTAACTGGTTTAAAATTGTTTTATCAAAAATAAAAATTGGTAATACATTTGAGTTTTCACGCAACGCGTAATAAAGGCCTGCGTTATCCTGCAGACGCAGGTCTCTTCTAAACCAAAAAATAGTTAGTTCATCCATAATTAAAAAACCCTTCTTTAATTGAAGGGTTTTATTCTAGCAAAGTAAATTTAATTATTGTATTAATTTCTGTAATGTTTTAATGCTTCCATTAATGTTTTGCGGGCAATAAATATTCTGCTTTTAACGGTGCCTAATGGTAATTTTAATTCCTGCGCAATTTCTTCATATTTATAGCCATTATAATAACGCGTAAACGGTACTTTATAATCATCTTCTAATTTTTCAATATGTGTAATGATCTCCTTTGCATTCAATCTGCTTTCGCTATGATCGTAACTGTTTTGTTTAAACGCACGGTTTAATGCTATATCATCTCCTTTAACTATTAAAGCTCTTGTTTTTACATTTCTGCGGTAAGCATTAATAAATGTGTTTTTCATGATGGTAAACAACCATGCCTTTAAATTTGTACTGTCTTCAAATTTTGTACGGTACGAAATAGCTTTTACATAAGTGTCTTGTAAAAGATCCAAGGCATCATCATTATTACGTGTTAAACTTAAGGCAAAGTTTTTTAACGAACTTTTCTCGTTCATTATTCTGGTGTTAAATTCTATTGCTGTCATGTTGTATATTTTAAGTGTTATAATTAGTATTGTTTAATGATTTTATCTAAATCTTAAACAAATGTATGAAACGTTTAACGAACGAAGTAAAAGATTAAACAAAAAATCTGTTAAAATCCGCATAATATCCACAAAATACTGTAAATCAGCTACTTAAATTTTATTAGATTTTGATTTTCCTTCTTAATAAACTCTCCAAACCATCAAAAAATTCGATTTTTTATATAACGCAGTGTTTATTTATGCTCACAACCTATCCTTTACGAAATAATATAAAAATGTACTTTTACGTACTCAAAAAATAAAAGAAGTATGTCGATACACCACAGTGAACAAGAATTACAAAGAAGACAAAAATTAGTTGATTTAAGAGCCTTAGGGATCGATCCTTATCCTGCAGAAGAGTTTAAAGTAAATGTTACAGCATTAGATATAAAGGATAACTACGATCGTGATAAATTAAATTATAAAGATATTTCTATCGCAGGCAGAATTATGAGCGTTCGCGATATGGGTAAGGCCTGTTTTGCAGTGATACAAGATGCTACGGGTCGTATACAAGTTTATATTCGTAAAGATGATATTTGCCCAGGTGAGGATAAAACATTGTACGATGTTGTTTGGAAAAAATTAATGGACATTGGTGATATTATTGGCATTAGTGGTTATGTATTCACTACAAAAACAGGAGAGATCTCTATACACGTTACTACTTTAAAAATGTTAAGCAAGGCTTTAAAACCTTTGCCAATAGTTAAAACCGACGAGTCCGGAAATTCTTTTGATGAAGTTAGTGATCCTGAATTCAGATACCGCCAGCGTTACGTTGATCTCATCATCAACCCGCAAGTACGCGAAACGTTTAAAAAACGTTCTCAAATCATCAACTCAATTCGTCAAACTTTAATTAACTCCGGTGCATTAGAAGTTGAAACCCCCATACTGCAAAGTATTCCAGGCGGTGCAACCGCTCGTCCTTTTGTTACGCATCACAACGCGTTAAACATGCCTTTGTATTTACGTATCGCCAACGAATTATTTTTAAAACGTTTAATAGTTGGTGGTTTTGATGGTGTGTTTGAGTTTGCAAAAGATTTTAGAAATGAGGGGATGGATAGAACGCACAACCCTGAATTTACAGTGTTAGAGTTTATATTGCTTATAAGGATTACAATTGGATGATGAATTTTACCGAGCAAATGCTTGAGAAAATTGTTATGGATCTATATGGTAAAACCGAAATTGCAGTAGGTGACAAACAGATAGATTTTAAAGCTCCGTTTAAACGTGTTACAATGTATGAAGCCATTAAAGAATTTACAGGCTTTGATATTAGCGGTATGGACGAAGCGCAATTGCGTGACGTGTGTAAACAATTAAATATTCATGTTGAAGCACACGCCGGAAAAGGAAAATTAGTGGATGAGATCTTTGGCGAGAAGTGTGAAGGAAATTATATTCAACCAACTTTTATAACCGATTATCCGGTGGAGATGAGTCCGCTTACCAAAAAGCACCGTACACACGAAGGTTTGGTGGAGCGTTTTGAGTTAATGATAAACGGAAAAGAAATCGCTAATGCTTATAGCGAGTTAAACGATCCTATTGATCAACGCGAACGTTTTGAAGAGCAATTAAAATTACAAGAAAGAGGAGATGATGAGGCGATGTTCATCGACCACGATTTTTTACGTGCGCTTGAATATGGTATGCCGCCAACTGCTGGTATTGGAATAGGAATTGATCGTTTAACGATGCTTTTAACTAACAATGCAGCCATACAAGAGGTGTTGTTCTTCCCGCAAATGCGCCCGGAGGTAGCAATGCAGGAAGAGGGACTAAGCTCGTAAGCTTTTTTTACATAACAGTATTTAACATAGTTTAAAAACAATAAGTTGTTAGTTACTTACGTTGGTTTTATTTTTAAGGCTCTATTATTAATTATCTTTGTTTAGCTAAAATCAATTTTTTGAAATTATTTTATAAAATATTAGTCTTCACCATTTTTATTTTCTCCGTTTCTTGTCAACCGGAAAAAAAGGAAGAGGAACAAGTTAAACCTCGCGTATTTGAAGGGTATCATCCGCTATTGGATGAGATCATCCGCTCTAAAGATGGTGTTTTTAGAGGCATCAACTTAAACAGTAAAGCTGACGTGATAAAAACGGTTGAAAAGGTTGCCCCTGTTGAAAAATCTCCCGGACATTTGTATTTCGAATATAAGTTAGATGAAAAAACAGATTATTCAATTGAATATACTTTAGATCAGGATAGTTTAGAAGAGATCAGCTTACAAATTAATAGCGATGATCTTGAACTTGTAAACTATTTATTTTGCGACTTGAAAGATTATTACGCCAACAAACTTCCTAACCCAACCGAAGATAAAGGTTATGTGGTTTATAATTGTTTCGAAGGCCAACGTAAACCATTTGTGGTATCGCTAAGCGATAATTCCAGCCCAACCAAGGGCAGCATAAACATGGTTATTTATAAGGATAAGTAAGCTCTTGAAATTTATTACTAGGTTATAAACACCTGCGCGAGGGCTTTGGCACGGCGCTGGCAAAGTGTTGGCGTGAATTAATTTTTTTTTAAGAAAATCATCTAAGGCGCTTGTCGTTCAAAATTCTTTACATAGCAATTTGATCAGAGGTAAAGAATTTTTTACTTCGATAGATTTTCAAAAAAAATTAAGAGCGGGCCGGAAGATTGCCGTGCCTTGTCTTTTGTCTACTTTTCGACTAAGGAAAAGTAGAATAAAATGCAAAAAATGACATTTTAAGGGACGACTATTTAGCAATAATAATTCGTGTAGTTAGGACTATCGATTTGTTGCTTTTGTTAAGATCTGTAACCTTTAAAAGATAAATTCCATTTACCAAACCATCCGTTTTAATCGAACCGATTTTATTTTTAAACAGGATCTCTTCTTCACACATTAATTGCCCCGTTGCATTATATATCTCAACTTTAGCTTGGTCAATTATGTTTTCTGATCCAAAATTTATAATATTATTTGCAGGATTTGGATAAACTGAAAAAACGTTATTTATATTATTTTCTTTTATCCCAACCGGAACATCGATCATCCACGTTTCTTTTATGCGGGTATCAGAAACATTTATACCACAGCTGTAATAAAATTTATCGCCTGCTACACAACTCATTCCGCCCTTGCGCCCAAACGAGGGTAGGGTTGGGCCTTGCGACCATGTATTTAAAAACGGATTGTAAAACCAAACATCATTATAGTAAGTATTTAAAGTATCGTAACCACCAAACAAAACTAATTGGGTGGATGAGTTTTTTAAAGCCGCATAAGCTCTTCCGTTCGCTTGAGGAAAATCCATAAGTTTTGTCCACGTATCTGTTGTGTGATTATAACTATACATTTCTTTTCTAAAAGACTGATTATTATCCTTGCCAAAAATCAAATAACCTATGTTGTTTAATACGGCTGCACTTGCTCGCCATCTGCCACCAAACGGAAAATTATTTTTTTGCGACCAGGTGTTTGCGCTAATATTATATTCCCATACTTCATCACTAACAACACCGCTTTGAAATTTGCCGCCAACAATAATTATTTTATCTCCAAACTCTAAACAACTTGCGCCAATTAATCCGTTACCCGGTTTGCCGGCCAGAGTTGTCCATGTATTTGTTGCCACATCATAACGCTGAAGATCATTAAACACGGCGTTAGAATAACCACTGCCGCTAAATACATAAAATGAATTTGAGTAGGCAAACGCACAAGCATATTGTCTTTCTGAGCCTATAGGCATAGCAGCAATTGTTGACCAGGTATTAGCTAACATATCATAAGAATAAAAATCTTTCCCTAACGTAAAACCGGCAAACAAGCCTGTGCCAAAGTATGCTTTGTTATTTATACAAACAGCAACCCCGTCATCCCTTTCGGTACCTGGAAGATCTGTTAATTGCAGCCATGTTTGCGCAAAACAAGGCTGAATGCAAAGGGCAATAAAAAGTATAATATTTTTGAGCATGTTATTTAATGTTCAATAACAACTTTTTTCGTTAGTGTTGCCTTCCCTGTTTTTATGGTAACAAAATAAATTCCCTGAGGAAAATCACTTATGTTTACAATTGATCGTTGGTTGTTTATTGCTGTTTGGTGAACAGTTTGCCCCAAGGTATTTGTTATAAGTAAATTATAGTTAGGATTGTTTAAATCCAAAAGTTCTATGTTGAGTTCTGAGTTGGCAGGGTTAGGAAATATACTCACATTATTAATATCAATTTTAGTTTGTGTATTGTGGTCATTTAAACCTAAAGCAATATTTTGTGCGCAATTACCATTACCAAAACAACCATTACTATCAACTTTTAATAGCCATGTTTGAACAATCGTGCTAAAAGTACTTGAGCCACCTACATTCCCGACACTTGCAATATCTTTATTTGGTAATTCAAGCAAATCATATAAATAATTCTGTGTTATCGTATCTTTGATCGGATCATTAGGTAAATAACTTTTCCACCATTTTAAATTCCCCATGCTATCAGTGCGCATTAACCAGCCAACTAATTGATTAACTATACTAGTGTAATTAATATATTTTTGACCACACAAAATAAAATCGCCGTTTCTACATTCTTTTACCCGTGAAACAGAAATATCTTTTTCGGCATTACCATAACGTTTGCGCCAAATAATGTTGCCATTAATATCCAACCTTGTTAAGGTGATTCTATCCCAAAAATAAGTATTGTTCTGTATACTATCGGTATGATTATTTGCAAATAGTATTCCGCCCTTTTTTAAACTTATAATACTACTGAACAACGAATTTCCAGTATCAATAAATTTATTCCATTGCTGGTTTAGATTGCTGTCTAATTTTATAACATAATTTTTAGTTGCAGTGCCAACAACTTCTGCGCCACAAAAAATAAAACCTTTTTTTGTTGTTGTATCAGCATCCCATAAACTCCTATAATAATTAGTTGTAGTAAATAATTTTGTTTGATATAAGACGCCATTAGTATCCACTACCCGGATACAGGGTTTATATAAGCCGGGGTGGTTTACTCCGCATGTACTATCAGTAATACCAAACATTATTAATTTATTTTTCGTTTTTAAAAAAGGCAATATTTTAGAGTTGTAATTATAATAAACTGTATCTCCGTATGAACGAGTATAAATGGTGTCACTATTCTGGTTAAACGTATAAAGCCCTTGTTGGACTTGTAAACCCCAATCTGTGATCCCCGCAGTATACACTTTGCTATTAAATAATAATGCGTCAGAGCCACCATTAAAACTCCTGTTGATTGGTTTAAATCGTTTTGCGGAAAACAAATTACCTGTATTAGTAACCTTTATTAAAGAAGCGCTTACACTATTAAATGACACTTCGAATACTGAAGTTGGAATATAAAAAGTATCATTAATAAAAAGTACCTTCCCGGCCTGACTTGCTTTACCGGAAATAGCAATTCGCTTGCTAAAATAATTCTGAGCATTCGTAATAAAAAAGAAGAAAATAAAGAGGAGCAAGAAACTTGCTCCTCTTATAGCGTTAGTTTTCATTAGTTAACATTTACAATTTTAAAATAAACTGGTTTGTTGGCGTTTTGTTGAACTTTTACGATATAAAAACCTTTATTTAATTGTGAAGTATTGATAATTTGTTCACCACTTAGCACATTAAATGCACCTTCATAAAAAAGACGGCCACTGCCGGCTTCTATTAATTGTATAATTCCGCCAGCTAAACCCACTTCGAAACTATAATTAACTTTTAATTGTTCAGCAACCACTTTTTTATTAACGTGACACCACCCGTTTTATTGTAACAAAGGAAGTGCTTTGAAGAACCCATTGTTATGTGAAGCAAATATCAAAAAAAAGCCATCCTGTTGGGATGGCTTCTTATATAAAATTTATAAAAGATTAAGCGGTACCTGTTTTTCTTACACCGGTTGTTTTTTTAACGCCAACACTGGTTTTAGCTTTACCTGAATCTTTTGAAACTGTTTTTTTAGCAGCTTTTGCTTTATCTTCAGTTTTAATTGCTTTTGTTTTTTCTTCACCTTCTTTTTCAGTTCCTTTTTCTTTAAGGTTACCTGTAGTTTGAAGGGCATTATACCAACTGAATAATTTACGCATGTTACTTACATAAACACGCTCTTTGTCATACTCAGGTAATATCTCACCAAAATAGTTTGCAACAGCTTTGTCATCAGACTTACCATCAATTGCAGCAGCACCACCTTTTTCTTTTTCGAAAACTGCAGTCATAATTTCTTCAATTGGCTTATCATCACCTGTTGTAAACATACTAATATCAGACAAAGTAGAAACTTTAGTTGATGCATATACATTCACTCTTTTTTTATCGGTTAAACCTTCAACGATAATACCGTTTTTGCTTTGAGCCACAATTTTATATAAACCTGGTTGGCCCGAAATAGAAATAATTCCTGTTAAATCAATCATACACTTTAAATTTTGTTCTTGAGCAAATATAGGTTTTTAATTAAAAATAAAAACCTTTTTTTATAAGAAATAGTAATATAATTTGACTTAAAAAGGCAGTATAATAGCACATTTCCATCTATTTTGCCCATATAAAGTCCATTTTTGAATAAATAACCAATTTCCATACAAAGCCAATTATTTTTAAGTGTAATAAAAAGTTACCGTTAACCGGCATTTTATGGATCTAGAAAATTTCACGATTATCAATTGCTACCACGGCATTAATTTTTGTTATTACTGCCTTTATTTATACTTTAGTAACGGTTAAATTTTTTTGATCGGGAAATAATAAACACAAAATAAATTACGAAATATGAAATACAGTAGCATAGACAACACATTATTTATAGAGAACAGAAATAAATTCAAAAATAATTTAAAACCAAATTCATTAGCTGTTTTTGTAAGCAACGATATAATGCCTACCAACGCCGATGGCGCAATGGGTTTTAGACAGAACAGCGATCTGTTTTATTTAAGCGGGATCGATCAGGAAGATACTATTTTGGTAATTTTTCCGGATGTAAAAGATGGTAAACACAAAGAAATTTTATTCGTTAAAGAAACTAGTGAGTTAATTGCTATCTGGGAAGGCGCTAAACTAAACAAACAACAAGCTACTGCAGTTAGTGGTATTGATCATATTTATTGGTTTCAGGAATTTGATAAGATCATGAAACCATTTTTCTTTCAGGCAGAAAATATTTATTTAAACGCTAACGAACATACTCGCAGATACATTGATACAGAAACTGCTGAGGTACGTTTTAATAAAAGCATCATTTCAAAATACCCCTTACATAAAATAGAACGCAGTGCGCCTATCATGCACAAAATTCGTGCAATAAAAAGTACGCACGAAATTGATCTGATACAACAAGCCTGCGATATTACCGAAAAAGGTTTCAGAAGATTATTATCATTTATTAAACCCGGTGTTTGGGAACATGAAATTGAAGCAGAATTAATTCACGAATTTATTCGCAACCGCTCACAAGGCTTTGCTTACGGACCAATTGTAGCAAGTGGAAAAAACGCTTGTGTTTTACATTATGTTGAGAACAACCAACAGTGTAAAGATGGTGATGTGATCTTATTAGATGTTGCTGCTGAGTATGCTAACTATGCTAGCGACCTTACACGTTGTGTGCCCGTGAACGGAAAATTCACTAAGCGCCAAAAGGATGTATATAACGCTGTTTTACGTGTGCATCGTGCTGCCGCTAAATTATTATTACCCGGACAAACATTTGAAAAATATAATGTTGCCGTTGGTAATATGATGACAGAAGAGTTATTACAATTAGGTTTAATTAAAACCGAAGATGTAAAAAAACAAAATCCGGCTTGGCCTGCTTATAAAAAATATTTTATGCATGGCACTTCTCATTTTATGGGATTAGATGTGCATGATGTTGGATTCTTTAATGAGCCAATGCAAGCAGGCATGGTGTTTACCGTAGAACCGGGCATTTATATTCCTGAAGAAGGTTTAGGCATTCGTATCGAAAATAATTTAATGATCACAACAACCGGGCAATTAGACTTGATGAAAAACATTCCAATTGAAACGGATGAGATCGAAGCGTTGATGGCGAAGTAAAACATACTTGAAAATAAAGCGCCTTTAACTCTCCCTTTGAAAAAGGGAGGTAGAGAGATTTTTCTTGGCAAACTTTATTTTCATACTTCTTTAAATTAGAAGTAAATTTTTTTTAGATTTTTTTTATTATCTTAGATAAATCGAATTAGGAGGATGATGAGAAAGATCTTTTTTTTATATTTTATCATTTTTGCATTTGCAAAAGGTTTTTCGCAAGATCCTTTGTTTACAAATACCTCGCAATCCTTAGTTTATTTAAACCCATCTTTTGCCGGCAGTAATGGCGGAATTAGGAATCAACTTTCTTATCGCAATCAATGGCCAAACATGTCAGGTACTTATTTTACTTATTTAAATAGTTTTGATGCCTATATTAAACCTATAAAGGGTGCAATTGCGGTTTCGGTTCTTCATGACAACGCAGGGCACGGACAATTAAAAAGAGATGTTTTAAATTTAGCGTATGCGCAACATTTTTCTTTATTTGACGGTAAACTAAAAATCATCCCGTCCCTACAAGCCTCTTATTTTAGATTAACATTAGATTTAACAAAATTGAATTTCGGTGACCCTATTGATCCTCGCAGGAATAATTGTTTTGCTGCTCAGCCTATCACTATTCCTTCCCAGTCAAAAAGTAATTTTGATTTTAGTTCAGGATTGTTAACCAACTACAAAAACTTTTATTTCGGAACATCTGTTTTTCATATTAACCAGCCGGATGAAGGCCTTTTGGGAACAAGCAAGTTGCCCTACAGGCTGTCAATACATAGTTCTTATAATTTTCACCTTTCAGAAAAAACGCTCATTAACTTTTTTGTAAATTATCAGAAGCAACAATATTTCGAAAACTTGGACTTAAATATTAACGCTTTGTTTTTTAAACATCTAATTTCTGGCGCCGGTTTTAAATCAAGTTCTTCTGCATGCAATTTTAATGCAGGTTATAGAAATAATTATTTAGTATTATCCTTAGGCTATGATGTTTCTTTAACGAAACTCTCAGGCAACACCGCCGGATCGTGGGAGTTTATGGCAAGCTTTAATTTGCGCAACAAAGAGCAGCGTAAAACCTTAACAGATCTTGAAAGGTGGTAACGAATTTCCTTACAAATTATCTATAAAATAATTGGTAATTTTCTCCATTAAATGTGCTCTGTCTTTTCCAAGAACATTATGCTCATGTCCGGGATAAACATAATAATCTAATTGCACGCCTTTATCTACAGCCTTTTTTTGATATAGAATACTATGTTGCCAAACAACCACATTATCTTGTGCGCCATGGATCATTAATAATTTACCTTTTAGATTTGCTACATGATTCAATAAATTATTTTTATCATAACCCTCTTTATTTTCTTGAGGAGAATCATTATAACGTTCGCCATACATAATTTCATAATAGCTCCAGTCAATTACCGGGCCGCCCGCAGCACCTACTTTAAATACGCCCGGGTATCTGCTCATTAATGAGGTTGTCATAAAACCTCCGTAGCTCCAACCATGCACGCCTAAACGTGTTGCATCAACATAAGGTAATGACTTTAAATAATTCACACCACTAATTTGATCTTCCATTTCTTTTGTCCCAACTTGGCGGTGTATCGCTTGCTCAAACGCTTTGCCTCTGTAATTTGTTCCTCGTCCGTCTAAAGTAAATACTATAAATCCTTTTTGTGCCATGTATTGGTACCACAATTCGCCACCGGCCATCCAGGTGTTTGTTACCATTTGTGAGTGTGGTCCATTATATAAATAAACAATCACCGGATATTTTTTTGTGCTGTCGAAATTTACGGGTTTAAACATGCGGCAATGCAAGTCTGTGCCTTCCACATTTTTAATGGTAAATAAATTCCATTTTCCTAATTGATAATCTTTGATCGGATTTTCTGCTGTAAAGATCGTGTTCGATTTTCCTGATGAAGCGTTTACAACTCTGTATTCGCGTGGCACGTAGCAAGACGAGAAATTATCTATAAAAAAATCTCCTTTTTTACTAAGTACTGCAGTGTGGTAACCGTTACCTTGTGTTAATCGTTTTGTTTTTCCGCTTTTTAAGTTTACAGAATAAAGATCCTGATTAATTGGACTTTGTTCTGCCGCATGAAAAAACAAATTCTCTCCTTTTTCATCAAATCCGTTCTCGTCTTTAACTTCCCAATTTCCTTTTGTAAGTTGTTTGATCAATGTGCCGTTAATGTTATATAAATACAAATGATTATAACCATCCTTGCGGCTTTGCCAGATAAATTGCGAAGGATTGTTTTTTACAAACAGCATAGGATTTAAAGGCTCAGCATATTTTTCATCTTTTTCTTCAAATAATGTTCTCACAAAATCTCCCGTTGCAGCATCATATTCGTTTAATTTAAAATGATTTTGTTCGCGATTTAAAACAGCCATGTAAATATGTTTCTCATCAGGACTAAAAGCGATGTTGGTTAAGTATTGTTCTTTAGGACCTTCTGTTTTTATTTTTGTTGAGGTATTATTTTTTAAATTATAAACCAATACCGTAACGTAATGACTTTTTTTGCCGGCCATTGGGTATTTAATATTTTTATTTGTAGCAGGGTAGGTGGTCCAATCAATTATTGGATAATCATCAACATCCGCCTGATCCATTTTGTAATAAGCTAAAGCGTTACCATTCGGACTCCAAAAAAGTCCTTTAGTGATACCAAACTCACTTTGATGCACTGTTTTTCCATTAACAAGGGTATACGATCCATCGCTTGTAACTTGGTTTACTTTACCATTTACCGAAACAAACACATTGTTCAAATTCACATAGGCAAACACTTCGCCTTCTTTAAAAATTTCTAAATTGTCTAACGAAAAATCACTTTGTTTTCTTTCAGATTTCACCGCAGTGTTTTTATCTAATGAGTATAACCATTCACCTTTTTTATTTGTGAAATAAAATTGATTCTCGTTTACCCATTTAAGACCTTCAAATGCAGCGATCGTATCAATACCGGCGCCAACTAATGCCTTGTTAACCCCACCTGTAGAAATTGTAGTTAAGGTTTTACCTGTTTCGGCACTTAAAATTATCAATTGGTTTTTTTCGATGTATGCTATTTTTTTTGAATCGGGAATAAAGCCCAGCGCTTGTAATCTTTTTGGCGCAAGAGATGTACGCCCTTTCCAGATCGCATCCTGAATGGTTAATAATTGATTTTGTGAAATTATTGCCGAGAAGGAAATACTCAAAAGGAGTGTAAATACTATTGCTGTTCTTTTCATTCTAAAAATATTTTTGCTAAAAGTATTAAAAAATCATAAACCTTCCCAAGATTGTTTTTTATGAGTCTTTTGAGGTTTTTTTAGCTAATTTTGATCATCAAAGATTGGGTAAAAATAATTGTAATAAGTATTGGCTTGTTGGCTCTTGCCATACATTTTGGAAGCGTGTTTGTTTACTCAAAACCAATTGCCTCCGAAAAACAAAAAGTTGATTTTTATGCGCAGGCATACGTTTACCCTTACTTTCATCAAAACTGGAATTTGTTTGTTCCTATACCTGATGCTAATTATAAATTATTTTGTGAGTTTGAGAATAATGGTAAACAAATTGTTGATGTTTTTGAGGAGATCACCATTAAACACCAAACCAATAGGCTAAAGGGTTATGAGCCATTAATTGTTGCCTTCTCAAACAGTTTCCACTTCTTTAAAAACAACGATAAGTATACTGGTATCCTAAACGGCCCTATAAAAAACGATCTGAATTTTAGTATGATCGAGCATGCTGCCAAAAATTATTTGGAGTATACCAGAAGAATAAAACCGCAAAAAATAAAAGTGATATTGGTTTCACAGCAAACCAGTACAAACAAACAAAAGATTTATTTTAATTAGTTTTTTATTGCTATTTTTAACGTATGACCAAAGTAAAAAAAATTGATGTAGCATTGCAAGGCGGTGGTGCTCACGGCGCTTATTCCTGGGGAGTTATTGATAGATTGTTGGATGAGCCAAGAATAGAAATTGATGGCATTTGCGGTACAAGCGCAGGTGCTATGAATGGTGTTTGCACTATTTATGGTTTAAACAAAGGAGGAAGGAATTTGGCAAAACATTTATTGGTAAAATTTTGGCATAAAATTTCTGAAGCCGGAAAATTATCGCCCTTACAGCCAAGTTGGTTTGATAAAATGATGGGTCCAGGTAACATGGATTATTCGCCTAGCTATAAATTTTTTACAATGGCTTCCGAAAATTTATCTCCTGGGCAAATGAATCCGCTTAAGCTTAATCCGCTTGAAAAAATATTGAACGAATTGATCGATTTTGATGAGTTGCATAAAATGAGCCCTCCAAAATTATTTGTTTGTGCAACAAATGTAAAGACCTGTGAGCCTAAAATTTTTGGTCCAAGCGAAATAAGCTCTAAAGCAATTATGGCAAGTGCTTGTTTGCCATACATGTATGCGGCCGTTGAAATTAACGGTGAATTTTATTGGGATGGCGGTTATATGGGTAACCCGCCGTTGTCGCCCTTAACAGAGCATACCGAAGGCACCGATGATATATTATTGATACAGGTAAATCCATTTAATACCAATACTGTTCCTTCGAACATAGAAGAAATTAAAGACCGAGTGAATGAAATAAGTTTTAATTCCTCATTAGCCTTAGAGATCAAACACATGGAATTTATTAATGACCTCGTGGATAAAGGAATTACTCTTGACGGCAAATTAAAAAAGATAAATCTTCATCGCATTAGTGCAGATAATGCTTTGGGTGAATTTAATTTATCAAGCAAACTAAACACAAGTTGGGATTTTTTAATGCACTTAAAAAATTTAGGTTATCAAGCATGCGATAAATGGATAGAGGCTAATTACGACAACCTTGAAGAAAGATCAACATTCCATATTTAATTTTAAATTATGAAAAGAAATTTTGTTAAGCCCGATTTTACAGTTACTACTTGGGAATTATTAAAACCTTATTTTACTGAGCTTCAAAACAGAGCCATCAATTCTGTTAGCGAATTAGAAAAGTGGTTAAAAGATTACAGCGAATTAAGTGCAGTAATTAGTGAGAACATGGCATGGCGTTATATTAAAATGACCTGCGATACAGCGAATACTGAACTGCGTGATAGTTTTAATGATTTTGTTCAGAACATTGAGCCGCACATGTCGCCCATTGCAAACGACTTAAATAAAAAGATCATTGCAACACCTTTTAAAGATCAGTTAACCAAAGCAGGTTATGATATTTATTTACGCGGAATAAAAAACAGTATCGATCTTTTTAGAGAAGAAAATATTCCTTTAAATACAAAATTGCAGGAGTTAGAACAACAGTTTGGCGAAATTAACGGCGCACAAAGCATTGAATATGCAGGAGAAAAAATGACCTTGCAAAAAGCAGGAATATTTTTAAAAGACCTTAATAGAGCTGTTAGACAAGAAGTTTATGAAAAAGTACAATCGCGCAGATCTGAGGATGAAACAGCGTTGAACGATCTTTTTACGAAATTAATTGAGTTGCGTCATCAAGTAGCCTTAAATGCAGGCTTTAAAAATTTCCGCGATTATAAACATCAGGCCTTGGCGCGTTTTGATTATTCTGTGCAAGACTGTTTAAATTTTCACGAAGCTGTCAAATTACACGCAGTGCCTTTAATTAACGCGCATGATCAAAAACGTAAAGAGAAATTAAAATTAGATGATTACAGACCTTGGGACACTTCTGTTGAAGAAGAAGGTTTGCCACCATTAAAACCATTTACCACAGCACAAGAATTAATTGATAAAACCATTTCGTGTTTTAATAAATTGGATCCGTTTTTTGGTGATTGCATCAATACCATGCAAAAAATGAAACGTCTCGATCTGGAAAGCAGATTAGGAAAGGCGCCCGGAGGATATCAATATCCTTTATACGAAACTGATGTGCCGTTTATTTTTATGAATTCGGTTGGCTTGCATCGCGATCTTGTAACTATGGTGCATGAAGGCGGACATGCCATTCATTCGTTTTTAGATTTTGATCTTGAGTTGGTAGATTTTAAATCGCCACCTAGCGAAGTTGCAGAATTGGCAAGTATGAGCATGGAGTTAATGAGTATGGAACATTGGGATGAGTTTTTTAAGACCGATGAAGAATTAAAAAGAGCAAAACGTCAGCAGTTAGAAGGCGTAATGGATACATTGCCGTGGATAGCGGCTATTGATAAATTTCAACATTGGATATACGAAAATCCTAAGCACACAGTTGCAGACCGTTATGAAGCATGGCAAAAAATAATTGCAGATTTTGGAAGCAGTGTAATAAATTATAAAGGACTAGAAAATAATTTAAAACGCAGATGGCAAGTTCAGTTGCATTTATACGAAGTACCCTTTTATTACATTGAATATGGCTTTGCGCAATTAGGCGCGGTTGCTGTATGGCGTAATTATAAAACTAACCCAAAGTTGGCAATAGAGAATTATAAAAAAGCATTAGCATTAGGGTACACGCAATCGATCCCTAAAATTTATGAAGCCGCAGGAATAAAATTTGATTTTAGTCCGGCTTATATAAAAGAGTTAATGGATTTTGTGAAAGAGGAGTACGCGAAAATTTAATTCTTCTCGATCATTTTTCCGTTCTCAAAAAGCAGTGTGCGAGATTTAAATTTGTTGTACACGATCATATCATGTGTTGCAAATAAAACGGCGCAACCGGTTTCGCTTAATTTTTTTAAGAGAATTAAAATTTCTTCAGAGGTTTCCGGATCTAAATTTCCGGTTGGCTCATCGGCTAAAATTATTTCGGGATTATTTACCAAAGCGCGCGCAATACTTACACGCTGTTGTTCTCCACCCGAAAGTTCGTGCGGCATTTTATTTTCTTTCCCGTCCAAATTAACTTGTTTGAGAACATCTAGTATACGTTCTTTAATTTTGGGTTCTTCTTTCCAGCCTGTTGCCTTCATTACAAACTTTAAGTTCTCATAAATATTTCTATCGCCAAGTAACTGAAAATCCTGAAAAACAATTCCTAATCTTCTTCTTAAGTAAGGAATTTCTTTTTGCTTAAGATCGTTCAAGCTAAAGCCACAAACCTTTGCTGTGCCGTTATTTAATGTTAAATCGCCGTAAATGGTTTTTAAAAAACTACTTTTTCCGCTTCCTGTTTTGCCAAGTAAATAAACGAATTCGCCTTTCTTAACTTCAACACTCAAATTGCCAACAATGGGACGTTCGTCCTGAAAGATCGTTACATTATCAAATTTTATCAGTTCGCTCATAGTTTAAATAAACTTCTAAGTTAAAGGGATTGTAACTTTTATTCTAAAAAGAGTTATTCCAATATCAACACACTAGGGTTAATAACTGCGCAAGCACAACAACAAACGGTAGCCTAAGGCAAAGTAAATTTAGTGTGATAAAATTTTGTCAATTTTAAATTAATGAAGCACATAATAAAAATAAGTGCCCTGGCACTCTTTGTAGTTTTTAGTTCCAATATTTTTGGGCAAAGAACTGCAATTTTTACCGATAAAGAAGCCCTGTACAAGCAGGGTTTAGACCTTTTTGATAAAAAACAATTTGTGCAGGCGCAAAAAAGTTTTAATGATTATGTTCTGACAAGTAATTCAAAGATCTTAAAAACAGACGCGATCTATTATTCGGCAGCCTGCGCTATAGAACTTTTTAATAAGGATGGTGAATGGCAAATGAAACAATTTGTGCAAAAGCATCCGGAGAGCAATAAGATCAATAACGCAAATTTTTACTTGGGAAAATCGAATTTCAGAAAGAAAAAATATCCCGAAACAATTGAGTTTTTTGAAAAGGTAGATATTTATAAATTAGATAAAGACCAATTGGCAGAGCTCTACTTTAAGCGTGGTTACAGTGATTTAGAGGTTGGCCAAGACACAAAAGCGAAAGCTGATTTTTACGAAATAAAAGATGTGGATAATAAATACGCTTTTCCGGCAAATTACTATTACTCACACATAGCCTACAAAGAAAAAAGTTACGAAATAGCATTGCAAGGTTTTAATCGTTTAGTTGGTAACGAAACCTTTGGCAGCGTTGTTCCTTATTACATAACGCAGATCTATTTTATTCAGGGAAAATACAGTCAGGTTGTAAAAGAAGCGCCTGCACTTTTAAATGACAGTGCCAATATTCAAAAAGAAAGCGAAATAAACCGCATGATAGGAGAGAGTTATTTTAATTTAAAAGATTATTCTAACGCCTTGGTGTATTTAAAGAAAACCGACCTCTCAACCGGTAACGCCCATGGGAGTTATGCCTTAGGGTATTGTTATTACAAAATAAATGATTGCACGAATGCTGTAATTAATTTCGAAAAAGTAACTGCAGATAAAGATACTTTATCGCAAAGCGCTTGGTATCATATGGCAGATTGTTATTTGAAGTTGGGCGAAAAAATTAAAGCCAAAGGCGCGTATTACAGTGCTTATCAAATAAATTTCGATAAAAAAATTGCCGAAGATGCTTTATTTGGTTTTGCGAAATTGAGCTATGAATTAGATTTTAGTCCTTTTAACGAGGCGGTTAAAGCGTTTTCAAAATATTTAAAAGAGTATCCTAACTCAGCAAGAAAAGAAGAGTGTTATAATTTTTTAATTAATGTTTATTCAACCACTAAAAATTATGACCTTGCTATTAAGAGTATAGAAGCCTTAGAAACCATCGATCCAATTTTAAAAGTAACCTATCAAAAATTAATTTATTTTAAAGGCGTTGAACATTTTAATAATAACGATCTTACAAATGCCGAAAAAGAATTTAAAAAATCATTACAACAAAATTCTGACCTAAAATTAAACGCCTTAAATCAATACTGGTTAGGCGAGATCTCTTTCATCAGAAAAGATTATACTACTTCAATTGACATTTGGAAGAAGTTCCAGATAATGGATGGCGCAACTCAGTTAAAAGAATACGATCTTAGTAATTATGCATTAGGTTATTCTTATTTCCAGCGTAAAGAGAAAGAAGATTTCACCAATGCAAATATTTCATTCAGAAAGTTTTTACTTACTAAAAACACGTATGACGAAAATAAAATAACGGACGCTCATATTAGAGTAGGCGATAGTTACTTTATGAATCGTGATTTTGCACAAGCCTCTGATAATTACAAAATTGCCATTGCAAAAAATAAATTAGATGTAGATTATTGTTTATACCAAAAGGCTTTATGCGATGGTTTAAATAAAAATTATGCAATAAAAGTTGAAGAACTAAAAAAAATAGAATCGCGTTACCCCGGCTCTAACTATTTAAGCGCGGCTTTAAATGAAATTGCCGAAACGTATTATAACAACTTAAAGGATCAGGAAAACGCGATCGTTTACTATAATAAGATCTTAAAAAATTATCCTAATTCATCTTTTACACCTAATTGTAATGCGCAGCTTGGTAATATTTATTATGAGCGTAAACAAGACGATAAAGCCTTTGAGTATTTTGACAAATTTGTAAAATACGATTCAAAGAGTGAGTCGGCAAAAGATATTTTAGATATCATTAAAAAGATATTTACCGAAAAAGGTAAGATCGATGAAATGGAAAAGTATTTTGTGGCTCTAGGAAATCCTTTATCTGAGAATCAAATTGAGAAAGCTACCTATCTTGCCGCTTATGATGCATTTTATACGCAAAAAGATTGTGATGCAGCCATGCCAAAGTGGGAAGCATACATTTCTAAATTTCCAAATGGTAAATACATAAACGAAGCACAATTTAGCAATGCAGAATGTGCTTACAATAAAGGTTTGTTTGAAAAAGCATTACCCGGCTATTTATTTGTAATACAAAAACCACGAGGACTTTACAGCGAAGTTGCACTTACTAAAGCATCCTATTTATATTATAAGGATAAAAAATATCAAGAGGCTTTACCTTTGTATTTACAATTGCAAGAAATAGCTGAATCACCGGTAAATAAAAGCCTTTCCAAGTTAGGAGCAATGCGTTGTGCTTTTTATTTAAATCAGTTTGAAACAGCTTTAACAGAATGTACTAAGGTTTTAAATACCGAAAAACTAACACCACAACAAACTACTGAAGCAAAATACATCAAGGCAAAATCATTATTTGAAACAGCGCGTTATGATGATGCCATGTTAGAATTTAAGGCAATGACAAAAGCTTCAAAGAATGTAACAGGAGCTGAGGCTTATTATCATATCGCTAAAATTCAATACACTAAAAAAGATTATAAGGAAGTTGAAAAAACGATCAATAAATTAATTAGTTACGAATACAGTAATGATGATTGGAATAACAAGGGTATGTTGTTGTTGGCTGATGCCTATATGGCTAAGGGTGATGATGCCGATGCGCAAGTTATTTTAGAAACGTTAATAGATAACAAGCCAAAACAAGAATATATTGATGAGGCAAAAAAACGTTTAGAAGTAATTAAAGCAAAAGAAGTTGAGAAAGCTGAGAAAGAAAAATTAAATCAAAATATGGATATGAAGATTCGTTTTAATGAAAGCGAAAAAGATTCTTCTATAATGCAGGAAATAAAATTTGAAGCAGAAACTCCCGCAGTGCCATCTAACACAACTAATATTCAGCAACCAAAATAATAGCATTACATGAGTATAGCAAACATACCGCAAACAAAGCAGGCTGAAAAAGAGTCCTTACTAACTAAACGACAAAAAAGTCAGATAGAGTGGTTATTGATCATTTTAATTGTTTTGTTTTATGCCGCAGCCAGTATGGCTCAAACTACGGGTACTGAACAAATTTACAATGTGCCCAGCGAATTTCAACCAACAATAAAGGATGCGATTAAATTTTCGGATGTGCCGGAAATAAAAGATACAGTAAAACGAATCCAAAATATTAAATACGGCATTACCAGTGTGCCTTTATTTCCAAAATATCAAGTGCAGCCAATTGCTCAGGCAAAATTGCAAAACGAACCATTAAATAAATTATACCATTCGTTATTAAAAGTTGGTTACGGCCCAATTTACAATATGCCATACGGCGAATTTTGGATCGCTAACACTCGCTCTCGCGATATGAATTACGGTGCGCACCTTAAACATTTTTCTAGTACGGCCCACCTTGAGGATGTGGGTTATAGTGGTTATAGTGATAATGAAATAAATATTTTTGCTAAACAATTTTACAAGAAACATACTTTGTCCGGCGATTTTGATTATGAGCGCAACGTAATTCATTATTACGGATATGATACGAGTTTAAATAAATTAGAAAATGATTTTACTCGTCAGCGTTATCAATTTGTTCAACCAAAATTACGTTTGGTGAGTCATTATACAGATAGCACTCACATTAACCACGACCTGGGTTTAAGTTTTTATAATTTACAAAATTTAAATCGCGAAGCAGAGAACAACATTAAGTTTAATGCCTTAGGAAGTATGTTCATTAATAAAGAAAAACTGAACGTTAACTTTCTTACCGATTTTTATAATCACAAACAAGCTAACGATACTATCAATGATCTGATCGTAAGTATTAATCCTTCGTTTGAAGCAAGCGGCAGTGCTTGGCATGCAGATATTGGATTAACCGGAACCTTAGATAATTTTAAAAACGAAACACGCTTTTATTTTTTCCCTAAGCTTAATGTTCATTATAATGTATATGAGAATATGATCATTCCTTATGCCGGTGTAAATGGAGGATTAATAAAAAATAGTTTCAGAAGTTTAAGTAAAGAGAACATGTTTGTTGATACAACACTTAGATACGTAAACACAAATAATAAGTACAATGCCTTTATAGGATTAAGAGGAAATTTAAGCAGCAAAACTTCTTATGATGCAAAAGTTAGTTACGCACAATATGACAGTTTGCAGTTTTTTGTTATTGATTATAGCGGAGCAAATCAGGTTTATAATCGTTTTAGTGTGGTGTATGATAATACAACCTTACTAACCGTTGGCGGACAATTAAAATATCAGTTTAAAGAAAAATTAAATTTAATTGCTAAAGGGAATTACTACATCTATAAAACAAAAAATTTAACACGCGCTTATCAAAAGCCCGACTTTGATCTGACTTTTTCGGGAATATATAATCTGCAAAGTAAGATTATCGTAAAAGCCGATCTGTTTTTTGTTGGGCAACAATGGGCGCAAACACAAATAACCGATAACAATGGCGTTGCTTCTTTAAGTCCAAAACAATTAAAGGGCTATGTTGATGCTAATTTAGAAGCAGAATACCGTTACAGTAAAATGTTAAGCTTTTTTGTGAAGTTTAATAACATTGCAAACCAGCGTTACTATAAGTGGGATCGTTATCCAAGTCAGCGCTTTAACTTTATGTTTGGTGTTACTTTTGTTCCGTTTTAACGGGCAGTTTTTATCAAAAAATCCCTTATATTTACTACTCAAAACAGTAGATCATCATGCCTCGTTTAAACGTATTAAAAACTTACAAAATATATATTGGCGGACAATTTCCACGCACCGAAAGTGGACGCTATTACGAATTATTAAATAAAAAAAACGAAACAATAGCTAACGTTTGTTTATCGTCGCGCAAAGATTTTAGAAATGCCGTTGTTGCTGCACGTTCTGCATTTGGCGGTTGGAGTGGAAGAGCAGCTTTTAATCGCAGCCAGATCTTATACCGAATTGCCGAAATGCTTGAAGGAAGAAGAACTCAATTTGTTGAAGAATTAGTTTTACAAGGCGTTTCAAAAGCAGCAGCAGAAAAAGAAGTTTTACAAAGTATAGACAGACTAGTGTATTATGCCGGCTGGTGTGACAAATATTCAGCTTTATTTAGTTCTGTTAATCCTGTTGCCTCATCACATTTCAATTTTTCAGTACCGGAGCCTACCGGTGTTGTTTCTGTTATTGCTCCCGAGAATTCCGGCTTATTAGGATTAGTTAGTGTTGTTGCGCCAATTATTTGTGGTGGCAATACTTGTGTGGTGTTAGCTTCAAACAGTTTGCCTTTAAGTGCGATTACCTTTGCCGAAGTACTTGCTACGTCAGATCTTCCGGGAGGAGTAGTGAATATATTAACAGGCACGTCTAAAGAATTACACAGTCATTTTTCTTCGCACATGGATGTGAATGCCATTGTTTACTGCAGAGAAAATAAAGAAGAAGCAAAAGTTATTTCTGAAAACTCTTCGCTTAACGTTAAGCGTTCTTTTAATTGGAACAAAGATTGGAATAAAGAAGAAAATCAAGATCCTTATTTAATTTTAGATCTACAAGAAATTAAAACTACCTGGCATCCTATTGAAAACATTGGTATTGGAGGAGCAAAATATTAATTTTTGTTTCCCTGTAACTTTTTTATTTCCAGCACGTCTTACACTTAAAATAGTTATATGAAAAAAATTGGTATTCTTGTTTTAAGTGTATTCTTTACTTCTTTATATTCTCAAAAAAACTGTCAAGGCATTTTAATAGATAGCACTACAACGCAGCCAATTGAATTTGCAAATATTGGTATTGTTGGCAAAGGTTTTGGAACGGTTACCAACGAAAAAGGTGAATTTAATTTTACTGTGCCCGATAGCTTAGCGAACACGCCAATTAAGATCTCAATGATCGGTTATCATTCAAAAACATTATCCTTATCAAAATTTAGTGGCGTTGAAAAAATTAAACTATCGCAATCAGCCACTAATTTAAATGAAGTAGCTGTATCTGTAAAAAAGACCAAAGTAAAAATTTTGGGCAACGACACTAAAACAACAAGCATGACGGCCGGGTTTACAAAAAACACCTTAGGCGCTGAGTTGGCAGTGAAATTAAACATCAAACACCCAAAAACACATTTGCGTAAATTTTATTTGAACATCGCCAATAACTCAATCGAAAAACCAATTTTTAGATTTAACGTTTACAATAAAGACGAGCATGGCTTGCCAAAGGACAATATTTTGTCACAAAGCATTATTATTGAATTTAAAGAAAAAAAGGGATTAATTGAATTAGACCTAACACCTTATAATTTGTATGTTGATGATGATGTGTTTATTTCTGTAGAGTGGATAAAGGACCTTGGTGATGTTAAAGGTTTGTTTTTTTCTACAAAGATGGTTGGAAGTGCAACCTACTTCCGTCAGGCGAGTCAGGATAAATGGTCGAAGATTCCTATTGGTGTTGGCCTACACGCCGAAGTGGCTTACTAGTTTTTAGATAGAGCCTTTGCTAGACCTTCTTACCTTTTTATTTTTTACCAAACCGGGGCAGCCATCGCATTTGTTTTTTTTCAAAAAGCAACTTTCCATGGTACAAGCCACAACGGCTAAAATCGAAAAAATTATGAGGGATCGTTTAAACATAATATATACTTACAAATATAAGTGAATATTTTCGTATTTTTAGACTTCCAAAATGAATCTGTTTTTTCACATAGGACGCTATTTTATGCTTTTATACAGGGTTTTTAGTAAACCCCAAAAATTGAGCATTTATATTCGTCAAATAATTTTCGAGATAAATAACATTGGTATCACATCACTACCAATTATTGCGATCATTTCCGTTTTCATGGGCGGTATCATTACCATACAAGCTGCTCATGCCATTGATAGTCCATTAGTTCCTTTATATGCGGTTGGTTTTACAACCCGTGAAAGTATTATACTTGAATTTAGTCCAACTATTGTGTGTTTGATATTAGCCGGTAAAGTAGGTTCTAATATTGCCTCTGAGATAGGTGCCATGCGCATCACTGAACAAATAGATGCCTTAGAGATCATGGGTATTAATTCTGCCGGATACTTAATATTTCCTAAAATAGCTGGTGCTGTATTTATTTTTCCGTTTTTAATTGCGATAAGTATGTTTTTAGGGATATTCGGCGGTTATTTAATGGGAGTTTCATCGGGAGCTTGTACCTCTTATCAATACCTATTTGGCATACAAGCTTTTTTTGATCCGGGAAAATTTTATTATTCTTTTACAAAAGTGGTTGTATTCGCATTTATCATTACTTCTGTTTCTGCATATTTTGGTTATAACACCAGTGGCGGTGCTTTAGAAGTTGGTAAAAGCAGCACCAATGCAGTTGTATACAGTAGCATTTTGATCTTATTATTCAGTTTAATTTTAACCAATATATTTCTTAATACTTGATTGAAATTAAAAACATAAATAAAACTTTTGGAGATAGGCATGTTGTAAAAGATGTATCGTTTAAATTCTATCCCGGAAAAACAAATTTGATGATAGGCGAGAGTGGTTGCGGTAAAACTACTATCGTTAAATTAATGGTTGGCCTACACGAATTAGATAGTGGCGAAATATTATACGATGGGCAAAATTTCCCGAAATTAAGTCAAATTGAAAAGCAAGATATAAGAAAAAAGATCGGCATGTTGTTTCAAGGTGGCGCATTATTTGATTCGCAAACGCTTGAAGAAAATGTGATGTTTCCCTTAGAAATGTTTACCGAGTTAAGTAAAGAGGAAAAATTAGAGCGCGTTAATTTTTGCTTAGAAAAAGTTCAGTTAGTAGGTAAAAACAAATTATATCCAGCCGAATTAAGCGGTGGTATGAAGAAGAGAGCGGCTTTAGCACGAGCCATTGCCAATAACCCAAAGTATTTATTTTGTGACGAACCTAATTCAGGCTTAGATCCAAAAACTTCCATCGTAATTGATAATTTAATAAAAGATCTTACCGAAGAATTTAATATTACTACCGTAATCATTACTCATGATATGAATAGTGTAATGGAGATCGGTGAGAACATTATGTTCATTCACAAGGGCCAAAATTATTGGACCGGCGATAAAACCCAGATCTTAAAAACAACCAATAAAGAATTATTCGATTTTGTTTTTGCCAGCGAATTCATGAAGCAGGTTTTAAGTGCGAGCAATAAATAAACTATACCTCTTCCTGGATCTCTAACCAGCGAGTAGATTTTTCATCCAGCTCATTAGCAATAGACTTTAACTCTTCACTTATCTTTTGAATTTCGTTATATTCTGAAAGGCCTGATGCCAGCTTAGTTTCGAGCTCTAATTTTTTTTCTTCCAGCTTTGGCAAAGCGGCTTCAATTAACTCTAACTCACGCTGTGTTTTGTAGGATAATTTTTTTGCTGGCGCTTCTGTTACCGTTTTTTCAATAGCTTTTTTTTCAATTACAGGCTCTTCAATTTTAAGTACCGGAAACTCCTCACCTTTTTGATTAGCCTTCCATTCTCTGTATTCAGTGTAGTTACCCGGAAAATCCTTAATAGTGCCATTTCCTTCCATTACAAATGTATGGTCAACTAATCTGTCAATAAAATATCTATCGTGAGATACGATCAATACACAGCCTTTAAATTCCTCTAAAAAATCTTCTAAGGTTTGAAGTGTAACAATGTCCAAATCGTTAGTAGGCTCATCGAGAATTAAAAAATTAGGATTCTTCATTAACACCGTTAACAAAAACAATCTTCTTTTTTCGCCGCCACTTAGTGTATGGGCATAACTAAATTGTACGTTTGGTGGAAAATTAAAACGCGTTAATAAGGTAGCTGCTGTCATGCTTGTGCCATTGGCTAAGGGAATGTGCTCAGCAATATCACGCACAATTTCAATGATACGTTTGTCTTCCCCAATTAGCATTCCCGATTGCGAGTAATAACCAAACACAATGGTATCACCTAATGAAACTTTACCCGAATCAACCTGCTCTTTTCCTTGAATGATATTTAGTAAAGTAGTTTTACCAACACCGTTCTTTCCAACCACACCAATTTTTTCGCCGGGAATAAATGTGTAAGTAAATGGTTCGGTTAAAATATTTTTGTTAGGATAATTTTTTTTGATGTTATGTAACTCAACAATTTTAGAACCCATACGTTCCATTTTAACAGTGAGCTCAATTTTTTTCTCAATACGTTTTTGTTTTGCTTTTTTTTCTATTTCATAAAACGCATCCACGCGCGATTTTGATTTTGTGCCGCGCGCCTTTGGCATCTTACGCACCCAAACAACTTCTTTACGGTAAAGGTTGCGGGCTTTATCGATCTCAGCATCTTTTATTTGTTCACGCTCGGCTTTCTTTTCTAAATAATAATCAAAATTGCCTTTGTACTCGTATAATTCGTAATTATCAATTTCGATGATCTTATCACACACTTCATCTAAAAAATACCTGTCGTGCGTTACTAATAAAATACTTAATGAGGCATCTTGCAAATAATTTTCCAGCCACTCGATCATGTCAATGTCCAAATGGTTAGTAGGCTCATCCATTATAATTAAATTAGGACGATTAATTAAAGTAAGCGCTAAAGCAACACGTTTTTTTTGTCCGCCCGAAAGTGTTTTAACTACTTGGGCAGTATTTGTAATTTCTAAACGCGTTAAAATTTCAACAATATTTTTTTCGTAATCCCAGGCTTCAATTAAGTTCATTTGATTAAGCGATTCCTCAAGTCTGTCAGCAACCTTAGGGTCGGTAGATGTTTCACTTAATTTAATTACATCATCATATTCTTTAATAGCCTTAACAAATTTATTATCTGCCGTATCAATTAATTGTTGGATGGTAAGCTCTTCGTTAAACGTAAAGTTTTGATCCAAAAACCCCACAGTTATATCTTTTCTAAAAACAACTTCTCCTTCGTCGGCAATTTCTATACCTTTTAAAATTTTAAAAAGGGTTGTTTTACCGGAACCGTTTTTTGCAACAAGGGCCACTTTTTCGCCATAATTAATACCGAAACTTATTTTGTTGAACAGAACTTTGGCACCGTATGCTTTAGAAAGATTGTTTATAGAGAGTAAATTCATTTTAAATAATTATTTTTTTTGCCAGGTTCTATGATAAACATGGTTATTTTGCGGCTACAAAGGTAGTCTGTTTTTAGTTAATCGCTTGGTTTTTTTATTTTTTTGGTGTTTACCAATGCTATAAAACAAAAAAGCCTCCAAAACAGGAGGCTTTTTCAAAGTTTTTAGAAATATGGATTAATTAGGATTGTAATTTTTTGTACTTGCAACAGCGCCATTCTCGTCCCAATTGGTCCAAACACCGGTTTTTTCACCATTGTTATAATTCATCTCAAAACGTTTTTTGCCGGCTTCATCAAAAACTAACCAGGTACCTGTTTTTTTACCTAAAGTGTAAAAAGCAATTGCAGAGGTTGTACCATTTTCGTTAAAACGGATCCATTTTTGGTCTTTTAAGCCATTGGTAAAAGTTCCGGTTTCCATTTTATTACCCGATGCATAATAGTAAGTTGCCTCACCATTAATTACACCATCTTTAACAGTATAATCTGTTTTAATGGAGTTTTGAGTTTTTTCAATAGTTCCGTTAAATAAATTTCCTTCGTTATCTATATATAATCCCTTGTCGTTTAAAGTTTGTGCGCTTAAAAAGCCAAAACTCACTATTGACGCTATTATTACTGCTAACTTTTTCATAACCGTTTGTTTTAAAAAATGAAACAATCAATTTCCTTACTCAAAGATATTAAGATAATGTTGCGGAAACAATAGGGTAATAAAAGCTTAACATTAACTTTACTTATATGGTCGTTAAAAAGTGATAAAACTATAGTAAATAGAGGATTTGATGTGGATTAATTTAAAGATTGTAGCGAAAGCTCAGAGAATAATGACAGGTTATTTGATTTAACCTCCAGAGATTCGTAGCCAATTGTGTTAATTGAGATAGAATAGACCTTATCTGTTTTTAAAGAAAGTTTAAAATTGCCCTCAAAGTCGGCAAAAAAAGTTTCGCCCGTTTCATTAACAATTATTTTTGCTCCGGCAATTGATTCGCCTGTAACATCAGTAATTTTACCGGCAATAGTTTTTACACTGGTTTTTTCTTTGTCAATGTTTCCTGCAAAAGAAATAGCGTTAAAGCTTATGAATAAAAATATGTAGATGAGTTTTTTCAACGGTATAAAATTATCCTAACCGTTTATTTAAATCTTTAGGGCAATGTTACCAAATGGTTAAGGGTTATTTTTATGAAATAACGCTATCTTTGTGTTATGAGAATTGATATTATTAGTGCTGTTCCTGATCTTATGACGAGTTGTTTTGGCCACTCTATCCTTAAAAGAGCTATTAATAATAAATTGGTGGAAGTTAATCTCATTAATTTACGCGATTATTCTACCAACAAGCAAAAACAAATTGATGATTATGCTTTTGGCGGCGGAGCAGGAATGGTTTTGATGATAGAGCCAATTGCTGCCTGCTTAAATGATCTAAAATCGCAACGTAATTACGACGAGGTTATTTATATGAGTCCGGATGGCGAATTGTTAAATCAACAAATGTGTAACCAGTATTCTCTCTTAAAAAACATTGTTATACTATGCGGTCATTATAAAGGCATTGATGAGCGCGTTCGGGAGCATTTAGTAACTAAAGAGATCAGTATTGGTGATTATGTTTTAAGCGGAGGAGAAATTCCTGCGGCTGTATTTAGCGATGCGGTTATTCGCCTACTTCCCGGGGTTTTAAATGATGAAACCTCAGCCCTTAGCGACTCCTTTCAGGATAATTTATTAGCACCCCCTGTTTATACACGCCCCGCAGAGTTTAATGGCTGGAAAATACCTGATATTTTAGTGAGCGGACATACCGCCAATATTGATAAGTGGCGCCACGAGCAAAGCGTTGAAAGAACCAAGCTTAGAAGACCGGATTTATTGAAGTAAACCCTAATTATTTCATAATCATTTTTTTATTTTCTCAATAATTTTGCGTTCTTTGGTTTTCTAAAAATAAATCAACAAGTAATAGTCATTTTGCCAAATCATTTAGAGGGTAATATGGTTATGACACAAGAAAATAATAATACTAAATACAGACACATGAAAGTTGGAATTCCATCTGAAATTTTCCCAAATGAATTAAGAGTTGCAGCAACTCCAAAAACTGTCAAACGATTGCAAAAGCAGGGTTTTGAGGTTTACATTCAGCATAACGCGGGAATAAAAGCAAATTTTTCTGATAAAGAATTTGAAGAAGCAGGAGCAAAAATTGTTCAAACAGCGGCTGATATATATGGCAAATCGGATATTGTACTAAAGGTAAAAGAACCTTCTCTTGAAGAAGTAGATTTAATGAGAGAAGGGTTAGTGATGTTAAGCTATTTATGGCCTGCACAAAACCAACCTTTGCTTCAAAAATTAGCCGATAAAAAGGTGAATGCCGTTGCAATGGATGCTATTCCACGTATTTCCAGAGCGCAAAAAATGGATGTATTGTCTTCTATGGCAAACATTGCAGGTTATAGAGCGGTAATTGAAGGTTCATACTATTTTGGAAGATTTCTTAACGGACAAATAACCGCTGCCGGAAAAGTTGAACCGGCCAAAGTTTTGGTAATTGGTGCCGGTGTTGCAGGTTTAGCGTCTATAGGCGCAGCTAATTCTTTAGGCGCTATTGTTAGAGCATTTGATACGCGTAAAGAAGTGGCAGAGCAGATCGAATCGATGGGTGCAACATTCTTAACTGTTGAAATAGAAGAAGACGGCGCAACCTCATCTGGTTACTCAAAAGAAATGAGTAAGGAGTTTATTGAGGCCGAGATGAAATTGTTCTTAGAACAAGCTAAAGAAGTTGATATTGTAATTACTACTGCTCAAATTCCGGGCCGTCCGGCGCCTAAGTTGTGGATGGATTATCACGTAGATGCTATGAAGCCGGGTTCTGTTGTTGTTGACTTAGCAGCTTCAACTGGCGGTAACTGTGCTTATACCAAGAACGGAGAGATTTTTACAACCAGTAATGGTGTTACTATCGTTGGTAAATTAAGTCAATTACCTAGTCAAGCTTCGCAATTATATGGCAATAACTTATGTCACTTATTAGATGATATGGGTAAAGCAGAAAAGTGGAAAATTGATATGGAAGATGCTGTTGTTTCAAGAGCAATGGTAACTTATAATGGAAAGATTAATTGGCCGCCGGCACCACTTCCGGTTAGTCCTACAGCCGGAGGAAAAGTTAAAGTTGTTCCGCCAACTGCAGAAGAAGTTAAAGCATCCGATGCCGAAAGATCAAAAAAAGAGTCTACCTCTATGCTTATCAGATTAGCAGTGGTTGGGGTATTATTATTGTTGGTTGGAAAATATGCGCCCGCTGAATTTATTCAACATTTTACAGTATTTATTTTAGCTGTTTTTGTTGGTTGGCAATTAATAACTAATGTGGCCCACTCTTTACATACACCATTAATGGCCGTAACAAACGCCATCAGTGGAATTATTGTTGTGGGTGGTTTATTACAAACAACCGATGATATTTCAAATCCAATGACAATATTAGCCTTTATAGCAATTTTAATAGCGAGTATTAATATTGTAGGTGGTTTTGTGGTTACTCATCGTATGTTGAAAATGTTTAAAAAATAAAAAAGCTTCAGCTTCAACCAAACAAATTAGTAGAATAATAAAAAGAATTAAATTATGTTTATCGTAAAAGAAATACAAACAGCAGCATATTTATTTGCAAGTATTCTGTTCATTTTAAGTTTAGGAGGATTATCTTCTCAAGAATCAGCAAAACGCGGTGTGCTTTATGGAATAGTTGGTATGATCGTGGCGATCCTTGCAACTGTTTTAGGTCAAGGAGTTGCCGGACATGTATATATAATTGGCGCTATTGCGGTTGCCTCTGTAGTTGGATTAATGCTTGCTCGTAAAGTTGAAATGACCTCTATGCCTCAATTGGTAGCTATTCTCCATAGTTTTGTTGGATTAGCTGCTGTGCTGGTTGGTTATGGTTCGTATTTGGACCCAAAATCGCACGAGTTAACCGGAGCGGCACACACCATTCACTTAGTTGAAGTGTTTATTGGCATTTTTATTGGAGCAATAACATTTACAGGCTCCATTATCGCTTGGGGAAAATTAGATGGAAAAGTACCTTCTAAACCATGGAGTTTTAAGGGACTTCAAACCATGAACTTAATACTTTTGTTGGCTTCTACTGTTCTTGGTGTTTTCTTTTGCAATGCAGAAGGAACAGGAGGCATGCTATATTTATTGATCATGACAGCGATTGCTTCATTTGTAGGCGTTGTATTGGTTATGGCTATTGGCGGAGGAGATATGCCGGTGGTTGTATCAATGCTTAATTCCTATTCAGGTTGGGCAGCAGCAGCAGCAGGATTTATGTTAGGTAACGATCTTTTAATTGTTACAGGTGCTTTGGTAGGAAGTTCAGGTGCTATTCTTTCGATGCACATGTGTCATGCCATGAACCGTTCGTTCTTCTCGGTAATTTTTGCAAGCGCTAGTTTAGCGCCAAAAGGAGGCGAGAAAAAAGCAATGGAAGGA
>JALHPG010000018.1:38621-43750 GCA_022842625.1 Bacteroidia bacterium | reverse complement strand
CCGGTAATGGTTACGCCTTTTGGTGTAGTTACCTTGTCGATCTCTGCTTCGGGATGCGAATTGTTCTCTATTAATAATTGCGCTGCACCTTTTACAGTTTGAGCCGCAATTAAATGAGCCGTAGTTGCATCAAAACCAATTTCTATTCCCGCTTGTATGTTCGCTCTTATATAACGCATGGCAAAAGCTGTGCCGCAAGCGCCCAATATAGTAGAGGCATCCATTAATTTTTCGTCAATAGTAATTGTTTTGCCTAATGTATTAAACAGATCTTCTATAGTTTTTATCTGCGCATTACTTGCTCCTTTATAGGAAATGCAGGTCATGCTTTGTTTAATGGCAATGGCCGTATTTGGCATAGCCCTAAAAATGGTTATTTTTTTACCAATTTCAGTTTCAATGTCCTGGATGCTTATACCCGAAACTACCGATACAATGATCTGTTTTTGATCTAAGCTTTTGGCGATCTCTTTTAAGATCTCTTTTGTTTGAAATGGTTTAACGCATAATAAAACAATATTCGCGTTTTTTACTGCAGTTTTATTATCGGAAGAAATTTTTACACCTTGTTTTTTTAAATATTCTAATGTTGCAGTGTTTCTTCTTGTAATGGTTACCTGACCTGGTTTTACAAATTTAGAGGCAATTAAACCTTCGGCAATTGCCTTTCCTAAATTACCACCACCAATTATTGTAATTGAATTTACGCTCATAGTAATTTTTTTGCTTTATCTAAAGCACTACTTAATCCTTCTAATTTACTACCGCCGGCTTGTGCGTAAAATGGCTGTCCGCCGCCGCCGCCGTTAATTTCTTTAGCTAATTCGCGAACTATATTTCCGGCATTTAAGTTTTTAGTTTTTACTAATTCATCATTAATAATAACAGAAATACTAGGCTTGCCTTTTACTTCAGCGCCTAAAACACAAAATAAATTTGGCACTTCGTTCTTTAATTCAAATAACATGTTTTTAATTTCCTCGGCACTATCAAATTGAATTAATTGTGCAATGAAATTAATATCCTCTTTTTTGTCAATGGTTTTAATTAAGTCTTTTTTAATTGACTGAACTTTTTCTTTTAATAAAACACCAAGTTGTTTTTGCAACTCACTGTTTTCATCAATTAAATTATTCAGACTTTTTACAACATCTTTAGAACCTTTTAATAAGGTTTTAACTTCGTTAATTAAATTTGTTTGGTTGTCAAAAAACTCTTCTGCTTTAATTGAAGTAACGGCTTCTATCCTTCTAATTCCGGCAGCTACAGCGCCTTCGCTTAGTATTTTAAAATACCCAATTTGTCCGGTAGATGGTACATGAGTGCCACCGCATAATTCGATCGAATAGTTTTTATCGGTTGTAACAACTCTTACTACATCGCCATACTTTTCGCCAAACAAAGCCATTGCGCCTGTTTTTTTAGCGTCTTCAATGGTCATTAGTTCTGTTTGCACGGTAATGTTCTCTCTAACCTTAGTATTTACTAATTTTTCAATCTGCTGAATTTCTTCATCGGTAATTTTAGCAAAGTGCGAAAAGTCAAAACGTAAATACTCATCGTTTACTAAACTTCCTTTTTGTTCAACGTGAGTGCCTAACACCAAACGCAATGCAGCATGGAGTAGGTGAGTAGCCGAGTGATTATTTGCGGTAAGTAAACGTTTATCTTTATTTACTTTTGCATTAAAGGTGGCGTTTAATTTTTCGGGTAATTTATCGGTATAATGAATAATTACCCCGTTTTCTTTTTTTGTATCGGTAATATAAATTGTTTCGTTAATGTTTTCTATTACTCCCGAATCTCCAACCTGTCCGCCACTTTCAGCATAGAAAGGCGTTTTGCTCAACACTAAATGATATTGCTCCTTGTTTTTCGCTTTTACTTTTCTTATTCTAACAATAAAACAATCCGATTCTAGATCAGTATAGCCAACAAATTCTGTTTCTCTTTCTTTGTTCTCTATTAGTTTTTTATTTTCTTCTATATAGAACCAGTCTTCTGTATCTACTGCTGTTGCAGCTCTTGAGCGATTTTTTTGCTCTTCAAGATATTTATCAAATCCTTTTTCGTCTATACTTAAATTATAACCTCTTGCAATTAATGAAGTTAAATCAACCGGAAAGCCAAAGGTGTCATACAACTCAAAAACAACTTTGCCATCAATTACTGTTTTGTGAGCAGAATTGGTGTCAATACACACCTGATCGATGCGTTTTAAACCAACCTCTAAGGTTTTGTAAAAAGAAAGTTCTTCTTCTTTAATTACTTTTTCAATTAATATTTTTTGCGTGTTCAATTCAGGAAAAGCATCGCCCATTTGATGCGCCAATGTTGGCACAATGCGGAACATGAACGGCTCTTTTAAATTTAATGTTTGGTAACCGTAACGTATGGCACGACGTAAGATCCTGCGAATAACATAACCTGCACCGGTGTTGCCCGGTAACTGACCATCTGCAATACTGAATGAAATTGTACGAATATGATCGGCAATAACACGCATAGCAATATTTATTAATTGCTGTTTTTTATGTTTTTCTTCTTCTGATACGTTGTATTTTAGTCCGCTTAATTCTTCAATTTTATGAATTAATGGCGTAAAAACATCGGTATCGTAATTACTTTGTTTGCCTTGTAATACGCGTACCAAGCGCTCAAAGCCCATTCCGGTATCAACATGTTGTTTTGGAAGTTTTATTAAAGAGCCGTCGGCCTTTCTTTCAAACTCCATAAATACATTGTTCCAGATCTCAATAACCTGTGGGTCGTCATTGTTTACAAGTGTTGCACCGGGTACTCTTTTTCTTTCTTCATCACTTCTTCCGTCATAATGTATTTCAGAGCATGGTCCGCAAGGCCCCATATCGCCCATTTCCCAGAAGTTATCTTTTTTATTTCCGTTTAAAATTCGGTCTTCGCTTACAAATTGTTTCCAGGTATCATAAGCTTCCTGATCAAAGCCTAGGCCGTCATCCTTACTGCCCTCAAACACTGTAACATATAGACGGTCTTTTTCTATTTTGTAAACTTCGGTCAATAATTCCCATGCCCAGCTAATAGCTTCTTTTTTAAAATAGTCGCCAAAGCTCCAGTTACCAAGCATTTCAAACATCGTGTGGTGGTAAGTATCTACACCAACTTCTTCTAAGTCGTTATGTTTTCCGCTAACGCGTAAACATTTTTGAGTATCTGCTATACGAGGATGTTTAATTGGTGCATTTCCTAAAAAAATATCTTTAAAAGGCGCCATCCCGCTGTTATTAAACATTAGAGTAGGGTCGCCTTTAACAACCATTGGTGCACTTGGCACAATTTGGTGACCTTTACTTTTAAAAAAATCTAAAAATGTTTGCCTTACTTTACTAGAATCCATGAGCTTTTAAAATGAGAGGCGAAGATAATAAAATTGGGGCTTTGGCGAAATTTTTCTTATGCACTTATTTGCATTTTTTAGGTAAAAAAAGCCCTTCTTTTTTATTAATTTCTTATATTTAATGTTTTCAAAAATGTCGAAAGTAAGATATAAATTCAATACCAAATCGCTCACTTATGAGAAGGCTCGCCTTACTTTTAAGGAACGTTTTTGGCGTTTTTTATCCTACATAGGAACAGGTTTAGTATTTGCAACTATTACCATTCTTGTGTCGCGACAACTTTTGCCATCTCCCTCAGAAAAAAAGAAGAATCGTGAATTGGAGGCAGTGCTTTTGCAATATGATCTGTTGGAAAATAAAATGGCTAAAATTGAACAGGTTTTAAAAGACCTTGAGGATAGAGATGATAATATTTACCGTACCATTTTTGAGGCAGAGCCTTTGCCTAAAAGCATTCGCTATGCAGGTTCAGGCGGAAGTGACAAGTATGCTGTATTTGACAGTTACGATAACTCGGATCTTTTAAAAAATACCACAGAGCGTGTTGACAGGATTGCGAAACAACTTTATATTCAATCTAAGTCTTTTGATGAAGTAGTGCAATTAGCAAAGAGTAAAGAAAAGCTAATGGCTTCTATTCCTGCAATTATGCCTATTAATCAAAAAGAGTTGGCACATGCAGTAACGAGCGGGTTTGGCTGGAGAACACATCCTATTTATAAAACACAAGAGTTTCATCCCGGAATGGATTTTGCAGCGCAGCAAGGAACTCCCATTTATTCAACCGGTGATGGTGTTATAGAGATTGCTGATAATTTAGCACAGGGTTACGGAAATCACGTAGTGGTTAATCACGGCTTTGGTTACCAGACATTATATGGGCACATGAGCAGGATCGCTGCAAGGGTTGGACAAAAAGTTACTCGCGGGCAGTTGATCGGTTATGTTGGCAGCACAGGTTTAAGTACAGCGCCACACGTGCATTATGAGGTAATTAAAAATCAGGAAAAGGTTAATCCAATTAATTTTTACTTTAACGATCTTTCTCCCGAACAATACCAGTTAATGGTTGAACTTTCTAAAAAAGCTTCTCAGTCGTTTGACTAAATTTTTATGAAGCAACACAAAATAGGATTTAATACTGCTGTATCTATTGTAATTGCCAATATGATAGGTACCGGTGTGTTTACAAGTTTAGGCTTTCAGGTTTTAGGCATTGAAAGTGGTTTTGCACTTATTATGTTATGGGTGGTTGGTGGTATTTTGGCCTTGTGCGGTGCACTTACCTATGGCGAAATTGGAGCAGCCTTTCCTGAAAGTGGAGGAGAGTATAACTATTTATCAAAATTGTATCATCCGGCAGTTGGTTTTATTAGCGGCTGGGTTAGTGTAACAGTTGGCTTTGCGGCCCCAATAGCTGCGGCGGCAGTTGCTCTTGGACAATACGTCAGTAAAGTTTACCCAAGCGTTAATGCGGTTGTTTTAGCATTAAGTATAATAGCCATTATCACATTAATACATTCTATTAATTTAAAAGCAGGCAGTTTATTTCAACGCATATTTACCATTGTTAAAGTAGTTTGTATCATTATGTTTGTTGGTTTTGGTTTGTTTCATGTGCCCGAGCATACAGTAAATTTTAGCGCCGATAAAACAGCATGGAATGATATTTTCTCAAAAGGATTTGCTATTTCTTTAATTTATGTCACCTACGCTTATAGCGGTTGGAATGCGGCTTCTTATATTTCGGGA
>JALHPG010000018.1:0-38611 GCA_022842625.1 Bacteroidia bacterium | reverse complement strand
ACATTAATTGTAATGGTTATTTACACGCTTTTAAATTATGTGTTTTTATATTCGGTGCCAATACCCGAATTAAAAGGGGTTTTAGAGGTTGGTTACCTAAGTGCCAATAAAATTTTTGGAGTTCAGGTGGGACAGTTTATGAGTTTGGTTATAGCAGTGTTATTGATATCAACCATAAGTGCCATGGTATTAGCCGGACCCCGTGTAATGAAAAGTATGGGAACGGATATTAAGGGATTACGATTTTTTGCCATTTCAAATAAAAACAATGTGCCCTATGTGGCCATTATCTTTCAATCTGTTATTGCCATAGTATTAGTGCTTACTTCCTCATTTCAATCTTTAATTACCTATGTAGGATTTACCTTAAACCTATTTACTTTTTTAACGGTTGCAGGTATCTTTATTTTGCGTTTTAAACACAAACATATTGTAACTTCATATAAAACATTTTTGTATCCAATAACACCCTTATTATTTTTATCTATCATTTTGTTTATTTTGGTTTACATCATGATCGAAAAACCGGTTGAATCCTTGTATGGATTAGGAACAGTGGTGTTAGGCTTGTTAGTGTATTTTTTAACCAATAAAAAAGAAGATAAAACCAATAGTAACATATCTGTTGAAAAGGAATCTACTTAGATCTAATTTTCTTTTTGCTTTTTGTATTGCAATAGCTTCAATTTCTCATGCCCAAACTTCTCCTTTTTTAGATAGCTTGTTAAAAGCAGATCTGCCTCAATTTGCAACTGTTTTAGCAAATCCCGGTAAATATAAACTACAAGTTATTTATACGCGTATTGACCGAAACGAAAAAAACGAACCTTCCTTTAAAGACTTTAAGTTTAATGTAAACAAAAATTATTTTTACCCTGCAAGTACTGTAAAATTACCTATAGCGTTACTAGCTTTAATTAAATTAGAAGAACTAAATAAGCAGGGATTGAATAGAGAAACTGCTATGATCACCGACAGCGCTTTCTTTTGTCAGAAAAAAATAAATGCAGATACTACATCGCCATCCAAATATCCTACAATAGAGAATTACATAAAAAAAATGTTTTTGGTTAGTGATAATTATTCTTGTGCACGCGTTTACGAATTTGTTGGTTATGATTATGCGCAACAAAAATTAAACGATCTTGGTTATAAAAATATTCGTTTGTTTAATCGCTTAGATGGTCAATGTCCCGGTGATACTGCAAAGGTTACACCGCCAATTTATTTTTTAAATGAGGCAGGAGATACCATTTATAAGCAAGCATTAACATTTGGTACAGAAAAATTAAAACACCCAATAGCAAATTCAAAGGTTGGTAGATCTTATGTTGGACCAAACGGAAAACGTATTTACGGACCAAAAGATTTTTCGACGCATAATTATTTTACAGCAACCGATGTGCATGACCTCATGAAACGAATTGTTTTTAATGATTTTTTTAGCGAAAAAAATAAATTGCCTTTAAGCACCGATAACAGGCAGTTTATGTTAAAGCAATTAGGTATGTATCCAAAAGAAAGTCTGTTCCCAAAATACGATAAAAAAGTATTTTACGATTCGTTCAAGAAATATTTTTTGTATGCCAGTGCTATGGCTACCATAAAACAAGACAGTATTCGAGTGTTTAATATTGTGGGGCGCGCTTACGGTTTTTTAATTGATTGTGCTTATGTCGTAGATCAAAAAAATAAGGTGGAGTATTTATTAACGTCTACAATTTATGTGAACGAAAAAAATGTAATTGGAAATGGTAAATATCAATACGACCAAATAGGTTTGCCATTTTTAAAAGACTTAAGCTTGAGTATTTATAATTATGAAAGAAAAAGATCGAAAGAATTTTTGCCTGATCTTTCAGAATTTAAATTGTTTGATCAGTAGATCCTTATCTATAGCCATAACCAAGTTCGCTGTGGTGCAATTTCAGTAGTAAACCGAGGTGTATTCTATCTCAGAAAAATAATTATATAACTTTTTTATAAAATTCTGCAACAATACATCCTTGTTTGTATGCCACCTTTGTACTTGAATTATAAATGTAATTAAAATTTAAAAAAATGAAAAAAGCAATTTTATTAGCGGGTGTTTTATTTGTGGTTGGAACAACCATGGTGTCTTGTAAAAAGGATTATACTTGTAAATGTTCAAAAACTTACACCTCTGGTAGTTTAACTATTACTAAAGATTATTCTACTTATATCTATAAGGATACAAGAAACAGAGCTGAAACCAGATGTAATGATAATACAAATACAGGATCAGATCTAGGTGGTAATTATAGTATTAACTGCGCTATTCAATAGTAGTTTATTTTAAAATGCAGGATAAGTTTTCTTATCCTGCATTTTTATAAAATTGTGAATGTAATTAAGAGATAGATTTAGTAGTCAATTCTTTTAATTATTTTGAGAATATAGATGTGAAGAGAAAATAGTTATTTTTTTTCTTCTATTTTTTTAGTGAATACGTTTTTGCAAACATAGGTGATTCTTTGAGTCTCATCATAGGTGGACGTTTGGATAGTAAATGAATTTTTTGAAGGAGAAACTGTTCCGGATGAAATACAATCGGAATTTCTGAAGAATTCTAAATGAATAGCATTGCCTCTTAAAGTTGAAATAGGAATAACAGATTCCGGCCCGACATTTAGCTGCACAATTTCAAAACGATTGTTAATGGTATTAGTGCTTACCGTTGCTAAATAATTTGTTGCAGTAATTTTGGGATCGCTAGCTCCAGATCTTATAGCAGTGCAGGTGTAGTTAACATTATAATTTCCATTCAAGAAGCTCGCTCCATTTTCCACAACATGCACTGTTCTTGTAACAGTTGCTGCTTGATTTCCGGCTTCGTCTGTATAATCATAATCTAAATAATAAGCGCCAATAACAGCAGTATTTACTGAACCTGTAATTTCAGCATTTATGCATCTTCCACGATCAACCAATTCTGCTTGAGGATCTTCATACAAGGTATTTAAATAGGCTGTATCAATTTTTTTTGTCAGTTTTAGCACAGGGGCAATTGTATCTTTTTCAAGATCGTTTTCTTTTTCTTGTGAATTACCGGTGCACGATGATGTAACAGCTAACACTGAAATAAAAAGAACTACTAAACTAACTAAACGCATATTTTGTGTTGTTACTATTGTTATAATTTTGCTAATACCGGAACTTGTTTATAAAACCACGAATAAAATTTCATCTCTTTAGTTTCGTAATATGGAAAGTAAGAAAGATCATATGCTTTAGGCGCAGCGATGTCTTTTAAGGCAATATTAATTTCTTCTTTGGTGTAATGTTTATAAAAGCTTAACGAATCGCCCTTGGTTATATTAAGTATAACTTCATTGCATACAACTTTTCTTGTTTTGCCTTTTAAATAATCGGGGTTAGTTACATCCCAGCGCGCATCCCATTTGCCGGGGTAGTAAAATTCATCTGTTAATTGGTAGGTTAGAGTAGTATCTGTTAGTTGATAGTTGCCCCAAAAATAGCTCACGGTGTCGTGATGTTCGTTAATAATGTTATAAATGATGTTGCCTTTTTTTGTAAGATAAATCGCACCGGATACAATTAACTCATTAGAAGTATTTTTGTCATTATTTTCCTGAAAAATAAAAAGCTGTTCGATGAAAGGTTGCTGTTTGAATGAAGAACTATTTTGACCGGGATCTTTTATTTGTGAATTATTTTTGCCGGAGCAATTTGCAAGCACTATAGATAGTGCTGCTAGAAGTAAACTTAAAGCGATGAATCTTGATCTTTTCATTTAAATAGACATTTATTTTAGTAAAGCTATATAAGATCTTTTATTTCTGATGGTTTAAACTGTTAACAATTGTTTATTTTGCATTCAATGTAAGGTTAAGTATTACTTTTTTTCTATTGACTTGTTACCCATAACTATTTAGTTTGTTAGCGAAATAACAATTGGATAAAGAATTTTTTCTATACTTAGTGTCTTGCGATTGTTTTAAAACCTTTTATGATCGCTAGAATAGAGTAGGTCTATTTAGTCATCAGTTTTAGTTTCTGAATTTTCGGTTGATAAAGCTGCGTTGTTGGTAATTTCTGTATGTCTAATTTTACCACCTAAATAACCGGTTCTTGCAACCAACCCAAAGCTAATTACCGAAATAATTAAGATCACAAAGGTGAGGGGTCTTGTTATTGATGATTTTTTAACCGTTGCAATGAATCCTAAAATAGAAATAGATCCAAGAATTATTAAAGAAATAAATGCATACAAAGCAGATTCTTCATGTTCCTTTATAGTTGATTCAATCACACCTTGTAAATTTTCTACAGTTTCTTCTGCGCCTTCGCCTGTAAAATAAGCAATAACTGCTCCTATTGAAGACAACATGAAAATATTATAAGCTGCGATTTTTGATTGATCACTTTTGGTGAATATTCCGTGTATTAAAACGAGTGCACCCAACATTGAGCCAATAATTGGAAGGTGAGTAATTAGTAAGTGAATATGCGTTTGGTTCATATGGCGATTTTTTTAATGATCTATAAAAAGCATTAGCAACTGTATTTTGTATTTGATCAACACATCTATTATTGAGCACACATTCCGCCATCAATTACCTGTGTTGTGCCGGTAATAAATTTGCTATTATCGCTTGCTAGAAATAATACAAGAGCTGCAATTTCAATGGGTTCTGCATATCGCTTCAATGGAATAGATGCTTCAAATTGTTTTTTAACATCTTCACCATGCCCTGCAGACGCTCCTTCTTCAATTGAACGCATCATTCTGTTATTAACAGGAGATGGATGAACAGAATTTACGCGAATTTTTAATGGTGCAGCTTCAAGTGCCGTTGTTCTCATAATTCCCACAACAGCATGCTTGCTGGTTACATAAGCACCTAAATTAGCAAAACCCAGTAATCCTGCCACAGATGACGTCATGATGATGCTTCCGCCTTCGTTCATTTTTGGCAATACATATTTATTTCCGAGCCAAATTCCTTTTACATTTATCGAAATAACTTTATCAAAAACGTCTTCAGGATAATCAATAAGTGGCTTTACCACACCTTCAATTCCTGCATTGTTAAAGAATACATCAATCTTGCCAAATAAACTTACGGCTTTATTAACATAACGTTCTACATCAACTGCCTTTGATACATCAGCAACACAATACTCTAAATTTTTGTTACCTATTTCGGCAACAATTTCTTTTAAAACTTCTTCGTTGATATCAACCAACAAAACTTTAGCACCTTCTTCTAAAAATAATTTTGCTGTTGTTTTTCCTATACTTCCTGCACCACCTGTTATAATGGCTACTTTGCTTTCTAATTGTTTCATTGTGTTTTTTTATTGAAATGTTATAAATTTTTCTTTGTCGGTTAATGAAAAGTCGCAATGTTTTGGAGCAGTGTTGGCATAGGTATTACCACATGCCGGACATACAAAATATACTGAAGGCAGACTGTTTAATGTGTTGCTGTTAATATCTCCTAAAACCTGCTCAAAAAAGAATTTATGTTTTAGTTCTGTTTTCATTGCATACGTGAGACTTAAAATCGCTATCTGGTTATCGGCTTTTTCGGCAGTTTTTAAAAAATCGGGATACATTGTTTTAGCTTCATAAGCTTCTCCATTTATATCATCCGACAAATTTTCTTTTGTTGTTTTCACTTTGTATTCAGGTGTTATTGTAGGAACAGTTGCACCAGCATCTTCAATTACAGCTTTATGATTTGTTGCGTGAATATTTTCTGCTGCTGAAACAGCATTGTATAATAACGCTATATTATGGTAACCTTCCTCTTCGGCTTTTTTTGAAAAAGCTTCATATTTTGCTGTTGCTGTTTTTTCCCCTTTATATGCCACTTGCATATTTTCAATTGTTTTATTTCCTGCTTCCATATGCTGTTTTGTTGTAGTTACTTCTTTTATTTGGTTGTCGCAAGCCATTAATACTATACAATTGATTAAGACCAAGGATAAATTAATACTATTATTTTTTTTCATTTTAATAACTTTTAAAATTAAACTTAGCTCAAAGCTAGGCTCAATTTTTAACCTAGTTGTTACACAATTATTTTCAAAGTTTGAAAAATTCACACTTTTATGCGATCAATGAATCTTGAGAAATTACTTTAGTTGCCTGATTTATTAAAGATCCCGATAATTGTAAATACACTTTTTGATTGGTTAAGTGATATTTAAAATACAAATAGTACGATGTTACATTAATTGTAATTCGCATTTAGGGTTGCTAAAAAAGGACGTTTTTTATAATTCTATAAGTTTTTTGTGGTCATTAAAAACAATGATCCAATAATTATAACGTCCTGTAAAAAATGAATTGCCCAAGCCCAAAAGAATCCATTTGTTTCGTAAAGTGACTTAGCTAAAACAAAGCCTAAGATCCCTGCCATGGTGGCTCCGATTAAACCATTTGGCATGCCTGCTAAATGAGGAAGTCCAAATAATATTGCTGAAATTATATATATCGTAATTGGCGAAAGGAGCCCTTTTAAAGGTGATATTATTCCCATTCTATAGATCATTTCTTCGCCAAATGAATTAGTTAATGAAAATAGTAAGATCCAAATTAAACCATTTTGTAGTAACGCCCAATTAACGTTTTGTTGTTTGAGCTGTAAATACATAAATATTCCGGTTGTTAAACTAATGATAATGCTTAAAGAAATTCCTGTTTTTATCCAACTATCGTTTGCCTTAATACCAAACAATTTCAGCTCTTGTGCTGGCGCATGAATTTTACCCATTGAAAAATAATTCACGAAATTTTCTTTGTTTAAAAAATAGGTTAGGCTTAAAGAAATTATGGTAACTGCCATAAGTATTAATTGATAATTAAACTGAAAGTTTACATAATCATTTTTTGAAACGAAAAAAATTTTATTTGTTTTAAGTTGCTGAGAGGCAAATAAGATCATCGCTGTATATAAAACAACAAGGATTATTGGAATTGTGATTTTAAATTTTTCCACTATAAGAACATTTTATTTCACTACAAAAATGACTACTTTATTTTCAAAAAAACATATCAAATGGTAAGAAATGAAATTTAAGATATGTTTTTTCTAATTCTGCTAAAACTTTCTGGAGTAATACCTAAATACGAAGCTATAAATTTGTTTGGCGTTCTTTTAATAATGTTTGGTTGTTTCTCAAGCATTTCAAGGTAGCGCTGTTCGGCTGTTTTTGAAAGTATTTCGAGTTGTTGTGTTTGTTTATGTATGTACAAGCTTTCGGTAGCAGTTTGGCAAATTATTTTACCATATTCTGTTTTTGCCAACGCTTCAAAACTTTGTTTATCTATTCTAAAAAGTGTTGAGGGTTCAAAGCATATTACTTCAAGGTCTGTATTTTGGTTGGTTATAAATGAAAAATAATCACCAAAAAAATCACCTTCGTAACAAAGATCAATGCACAAATAATTATTGTTTTTAAATAGCATAATACCGCCAGATCCTTTTAAAATAAAATAAAAGTGTTTTTCTTTGGTGCCATACTTTTTTATTATTTCATTTTTTGAGGTGTTAATTACTTGCCCACTTTTAGCAAAGGTTTCCCAAATTTGTATCGGAGCATTAAAGTATGGGTCAAATGCTAACTTAAATTGTTCAGCTAAATTTTCCATTTGTAATGTTTATTATTTGTTTGGCTTTTTATTTTATGCTTCTGTAAATAACTATTAATCCATTAACCATTTTTGGTATAAACGCCATTTGTGCAGGTTTCAATATGTGAAAATGTGCCGTCTTTATTGTAAACATGTCTAGTGCCACTAATTTGTTTACCGGCCTCAAACATACCTTTTTTAGTTATTTGATTATTTGCGTTTGACAGCTCGTGATAACCGTCAGGTACTCTTGCCAATTTTTCTTTGGGTTTGTTTACGTAAAATAGTATTGATATTATAGTAAAAAGTGTAAAGGTCCAAATTGTGAAGTCAACTAGGCTCGGCCATTCAAGTGTTGGATTGCCTTTAAAAAAATTTGGCAATAAAAATGCCCCAAGTATCGAAATAATTAAAATTATTAGAATGTTAGCGATATTTTTTTTCATACTCAACTATTTTAATATGTTGATCTGCAGTTATAATAAAAGAAGTAATTATTAGGAAGCAAAAAAGTCAGTCTTACATGGTAAATTTTCATGCTTAGACTGACTTTCAAGTTGTTATTAGTTAAAAATTAATTAGCACATTTTAGCCACCGCTTCAATAATATCATGCTTGGTTATAATATGCATATTGCCACCTAAGTCACGCAATAAAACTGCGTTATTATCTTTAGTAATTAATTTACTTACTTCTTCTATAGGCGCTTTCTCGCCAACAATAGGGAAGGGTGCTTGCATTAAACTTTTTACGCTTTGACTTCTAATGTCGTTGTTCTCCATTAATTTACTAAATATATAATTATCGTTTAACGAACCAACATATTCTCCTTTATCCGTTACCGGAATTTGTGAGATAGAAAACTTACTTAAAATTGCTAACGCTTCGCTAATTGTAGCATTTACATCTACACTAAGTAATTTTTGGTTTTTGTGGTTAGCAATTAGGTCAACTGCTTTTGGTTTTGTTACTTCTAAAAAGTTACGATCACGCATCCAATCATCATTAAACATTTTGCCCATGTATCGTGTGCCATGATCATGAAAAATTACTACAACAACATCGCCTTTTTTAAACATGTTTTTCATTTGTATTAATCCTGCCATTGCCGACCCTGCACTGTTTCCTGCAAAAATAGCTTCTTCTTTTGGTATACGGCGCGTCATAACTGCCGCATCTTTATCGGTTACTTTTTCAAAATGATCTATAATACTAAAGTCAACGTTTGCCGGTAAAAAATCTTCACCAATTCCTTCGGTTATGTATGGGTAAATTTCGTTCTTATCAAAAATACCGGTCTCTTTGTATTTTTTAAATACCGAGCCGTAAGTATCGATTCCTAAAATTTTAATGTTCGGATTTTTTTCTTTTAAATATCTTCCTGTTCCGCAAATGGTTCCACCGGTACCAACACCAACCACTAAGTGTGTGATCTTTCCATCGGTTTGATCCCAAATTTCCGGTCCGGTTTGCTCATAGTGTGCTTGCGAGTTACTTAAGTTATCGTATTGGTTAGGTTTCCATGCATTTGGAATTTCATTCACCAAACGTGATGAAACTGAGTAATATGAACGTGGATCTTCGGGTTCAACATCTGTAGGGCATACGATTACCTCTGCACCAAATGCACGCAAAGCGTCAACCTTTTCTTTACTTTGTTTATCGGTGGTTGTAAAAATACATTTGTAGCCTTTAATAACTGCGCCAATAGCTAAGCCCATTCCGGTGTTACCACTGGTACCTTCAATAATGGTTCCACCCGGTTTTAAACGACCGTCTTTTTCGGCATCTTCTATCATCTTAATGGCCATTCTATCTTTAATAGAGTTACCCGGATTAAAGGTTTCTACTTTTGCATATACATCGCAAGGCAGGTCTTTTGTTATTTTATTGATCTTTACTAATGGTGTGTTACCAATTGTTTCTAATATGTTTTTACAAACTTTCATTTTTTTTTATTTTTTTGGCTTATCGTTCTCTCCCGATAGCTATCGGGATCGCTCGAACTGACAATTCGGGTTAGTATTTTTATAATGTTAATTCACCCCTTAGGTCTTTAAGAAGTGATTTGGTTATTTCTTTTGTTGTTAGTTTTTGTCCAAGTAAGAACATTAATTTTGTAACGGCACTTTCAAAGGTCATATCGGCTCCGCTTATTACACCTAGTTTTTTTAGATGAGAACTTGTTTCGTATTTACCTTGGATAACTCTTCCTTCTAAACATTGCGTAATATTTAAAACTATAATCCCTTTATCAATGGCTTTTTTTAATTCGTTAGTAAACCATGTTTCTGTTGTGGCATTGCCTGCTCCAAAGGTTTCCAAAATAATGGCTTTTACACCATGCGAATTTATAATAGCCGATGTTATTTTTTTACTTATGCCCGGAAATAATTTTAATACAGCAATATCGTTATCTAATTCGCTGTAGGTTTTTAAGTTTTTTGTACTTGGTTTTAATAATGCACTTTTATTGTATTTAATGTCAACACCGGCTTCTGCCAAAGCAGGATAGTTGGGTGACTTAAATGCGTCAAAGTGCGCACTGTTATATTTAAAAGTTCTGTTACCGCGGTAGAGTTTGTATTCAAAATAAATACATACTTCGCTTACTAATGGTTTGTTTTTTTCTTTTGCTCCTGCAATTTCTATGGCAGTAATTAAATTTTCTTTGCCATCGGTTCTAATAATGCCAATTGGTAATTGCGAGCCGGTTAAAATAACTGGCTTACTTAAATTCTCTAACATAAAACTTAATGCACTTGCGGTAAAGCTCATGGTGTCTGAACCATGCAATATTACAAAGCCATCGTGTTTTTTGTAATTGTCCTTAATGATCTTGACCAATTCTATCCAAACTGATGGATGCATGTTAGACGAATCAATAGGCTCTTTAAAAGAGATCGAAGAAAGATCAATGTCAAACTTATTTAATTCCGGAATTTGTTTTGTGAGCGATTTAAAATCAAAAGGTTTTAATTCTCCGGTAACCACATCCTGCATCATACCAATGGTGCCACCGGTATAAATTAAAAGGACTGAGGATTTTTTTAGCTTTGTCATAATTAAAAATGTCATTCCGACGCAGGAGGAATCTTATTCCAGATTCTTCACTTGCGTTCAGAATGACAGTTAAAAGGGAGGCTGATTAAAACGGTAGATCATCATTGTCTCCTACATTACCTGTAAAAACCGGTGCAGAAGATGTATTGATAGTGTTGTTTGATGCCTGGTTAGAGTTTTGAGAAGATGATGCAGAAGAATTTCCTCCTGATACTTTCTCAATACGCCAAGCTTCTAGTGTGTTAAAATATTTAATTCCTTGTGGTCCGTTCCATTCGCGGCCACGTAAATTAAATTGTACTTTAATTTCTTCGCCATCATTAAATTGATCTAAGATGTTGCATTTGTCTTGTGTAACTTGAAAGCTAACGTGTTGCGGGTAAGGCGTGCTTGCTTCTGTTGTTAATACAAATTCGCGTTTTTGAAAACGATCGCTCACTTTTTGAGTGTCGAATTTTGCTTTTAGTGTTCCTACTACTTCCATGATATATTTGTTTTTATTTTTTACTCGTTAATGATGAAGCGACATATATCAGCCTCATTGTTCTTTTTTAATAATTCTACCTACTAATTTACTTCAATTTTCAAAATTATCGACAATAATTTATTGGTATTTATTTAACAGGTATGCCGTAAATCGTGTACACTTTGGTGTAAAACAGATCTCTTCGTTTGTTTTTTTTAGTAGCCAAGTATTTGGCCACAAATTTTGATTCTGTTTCTGCTTTTTCATTCATTTCAACCAATTGCTTTTTAAGGTTTTGAATGTAAGAGGCATTTGTTTCAGTAAATTCTTTTGGTAACAATGCAATGCTTTGGTTTGATCTGTTTAACCATTCTTTAACTGTTGGCATCATTTGAGCAATGGCACTATCTGGCTTTTGAGGGGTAAATTGCTTGTTTTTAAAATTAATATACATGTTATATTCCTCTGTGGCTAGGTTGTAATAGCTTCCGGCTTCGTTCAGTTTTTTAAAATAATATTCGTTTTCTTTTGATCTTAAATAGTTGTAATAATTAGAGGTTATTTCGCTGCTTGTTCCAAATTCGTCTAAACGTAAGGCCACAACACTAACCTTTTCAATTTCGGCTAGATTTAAGAATTTTTCTATTGAGTCGGGATATTGCCATTCTGTTTTTATTATAGGTTCAGTACTCGTATAAAATTGATGCAATGTTATTGGGTATTTTAACATTTGCCACATTGGATCTATTGGTAAATGGGATTTGATCAGTTTTTGAGGATCCGGCAAATAATAATTGTTGTTTAGTTTTCTTACAAACTTGTCATGCTCTAAATAACCACTTCCCCAAGTTGCATCAATAAGTTTCCATTCATTATTTATTTTTACACCATTCCATGCGTGTCCAATAACCGATGGCAAAAAACTTTGTTTTGTGCTGCCTTCAATAATGAAAGATCGCAAATGCGTTAGTTTGCAAAGCGTGTCAAATAATGTTGCATAACCAATACAAACTCCGCTTTTGTTTTCAAAAATATCTTTAACAAGTTGTGTTCTTTTGTTGGTGGTTTTATATGTAAACATCAACTCAGGTGCATACGATATATGTTTTGTTATCCAATAAAAAATCGCCCTGCATTTATCTTCTTCGGTAGTAAAGGAAGAGTCAATAAAAGTAGAAATAGATTTTAATGAGTTAAGAATATTCTCATTTTTATCAATTACATTGTCAACGTTAGTGTAAGGATTTGTAGTAGCTGTCGTTTTTCTTTGAGGGTAAAAAGTAACCCATAGCAAGAAGAAAATTAATAATATTTGATTTTTATTTAGACTCACAGCAAAACCATCCAGGCCTCTTTTACTTTGTTGGCTTCCAATAAACTTTTGGCATATTGGTGCTGGTCTTCTTTTGATGAAAATGTTTTTATTGTTTTTTTAAATTCAGTTATTTCCTCCGTGTTTGGCAAAGCTTCCACACTTCCTAATAAACCTAAATTATTTCCGCTTAATATTTTACTGTTTCTTATTTCAGAAGGTATTTGATCGTAACCAATACCGATTGTTGTAATGGGTTTTTCAACTTCAAATAACGCATCTCCCGATGCTCTGCAGTAATAGTTATCCCCCATGCGAGCAACAAGGTCTATTTTCTTTACATCAATTTGATTTGCTTCGTTTAAAACCGATTCATCAATGTGAATTTTAATGATCTCGCAAATTACCAAATTGCCAGCGCCACCAAGTTTACCCAATTCTTTTACCTCAATTACCTTGCATTCCATTTGCACCGGACTTTCCTTAACTCTAAACGGTTTTATTAGTTCTGATGCAACTGGCGTGAAACCTGCTTTTTCAAATTCATTAACACCTTTAGGAAAGGGACTACTTGCCAAACTGGTTTGTTGCACCATGTTATAATTTACAATGTTTATAACACATTCCGGCACTTCTAACACATTTTTTAATGTGTCTTTTGCAGCACCTGTTCTGCCACTGTAGGCCGGTGAAAATATTGCAATTGGTGGATTGGAAGAAAATATATTAAAAAAGCTAAATGGCGCAACGTTAGGTTCACCATTTGCGCTAATTGTACTTGCAAAACAAATTGGGCGAGGTGCAATAGCATTCTGCAAATATTTTTGCAAAACAGGAATGGTTAATTCTTTAGGATCTAACGATAGCATAGGCTACCAAAGATACAAAAAAGACCAGAATTTATGGAGGATTGTTAATAATTGCTCAAATTGTGAATACAATTTAATATCCAAACATTAACTAAAACAGTTTTTTAACCACATAGTGACATAGTTTTTAATTTAATACTAAATTTTTAAGGAAGCATAGATGTTAAATCGCTAAAGCGATTTAAGCTTTGTGGACCTATCCGATCTTTTTTCTATGTTTCTATGTGGTTATTTTTTTTGGAAATTATAAGACTTAATTCCAAGATCCCCTAAGGTTTTATTTTAAAAAAAACATTCGAATAGTTTAGTCCGGTTCTGAAGTTGATCCTTTTCCCCGCAATTGTGCGATAATGATCTTTAAATAGTTGAATTGAAAGATAACCGCTGTTTGTTGGCACTAAACCCTGTAACTCACTTGAATTAAAGGTTATAAGGGTGTCTGTTCCTGAATAAAGTTTGTTTGGATAAATGGTACTGCCAATTCCTCCATTTATAAATACGCGTATAAGGTTACAGTTAGAAGTCCCGTTAATTGGGATCGTAAAGCCTGAGCTGATAGAAATTGAATCGGGGATATTTGTACTTGCTGTAAAAATTGGAGGCGTATTGTTATTTGAATATGAAAATGTTGAAATTGCCGAAGTGCCACCAATAGACCATACATGCGGTAAACTAAATTGTGTAAACGTAGAATCGGTATAAAAATAGTTAGTGACAATGCTTTTGTTTTTAAACACAACGTTATTTAAAATAACCGGCCCCATGTTTTGCAAGTTAGAGGCAAAATAGACCTCTTTCACAATCAACTGATTTGAATAATAAGCAGAAGTTTGATTACCGTTTGGTGTGTATGAACCTGAATTTTTAGAGTATAAATTTAAACATGAAAATAATGCATCGTAGCTCGATGAATCACTTGGAACAACATTTGTAATTGCTGTGCCCGAAGGATCGGTATCTGCGGTTTCTTTTTTCTTGCAGGTGACGAAAAGAAAAACTAATAGTGATAGATAAATTAAACGTGTATTTTGCATGATGTGATATTAAAAGTAAGGATTTTTGTCAAATTTTATCAATAAAATTTCGATCAATTTGTTACTAATGGTCTCTAACGGACTTAGTTTAACTAAACTAAAACTTTATCTGTAACCTAACGTTAACCTGCCTATTTGTTAAGTAATTAGGAATAGCATAGCGGTTGCCGGTCACATCCTGAATCCAAGTATACGAAACCGTATTTTGAACTTGAAGTAAATTAAAGATCTCTAAATACACCCACATCTCTTTTAAATGATTAAATACATTTTTGCGTTTTACTTCACGATTTGTTTTTAGGATGTTGTAAGCAAAACCCGCATCTACTCTACGATACGGCGGCATACGTAATATTTGCTGATAGCGTAAATGGGTTGGTGGGCCAAATGGTAAGCCACTGCCGAATTGTAAATTCAAATTAAATTTAAAGGATGGATATTTTGGTAAATAATCCTGAAAAAACAAACCAAATGTTACTAATTGATCTGTTGGGCGGGGGATATATCCCGGGTCTACACGCTGACTATCCGCTTTAACCTGATCGAAAGTATATCCTTTTACGATCTCTTCGCCATCTTTATTAAAAAAATTGTAATGAATGTTATCCGGCGATTTTTCATACGTTCTTAAAAATCCAATTGTAGCCCAGCTTTCAACGCCTTTTACAAATTCGCCATTAATTCTTATATCCGTTCCTGTGGCATAACCTGTTGCATTATTGTTCGCAAAATAACGTATTCGCACATTATCAATTTCGTATGGAATTAAATTATTTATTTGTTTAAAATAAGCCGACATAATTAATTTAAATGGTCGGTTCCACATCCTAAAAATATAATCGCTTGTTAATACAAAATGAATAGATTGCTGGGCCTTTACATTTTTATTTATTTGGCCATCTATACCTCTTAGCTCACGATAAAAAGGAGGTTGATAATATATCCCGGAACTTAATTTGAATAACCAATCGCGTTTCCAATTAGGTCTGTAAGAAAATGTTACACGCGGCGAAAATAAAAACTGGTTGTTAACTGTCCAGTAATTACCTCTTACACCTGCCGTAATACTAAAGTTTGAAGAGTCTTTTAAAAGCTTGCTAAAGTTGTATTGCATATATGCTTGAGAGCGATAACTTGGCAAATAAATTTTTGTTTTATAAACATCGGTTAAATTAATTTCGGTTGGACTGTATGGGATTAGAAAGCCCGCAGAGTCAGTAGATCGCCATTCTCCTAATTTATCATTTATTTGTTCTAATTGCTGGCGAGCCCCCCATAAAAATTCGTTATTGCTGTTAATTGTTCGTGTTCCTTTATGCTCTATATTATATACACTTGCTGTTAAATAATTTCTGCCATTATTTAAAAATGTACCAATGCCGCGGTTGTAAGCAACCTGTCCAAAATTTGGTTTACCAAGATCAGCCTCTAGTTGATCAATGTAGTATTGGCCTTGGATGGTATATACCTCCTCTTCATTTGCGTGATAAGCAGAAGTAATGAATTTTAGTTTTGTTTTGCTGTTTGGACGGTACGTTGCAGAAAGTCCGCCCATAAAAGTGGTGTATTGCATTAATTCTTGCCCGTCAAAGAAAACGGTAAAGCGCAAAGCGTTATTAACAGTTCCGAAATTAGTTTGGCGGTTGGTTGGTATTACCAGGTATTTGTTATTGGCAATATTGCCTAAAAATTCAATTTTTAACTTTGGATTTATATCAAAGGTTATAAATGATTGTATGTCTAAAGCACTTGGGCGGTATTCTCCCTTTGTATCCAAACTTTTTAATAAGTAGGAGTTAGTACGGTATCTTGCACCAATAGTCCAGGCAACTAAGCGGTTATTGCTAACACCTTCTAAATTCATGTTACCACCTAAAAAACTTCCCGATGCACTTCCGCCAAATTTTAATGGTTTGCGATAGGTGATATCTAAAACACTGCTCATTTTATCGCCATACCTAGCTTCGTATCCACCGGCAGAAAAGCTAATACTTTGCACCATGTTTGGGTTAGCAAAACTCAAACCTTCTTGCTGTCCGCTTCTTACTAAAAACGGACGGTAGACTTCTATATCATTTACATAAACCAGGTTCTCATCAAAATTACCGCCACGTACGCTGTAACCACTGCTAAGCTCATTGTTGCTGCTAACACCCATTTGTGTTTTTATAATATCTTCAATATTGCCGGTAGGCGTGGGTAATTGATTAAATACCATGGGGTCTAATCTAACAGACTCTTCCCTTCTTGCCTTTTGGTCGGTTACTTCCACTTCAATAAGGGTATTTTTAAATTTTAAGGTAGGTGAAAATGTTATGGATTCTCCTGCTTTAGCATTAAGGGTGTGACTTAAAGTACTAAAACTAACATTAAAAAAAACTACAGTTATTGGTTTTCCAGCGTCAATGGTTAGGCTGTAAAAGCCGTTTTGGCCGGATATAGCGGTTTGATTAGTATTTTCCTTAACACCAACAGTAATACCTTCTAAAGGCTCTCCATCAGTTCCTTTAACTACACCTGAAATGTTAGCTATTTGTGCGCTTGTGATGGTAAAGCACATCACAAGAAACAGTAGAATATGGATTTTAAAGTTTTTCAGAATTTAATTAAGATAACGAATATACAGAGATATTATTATTAGACCAAGACGTTATTTTACCGATCCTGTATTGTTTATTAGGGTTTGGTTGTAAGTTTGAATAAAGATCTTAAATTTTTCAATTTCTTTATTTTCAATTTCAGGATATTTTTTGATCAACTGCAAGTATAAAACACTGTCGCGCTTATAATTAACTACCGATTTTAATTCGTTTAATGAAAATGAGAATAACATCGAATCGTTGTAAACATAATGCGTACTGTTGCCGTAATAATAACTTTCGCGTTGAGTGCCTTCTAAAAAGGATTTACCTAAAGCAAAAAATGGTTTGTTATAGCCTAAAAGGTTTAATGCGCTCGGAAGAATATCCATTTGAGAAATTACCGTTTTATTTTCTCCTTTTAAAGAATTATCACCCTTAAAGAACAAAATCGGAATACTTTGGTTACCAACTACGTTACTGTAAAAGGGATGCCCCGAAATACTTGCGTGATCGGCACACAAAATAAACAAGGTGTTATTATACCAACTCTGTTTTTTTGCTGTATTAAAAAATTGGTTTAAGGCATAGTCGGCATATCTAATGGATTGCGAATTTTCTAAAGGTCCTTTTTCAAATTTATCTTTATACTTTTTAGGTACAAAATAGGGATGATGAGAACTTAATGTAAATATTGCTGAGTGAAAAGGAGCTTTTAATTCATTCATTTTTTTAATAGAATATTGTAAAAAGGGTTCGTCCCAAACACCCCAAAACTCATCAAAATCATCATCATTGGCGTATTCATTTTTGCCGTAATAATTGGCATAACCGGCAGAAGGAGCCCAGTCATCAAAATTCATAGTGCCATTAATACCGCCATGAAAAAAAGCAGTTGAGTAACCTTCTTTACTTAATACAGAGGCAAAAGAGGTTTGTACATTGTTGGCGTAAATTGAATTAATAAATGGGTTTTCCATTAACGATGGGAGGCTTGAAAGTATGGCCGGAATGCCTTCTATCGACTTTGAACCGTTAGAATAGGCATTTGTAAAAACTAAAGATTTGTCCATTAAACTATCTAAAAAAGGCGTTAAGTTTTTACCTGTACCCAATTTGGTATATTCTTTTGAGAAACTTTCTAAAATTAAAACAACTACATTTTGTTTTTGAAAGGTAGAATCTTTATAGTGATGGATTGGATCATAATGTGCTTTTAAAAAAGCTTCATCGTAAAAATCATAGTTTATAACAGCTTCCTGACTAACAGATTTTATTAATGTAAACGGCGTGTTTAAAACAATAGGAATTTCTTCGGGTATAGTTACCGAACCCGCATTTACAATATCTATTGGTACTCGTTGAAGCCCGCCACGAATGCCAATTACAATACAGCCGCTAAAAACAAAAAACAATAAAGTAATTAGCAACCATTCCTTTAAATTAGTGAAAACATATTTTTTTACTTCAACCGGTTTTACTCGTTTATAAAGTGTTATTAATGTAATAATCAGAATAATGTAAATTACCAATACCCACCAAAAATCTTTTATAAATTGGGGTAAAAGGTGAGCCATATCGGTTTGTCCGCCAATTTGCTCAAACAAGTCGGCACTGGAACGTTTTTTAGTGAAACGGTAATATGCAATATCCACACAATTAGCCATAATAAATATGGAATTGCTAATAACAAACAGCCATTTTAAAACAGAACGGTATGCTTTTTTATGATAAAGGTTGCTTGGAATAATGGATAACAATATAAAAAGACTATTGCCTACAAAAATGCTAAAGGTGTCAAAACGCAAGCCGTAAATAGAATCCTGTAAAAAGGCTGTAAAATTTACTGAGGGAAATAAGCCTGCGTTACCAATATAGAATAACGCTCGGCAAATAAAATAAAGCAAATAGCATATCAGCAATCGCTTTAGTAAAAATAATAATTGGTTTAAATAATTTAAAGTCACTATAAAATCAAAAAGATGTAATTTAGTAAAATATTGAGTACAAATATAAAACAAGATATTCATCAGGTTTTAAAAAAGTATTGGGGCTACGATAGTTTTAGGCCGCTACAGGAAGATATTGTTTTATCCGTATTGGGTAAACACGATACATTAGCGCTTTTGCCTACAGGCGGAGGAAAATCACTTTGTTTTCAAGTTCCGGGATTATTAATGGGCGGCACCACTTTGGTTATTTCGCCATTAATTTCTTTAATGAACGATCAAGTTCAAAACCTTAGGGCTAAAGGCATTTCGGCAGTTGCCATAAGTGCCGCCATGAATTATAAAGAAATTGATGTTGCCTTAAACAACGCGGCTTTAGGGCATGTACAGTTCTTATACCTATCGCCCGAGCGGATCCAGAACGATGTTTTTCGTCAGAAATTAGCCTACTTACCAATTACTTTAATAGCAGTAGATGAGGCACATTGTATCTCGCAATGGGGTTATGATTTTAGACCCAGTTATTTAAAGGTTGCCGAAATTAGAGCGTTTTTTACCGATGTGCCCATTATAGCTTTAACTGCAAGTGCTACAAAGTTTGTGGTAGATGATATTCAGGTGCAATTAGAGTTTAAGAACCAAAATGTAATTCGCCAATCGTTTGCACGTAAAAACCTACGCTATGTTGTGCAGCAGGAAGAAGATAAAGTAACGCGTTTGCTTAAACTGGTTACAAATATTGGTGGTTCGGGGGTGGTATATGTTCGTAATCGAAAAAAAACAGAAGAGTTAGCGCGAATTTTAACTTCAAAAAAGATCTCTGCTTTGGCTTATCATGCAGGTTTAAAGTTTGACGACAGAGAAAATATTCAGGAGCAATGGTTACAAAATAAAGTGCAGGTTATTTGCGCTACCAACGCTTTTGGGATGGGAATTGATAAGCCGGATGTGCGATTTGTTGTGCATATGGACTTGCCTGAAAGTATTGAAGCCTATTTTCAAGAAGCGGGTAGAGGCGGCAGAGATGGGAAAATTGCCTATTCTACCATTTTTTATACAAAGGGCGATCAGCAAAGGTTACTGGATAATTTTAAATACGCTTTTCCCGAATTGGATTATATAAAACAATGTTACCAGGCAATTTGTAATTATTATCAGGTGGCAATAGAGTCAGGGCAAGGATTAAGCGTTGAATTTGATATTGATAAAATTTGTAACAGTTATAATTTATTACCGGTGTTGGTTTTTAACAGCATTAAGTTTTTAGAAAAAGAAAATTACCTTTCTTTTTTAGACGCAGGTTTTGAAGCCTCAAAAGTGTTGATGTTAGGCAATAAGGAGGAGTTGTATAGTTTTCAGATCAAACACCCAAAGTACGAACCAACTTTAAAAACCTTATTAAGAAGTTACGGAGGTTTATTTGAAGACTATGTTTTTATAAATGAAAAAGAGCTGGCCTACCGCATTAAAACCAATGCAACAGAGTTGGTGGAGCAGTTAAAGTTTTTAGATAAAATGGGTTTGTTGTCTTACGTTCCGCAATCTTCTTTACCGAAATTAATTTTTATACAGGATAGGGTAAACACAAAATTCTTAGAATTTAATCCTGAAAATTATCAAAAATTAAAACAACGTTATTTAGAGCGTATTAATTCGGTGATCGATTATACCAATGAAGATAAGGTTTGCAGACAAGTGCAACTCTTAATCTACTTTAACGAGTTTAATTATAGCGATTGCGGACATTGCGATGTTTGTATTAGCAAACGACCAAAAGATTATGAAAAAGTAAAAGCTAAGATCGTTGATATTATTAAGGCGCAACCTATGACCTTAAATGATCTTAAAGAAAAAATGAAATCTGTAAACGACGAAACCTGGGTAAAAGCCTTTAATGAATTGGTGGATGATGGCAGGATCTTAGAGCACGAAACAGTTTTTTACTTAAAGAAGTAACGTTTCGATAAAAGATACAGGACACAGGATTCAAGACGCATTCTGAATAAAGCCACGAATCACACTAATAACACTAATTCTAAATATATTTACGCTTAATAATTTGTGAAATAATTGTTCTAAATATTTATGATTCTTTAAAACAATAAAAGCATGAATAGCAAATTTAAATTATAAGTTTTTGTCAGATTTAATTTGTGAAATTCGTGTAATTAGTGGCAAAAACAACAACTTAAAGAATCTTCTTTATAACTCTAAGTGTATGCGAATACTTTTTAGTGTCGGAACTAAAGATGCCGTAATGGTCAAATCTATCGATCCTTACAGAGCCACTTGCATGAATGATCTGTTCATTGTTCAACAGAATTCCAACGTGTACAATGTTGCCTTCTTCATTATCAAAAAAGGCTAAGTCACCCGCCTCAGCTTCTTCAACAAAGCTTAAGGGATCCCCTAATTCAACTTGTTGAGAGGCATCACGGGGTAATTTATAACCGTTTAATTTATAAACCAATTGTGTAAAGCCACTGCAATCAATACCAAATGGGTTTTTGCCGCCCCATAAATAGGGTGCATTAATTAATAAATAGGCTGTAGAAATAATATCCTGGGCAGACTTTTTTTGATTTGCTAAAGTAGTTTGACCATCAAAAGCAAATGAGTAAGACTCGAAGTTGATACTCTTGTCTTTTAAAAAAGGTAAAGTAGCGCCAATGGATAAGGGAAAGCTGGTTTGTGATTGTTTATTGGTAATTACCTGCACTAATTCCTTTGAATAAACCTTACTCTGTTTTTGAATTTGCTCAAATGTTGCCTCGGTAATTCTAGTGTGTTGTTTAATATTTATCCAGCATTCGTAATTATCGTAAGCACCTTTAATTTTAACCCAACCTTCTGTAAGTTCTAAAACAGTGTAATGCTCACCAAATAAAAGCTGTGTAACCATTTCGCTGGTGTTACTTGCTTCCTTTCTTCCGGGAATTACACTTAGTAAACAAATGCCGTATTGCATGGCTATAAAAGTAATTAAATTCTGTGATATCGCCTAAAAACCGATTTAGCTTAATCCTCTTAAGTTTAGATCGAACTTTAGGATTAATTTTTTTTTGAATTGACGAAACAGCATTTTTAGGAGATATAATTTTAAAAACAATCGACCTATTTTTTTATTTGTTCTAAACTTAAATTATGTCTAAATTAGAAACTTAGATATGAGCCAAGAGACTAAAGACGCTGTAAATAAAATTTTAACTGAGTACCTGGAAAAGCAACAACACCGCAAAACAGCGGAACGTTTTGCTATCTTGAACGAAATTTATTCGCACGACGGACATTTTGATATTGAGCAATTATATCTAATGATGAAGAATAAAAAATATAGAGTTAGTAGAGCCACTTTATATAATAACATTGAAATTTTGTTGGGCGCCGGATTAGTAATAAAACACCAATTTGGAAAAAACATGGCTCAGTTTGAAAAAGCTTACAAATACAAACAACACGATCATTTAATTTGTAACGATTGTGGTAAGGTATTTGAGTTTTGTGACCCTAGAATTCAGCAAATACAAAAGTCGGCAGAACAGATGCTGAATTTTGATATAGTTAACCATTCGCTCAATTTTTTTGCAAAGTGCAGAGATCTTAAAGAAAAGGGCGTTTGTGAACATTTAAAAAAATAATAAGTATGGTTTTTGATTTTACAATAGAAAAAAAAGAGAATCACGCAATTATTACAATTGGTGGTAATTTAATAGAAAAAGGACAAGCAGCACCTTTGCTTGAAAAAGCAGACGAATTAGTGACTGAAGGTTGTATTAAATGGGCCATAGATATGGAAAAACTTCAGTACATGAACAGTAGTGGTTTAAATACCCTTATTCAATTATTAACAAAAGCCCGCGTTGCCGGAGGCGAAGCTGTTTTGTTTAACATGAACAAAAAAATAAACGAACTTATTTTAATTACAAAACTAAATACTTTGTTTAAAGTTACCGAAACCAGAGACGAAGCATTTAAGTTGTTGGATATTTAAAGTCCCGGAATTTTCAGCCACAGATTTTTATCGTCATTGCGAGGGTTTTTCACCCGAAGCAATCTTATTTCAGGTTATCGAATTCAGTCTACTTCTTCTCTACATCCGCTAAATGCTTTTGTAATTCTGAAAGATGCATCTTTTTCTCAATAAATATTTTGTTTTTACCTGCTTTAAAAAGCGTGGCCGGTATAGCACCGGTCCAGCTTTTATCCACTTTATCAATAAAATCATTGCCGTTAATTTCATCTAAAATAACACACTCTATTTTAATATTATTTTTTGCTAAAAACGGATTTACTTTTTTCTCAATATCCTCTTTAAAATCTAAACTCACTAATAAAATTTTTACATTCGAGATCTTTGATAAGCTGTCGAAGGATGGGAGCTCTGCTACACAAGGCTTGCACCAGGTTGCCCAAAAATTTATTACGTAAGTTTCGCCCGGAGTATTTATTCTGTTTAGCAGCTCGTTTATTTTATAAACATGGCTAACGGTTTGAGTTTTTACGATAAAAGATAAAAACAAAAAACTAATGAGCAGTGCGTTCTTTATAGTCATATTCTTTTAGTAATAATTTTACGTCTTGTATCAATCGGTTAATTTCCAGGCTATCTGTGCCATCATAAAAACCTCTAATGTGTTTTTCTTTATCAATCAATGCAAAGTTTTGGGTATGAATAAAATCTTCGGCATCACCAGTTCCTTCTTCCGCATTTAATAAATATCCTTTTCTTGCAATATCATAAAGTTTAGGTTTTTCGCCGGTTAAAAAAAGCCATTTTTTGCTAACGACCCCATGTTTTTTTGCATACTCCATTAAAACCGGCACAGTATCCATTTCGGGATCAACTGTGTGCGATACGATCATAAATTCAGGCTTATCCTTAAACTCTTTATAAACGCGCTCTAAATTCGTATTCATTACGGGGCAAATACTTTGGCAGGTGGTAAAAAAATATTCGGTTACATAAATTTTATTTTTTAAGGTTTCCTGAGTTACTTTTTCGTTAAATTGGCTGGTAAACTCAAAGTCGGGAATAAAATGATACGTGGTATCATTCACCTTTAGTGCATGCTTTGGTCCGAAATAGGCAAGGTAAGTTAGAGGTTTATCTTGCTTCTCCCTAAATAAATACCAAGCAATAAAAATAACAGGAATTAAAATTAGTAACCAATAATAATTAATTTTACCTTTCATTTTACAAAGTTACATACTAATATTAGTTAATGGCAATTTTTAATAACAAAAATAAAGAGGCTCTTGAGCTAGGTTTTGGAACAAAAAATTATTCCAACCGGGTACGCTTTTTAGGAACCGACGGCAAAGTAAATGTTCACCGCGCAGGCATGGGAATTAAGAACCTGGATGTTTATCATTGGTTAATTACCACTTCCATTTTAAGTTTGGTTTTGGTTATTCTTTCGAGTTATGTTTTTGTGAATTTAATTTTTGCGCTTGTTTATTATATAATTGGTCCGCAAAATTTTGGTGGTTTAGATGCTGAAACACCTATGCAACAATTTATTAATCTGTTTTTTTTTAGCGCCCAAACTATCACCACCTTAGGGTACGGCCATATTTATCCTGTTGGAAATGCTGCCAGTATTGCAGCAGCAATTGAATCATTACTAGGTTTATTAACTTTTGCTTTAGCTACCGGGGTGTTGTATGGCCGTTTCTCGCGCCCAAAAGCACATTTGTTATACAGTAATAACATTCTTATTTCGCCTTATAAAACCGGCAAAGGAATTATGTTTCGTATTGCAAACAGAAAACAATACGAATTAATAGAATCTGAAGTAATGGTAACCATTGCTTTAAATAATTTAGAAACTCAAAAACGTGAGTTTTTTAATTTGAAGTTAGAGATCAGTCGGATCAATTTTTTAGCATTAAGCTGGACGATCGTACATCCGTTAGATGAAGAAAGCCCATTATTTGGTTTAACAAAAAAGGACCTTGCAGAGAGAGATGTAGAGTTTATTATATTAATTAAAGCAATTAATGATACTTATTCGCAAACCGTTTATTCGCGTAATTCTTACAAAGCAGAAGAGATGGTTGAGAATGCTAAGTTTAAACCTTTAACACCGGAGGCTAACAAAAGAGGAAGAGTACGATTAGTGGTAACGGATATTCATTTGTACGATGTTGTATCTTAATCATACTTGTTAGTTGGAGTATTTTTTGAATAAATCGCATACGAACACACTATTGGAATAGACGTCTCGATATGAAAATTCAAAGAGGCAGAATTTTCTACTCGACGTGACAAAAAAACTTGAGAGTTATACCTTTACACCAATCACTAAAATATCGTCTATCTGTTCATTTTGCCCTTTCCAATTCTCGAAGAATTCAGCCAGATAATTTTTTTGATCTTTTAAGCTTTTGTTATTTATTGAAACTAAAATTTCTTTAAAATTCTTGGTCATTAATTTTTTAGAATTTTGGCCTCCAAATTGATCTGCAAAGCCATCACTGAATAAATAAAAGGTTTCTCCTTTTTGTAATTCAATTTCGTGATTTTGGAAGGTTTGATCATCTGCGGTAAGTCCACCAATGGAACATTTAGTTGCTTTGTATTCGATCAATTCTTTATTGTTATTTACTATCCATAAGGGCCTGTTAGCTCCGGAGTATTCAATTGTGGCTGATCTATCTCCTTCTTTAATAATTGGGATAGCACAAAGAGAAAGGTCCATACCGTCGCGTGTGGCATTTAAGTTATCGCCCGATTGTCGAAGCGCACCTTTAACACCTAAATTTAATTCTTTTAAAATATCGCCGGGTTTATTGGATGCATCAATCGCATCTTTTAATTTCTCGGTACCTATCATACTCATAAATGCACCGGGCACTCCATGGCCAGTGCAATCTACAGCAGCAAAAATTACTTTGTTTTGGTCTTTGGCATATTTATCAGAGAAAAAATAAAAATCACCACTCACAATATCTTTTGATTTATAAAAAATAAAATAATCTTTTAAGTAAGGATCAATTTCTGATGCCGGCGGTAAAATGGCATTTTGAATACGTTTAGCATAAATAATACTTTGTAAGGTCTCTTGATTTTTTTCTTCGATCAATCTACTTTTTTCCTCAATTTCAGCTTTTTGATAATTAATTTCAACGGCTTGCGTAGCTAATAATGCATTGGCTTTTTTCTTTTGCCTTATGTTTCTAATTAAAAAGAAGGAGAAGAGGGCGATGATCAAAAAGCCGCTCAACAAATAATTAAATACTTTTTTTCCTTCCGCTATTTCTTTTTCTTTTATTTTTTTCTCTTTATTAGCAACCGTTAATTCTTTTTGCGACATTTCGGCTAAATACTTTTCCTTAAAAATATTTTCTTTAGCATCTTTTAATTGTTTCTCTTGCAAAATACCCTCCATTTGCTGTTGGCGGGTAATGATCTTGAGGTTTTCAATTTCTCTTGCTCGTTTTTCGGCCTCTAATTTTTTTTCTAGAATTTCCTTTTCTTTTTCCATGAACAACAAACCTTTTATTTTTTTCTCTTGCTCAAAGAAAGTAAGTTCGTTCGCTTTTTTTTCGGCTTCTAGTTTTTTTGCCAGTAATTCGTTTTCTTTTTCCTTTATTAATGCTTGTTGCAGATCTTGTTCTTTTTTAAGCATTTCAATTTCTTTCAGCTTATTTTCTGATTGCATTCTTAAGTTATCTATCTCAAGTTTTTTGTTGGTTTCCATTGTGGAAGCCACCAATAACTGAGTGGTAGAACTTATCTCGTTCAATTGTTTTTTAAACAAATGTTCGTATGAGCCATCTGCACTAAATTCTTTTTTCTTTTTATTGAAATAAATTTTGTTGGATGGTTTGTTAATGATAAAACCAAAAACATCCTTTGTAGCTCCGGTTGCAAAATTATCGCTTAAAGATACTTTCCAGTTATTTAAAACATAAACACCGGGATCGTTAACGTTTGGTGTTTTGGTTGTAATTAAAATAGAGTTTTTTAAAAAACCTTTTTTTATAAAATTGATCACGTACTCTGATTGAAGATGTAATTTTAAATTAAAATTCCCTTCAGCGTCTGATACAGCTTTAGCAACCGGCAGATCGTAATTGTCTACAACCAATTCAACATCACTCAAAGGTTTACCGTTTTTAGTTATCTGACCTGAGAAATTAAGAACAGATGAATTGTGATCATTAGCGTCTTTTGAAAAAGATTCATCTTTATCATTATAAAAAGTTATTTTTCCATCCCAACGGTTATTAGTTAAAGTGCCTTCTTGTTTTAATTTTCCTTTTTCAGTATAAATTTTTGCTTTGCCGTTGGCATCGCCTTTTTTATATAGCACCTCACTTTTTATTTTATTGGTGTTGGTGTGGTACGATTTCCATAAACCGTTTTTTAGATTGTCAACAAAAAATCCATCTTCTACAATTTGATTGTGTTTTAGGAGTTTATTTTTTAACCCTTTGCTGTCTTTTCCAAAATAGATCCAACGCCCTTGTTTGTCGCCCCTCTCATCAATTTTATTAATAGTATCGCCCAAAAACAGATCGTACTCCGCTTTGCTTTTTTGAGCTCTTAAAGGATTTAAGGTTACAAGAAGAAAAAATAATATGGAGATCTTTAATTTCAATTAAACTAATTAACACATAAATATAGTTATAATTTAAAAAATAAAAAAGCTTGAAAAGGAAAATGGCCTTATGATAAAATTCATAGTAATATGGAAAGACAAGCTAGTTTACACTATTTGTTCTGATCTTTTCCAAATAAGGCTAAAAATAAAATTGCAGGAATACACAGTTTACATAAATACAGATTGCACCTGATCTCGTAGGTTATAATGATTGCTCATTACCTCGCCATAGGCACCGGCGCTTCTAATGGCGATTAAATTACCTCGCTCTGTTACCGGCATTTCAACCGCTTTTCCGAAACAATCACTGCTTTCGCAGATCGGACCAACCACATCGTATTTTGTGGTGTTGGGGCTAGTTAATTGCGAAATGTTCTCAATTTTGTGGTAAGCTTGATAAAGAGCCGGTCGAATCAACTCTGTCATTCCAGCATCTAAAATGGCAAAATTGGTGTTAATGCCATTTTTAATATATAAAACACGCGAGATCAAACTACCGCAGGGGGCAATAACCGAACGTCCTAATTCAAAATGAATCTGTTGTGAAGGATGTAACTCCAGAAATTGCTTAAATATACCAAAGTAGTCTTCAAAGTTAGCAATGGCCTGCTTTTCGGGTTGTTGGTAATCGATCCCTAAGCCACCTCCTAAATTTATATGTGGCAATAAATACCCTTTTTGAATGAACCATTTATTTATTTCGTTTGCACGCGAGCATAAATTTTTAAATGGGTTTAGGTCCTGTATTTGTGATCCTATATGAAAGTGCAAACCTGTAAAATTTAAATTTTCCAAGGTTTTTAAAACTTCCAGTACCGAATCAAATTCGTAGGGATTGATGCCGAATTTATTTTCTTCTAAACCGGTGGTGATGTATTTATGCGTATGAGCATCCACATTAGGATTGATACGTAAGGCAATATTAGCTTTTGTAGATCTGTTTTTTGCGAGTTGATCAATTACTTTTAATTCATGAATGCTTTCTACATTAAAACAAAAGATAGAATGATCTAAAGCAAAATTTATTTCTTTATCGCTTTTACCAACGCCTGCAAACGCTATGTCGGTATTTTTAAAATTACACTCTATTGCTCTTTTAACTTCGTTGCCACTTACACAATCTGCACCAAGTCCTGCATTTCTAATTATTTCTAATAGAGTAGGGTGGGCATTTGCTTTTAAAGCATAATGAATATGATAATTTGAAGGCGCAGCTTTTTTAATTTGTTGTAAGGTGTTTTTTAGTAACTCCAGGTCATAGAAATAAAAAGGCGTTTCAAGACTTTCAAAATGATCGATCTGTTTTTTTGTAAACATGATTTATTAATTATAATTAAACAATCCTTTATTTAAAGCCTGTAAAGCATCTTTCTTTAAATTTCCATTTATCAAAACAGAAATGTTGTTTGCACTTCCTCCGTAAGAAACCATTCTAAGAGGGATATCTTTAAGTGCTTCTAAAACTTTATTTGCGTAACCGGGTTTATCTTTTGGTAACTGTCCAACAATACAAATAATTGTTTGATTTTCATCGATCTCAACTTGCGAAATTTCTTTTAGATCTTTTAAAATTTCTTTTAAATTTTTCGAATTGTCGATCGTTAATGAAACAGCCACCTCAGAGGTAGTGATCATATCAATTGGTGTTTTGTACCGTTCAAATATTTCGAATACAGCACGCAAAAAACCATGCGCTAAAAGCATTCGGTCGCTTTTAATATTGATAGCTGTAATTCCGTCTTTTGCAGCAACTGCTTTTATTCCTTCTTTTGTGTTAATGTTGGCAATTAACGTTCCTTTTGCTTCTGGTTGCAAGGTGTTTTTTAAGCGCACCGGAATGCCACGTTTCTGTGCCGGTAAAATACAGGTTGGATGTAAAATTTTTGCCCCAAAATAGGCTAACTCGGCTGCTTCGTCAAAACTTAATTCATCAATTGGATGAGTTTTGTTTACAATGCGTGGGTCGTTATTATGCATGCCATCAATATCTGTCCATATTTGTACCTCCGGACTTCTGATAGCTGCACCAATAATAGAGGCGGTGTAATCGCTGCCGCCACGTTTTAAATTATCAATTTCGCCAAAAGCATTGCGACATATATAACCCTGTGTTATATATAATTTTGAATTTTTGTGTTTATTTAATTCTTCGGTAATGTATTTTTCTATGTATGGTAAATTAGGCTCATCGTCTTCATCTATTCGCATAAAATTAAGGGCAGGCAATAAAACCGATTCAATGTTTATTTCTTCAAGATAATAATGGAAGAGGGCAGTACTTAATAATTCGCCTTGTGCTAAAATTGCTTTTTCTTCGTTAGATGTAAACATATCTAATGTAAATGCGGAAATATAGGCGAAGTGATTTTCGATTAAATTTTTTGCTTTTTCAAATGAGGTTTCACTCGAGAAGAGTTCTTTAATTTCGGTAAAATATTTTTGTTTTAAAATATTTATTTGTTCTGTGGCAGGGATAATATTTTTGTTGTAAAGTGAATTACAAATTTCAACCAAAGAGTTTGTTGTGCCGCTCATGGCGCTTAATACAACAATTTTAGGCGTATCGTTTACTGTTAATTTTACAAGGTCTTTTATTCTTTGAGCAGAGCCAACGCTTGTGCCGCCAAATTTTAATACAAGTAACATATTGTTTATTTTTTAATTAGGTGATTGATAAATTTAATTTCGGGTGTAAGAGAGACCGTAGCTCCCAAATAATAGATTTAATGGCTTGGCAGCCATTTATACTTTGGTTTTATTTGAAAATTAAATTTCATTTATCTGAGAACAAAGAAAAAAAGTTTTTTAAGATTTACAAAATTTTTGATGAAGGTGTTTGTAAATAAAACTTATAATCTTGATCGAATTTAAGGGTAGGTTCTTTTTCAAATATCCCAAAAACGCTGCTACCACTGCCACTCATACAAGCGTATAATGCTTCGTTTTGGTAAAAAGAATCTCTTAGGGTCTTAATTTTGGGATGTTTTATAAACACTGTTTCTTCAAAATCGTTAATCAGGTAATTTTTCCATTCTTTAATGGGTTTACTTTCAATAATAAAACGAAGATCGTTTTTTGGAGTTTTAGGAATAATGCCCTCATAGGCCTCTTTGGTGTTGCTATGAATGTTTGGATAAACCACTAATATGTAATAATTAGAAAGATCTATTGAGATTGGGAAAAATTCATTTCCTTTTCCAATTGCCAAAACAGGCTCATTATTTATAAAAAAACTACAATCACTGCCTAATTTGGAAGCCAGATGGCTTTTTTCGAGATAAGATAGGCCTAAATTAAACTTTTTGTCAACCAAATTGATAAAAAATGCGGCGTCAGAGCTCCCTCCGCCCAGTCCAGCACCCATTGGCAGGTTTTTGTGTAGGTGCACTTTTATTGGGGGAATTGCTTTTAATTCGGTGATCAGTTTCCAGGCTTTAAAAATTAAATTATCTTCCTTTTTTCCATTAATTATAAGGCCACTTTCAGAAAAAACAAAAGGGTCTGATTGCCCCTTAACCTCAATAACTTCAAGGGCGTCGCACCAATTAACCGGGTAAAAAACGGTCTCTATATCATGAAAGCCATCTCCTCTTTTTTTTGTGATATTTAACCCTAGGTTTATTTTACAATTAGGAAAAACTAGCATATTTTTAACATATTTTGTTGATTCGAATATTTGTGCTAAATTGCAACAAATTATTTCAAAACTATTTATCAAAATGAAAAAAATTACATTAGGTTTTTCAATTTTAGTAGCTTCTTCGGTTTTTCTTACAAGCTGCAACAAAAAAGTAACTGAGGCTCCTGTTGCCGACACAGAATTTCAAACTGCCATTGAGGCTTCTTTTGTAAATACTGCAATTACAGATATTGATATGATCTGTGGTTTTTTAGGAGAGAATCAGTATCCGAAATTTGTTTCACCGGCTCCCGGATCTGCAGGAACAATAACTGTAATTAATAACACTTCTACACCACAATCAGCATCTATTACATTTAATAACACTAAGTGTTTAGATGGAAAAGTACGTAGTGGTAATATCGTTATGACCTATTCGTTTACGGATATTAACTCTAACTACTACCGTGATTATGGATTTAATGGAAATATCACTTTAAATAATTATACAGTTGATGGCTGGTTAATAGATGATTCGGTTTCTACCACTGTTGGTGCTTCTAGAATTAAGAATTTAGCTACAGCTGCTAACCAAACTCCTGCAACTACTAAGTTAAGATGGAGTATTGATGGTTACTTTAAGTTTACAAATGTTGCTGATCCTTCAAAGAAAATGGTTTGGTTAGGAACAATGTATAAAACTTTAGCAAACACTGCGCAATTAGCACCAACTGCTTTAACAGCTGTTAATTGGTCTTTAGCTGTTGTTAACTACGATGGTAATTATAAGGGGTATACTGTTGGAGATATTCCATACACTTTTTCAATCACTCCTGAAAATCCTTTAGTTAGAAATTATACTTGTTCGCCTGATAAAGTTTTGGGTATTTCAACAACACCAACTGTTTCAATCATTAATTCTGAGTACCACCCAATAGTAAACGGAACAGGTACGTTTGTTACTTCATCAAAAGAGCCAAGATTTATGGATTACGGTACAGAAGGAGCTCCTTGCGATAACAGCGGAACTATCTCTATTAAAGGAATTTCTTATAAAGTTGATTTCTGGAGATAAAAAAACTCTTTAATAAAAAAAAGCTGCTTGAAAAAGCAGCTTTTTTTTTGATCTAGAATTTGTAAGTTAATCCGTTTTTTAAAATATAGGTTAGATCCGGAATTCCAATTGGTTGCTTGGTGTCGTAAAGTAAATTTAAACCTACTTTAAAATTAAAATGGTTGGTGATCAATATTTCAAAAGAAGAATCGTTAGCTATTCTGAAATCATTAAAATTTGCAAGATTGGGTTGGTAAAAAGTAGTAGATGCAAATTCTACTTTTTTAAAACTTAGGCTTAAAGTTAAGTAACTACTTATTCTGTTATTAAAACTTTCAATAGAATCGTTATTCTGACTTTGATATTCATACATATACAGTGCTGCTGTATAAACTCTAAAATTTGGTTTCTTTATTAGTTTTAATCTTGGCCCTATTCCTGTTAAATACCGCCTGTCTAATAGTAAAATGCGGTTGTATTGGGCTTGCACGAAAGCTTCCCAGGTTAACAGTTTTGATATTTTGTAATTATACCTAAAATGCTGGTAACCCGAATTTACAAAATCTTTAGTGCCGGCATTAATAAAAGCCAGATCGCCTATTGCTAATATCCTGTGTTGATTGTGAACATATTGACTATGTATATTAATACCTAAAAATAATACTCTGTTAATGTTTTGATTGATATTAAAATTCAGGTCTGCTCTACCTATAAAGCCGTTAGTATCTTTTAAAAAGCGTTTACTTTCAATATTTATGACCTGCGAAACAAGTTTAAATTGAATGGTCAAGAAAAAAATAATGTAAAAAAATGATCTCATTTTGGTTTTCAAATTTATTAAGATAAACGGTATATTTTACATCCTTTTTATACCTTTGTTTAAAACCATTATTTATGAAGCATTTTTATTTATCCCTTTTATTATTTGCCTTTAGTTTAATTCAAATCGGTCAGGTTACAATGGTTACTAATATGCCGGCTTCAGTGGCACCTGATGCGAATTTAAATATTGAAGTGAAACTAAATAAAGGCTCGATCAGTAATTTTTCGAAGTATGAATTAGAAGTGCCTGATGGATTTACTGCCACAGAAGGCAAGAGCAAAACCGGTTATTTTACTTTTGAAAAAAATCGTGTAAAAATCGTTTGGGTTACTTTACCTGTTGAGGCTGAATTTGTTGTTTCTTTTAAAATTAAAACCCCTGCAACGCTTGGTCCCGTAGTGTTAAACCAAAAGTTTTTTTATATAGAAAGTGGCGTAAAAAAAGAAGTAAACGGACCGCAAATTGATGTAAAAGTTGATCCTTCTGGGGTAACAAAAACTTTAAGTTATTTTCCTGAACAGCCCGATGAAGTGATCAATGCCTCAGAGCCTATGAACCCACCGGTAAAGCCTAATGTGCCCGTGCAAACAACTCCAACAGTTATTAATACGCCACCGGTTCCAACAAAAACATTATTGGCAACTCCGGCACCAACTGTTGCGCCTGTTGTAAATACTTCAACAGCTTCAAGTGTTGCGCAAAGCGGATTAACCTATCTAGTTCAAATTGGCACCTTTGCTTCTGATCCCGGTAAAGCAAAATACGCTGATCTTGGAAAAGTGACCATCGAGAAAGTTGGCACCGTTTATAAAGTGCTCATTGGCGAATTTAATACCAAAGAGGAAGCATCAAAAAAGAAAGATGAATTAACCACTAAAGGTTATAGCGGATTTGTGGTGACTTATCAAAACGGACAGCGCGCAAAATAACTCCATTATCACCTTTTTTTCAAAATGCCACCTTGTCACCAGAAATGTGCCAAAAAATTATTCTTTTGCACATTTTGACCAATTTCTTTTAAAAAATCAACTTGGTACGGTTTATGACATTAACTTTGCGAAAAAATACTTTAAAAAATCAAATTATATGGCAAAATCAAATGTAAATCCTAAAGTAAAGCCTTTAGCAGACAGAGTTCTTGTAGAACCTGCACCGGCAGAAACAAAAACAAGTGGTGGAATCATTATTCCTGATACGGCAAAAGAAAAACCAATGCGTGGAAAGATAATCGCAGTAGGAAATGGTAAGCCGGACGAGCCGATGACCGTTAAAGTAGGCGACACTGTACTTTATGGAAAATATGCAGGAACCGAGTTAAGCATTGATGGTAACGATTACCTTATCATGAAAGAAAGCGATATTTACGCAATTATTTAATTCAAAATTCAAAGTAAAAAGTTCAAAAACAAGAGATTCAAAAACTTTGAATCTTGAATATTCAACCTTAAACTAAAAGAAAATGGCAAAAGATATAACCTTTAATATTGAAGCGCGTGATGCTTTAAAACGCGGTGTAGATGCATTAGCAAACGCTGTAAAAGTAACTTTAGGTCCAAAAGGACGTAATGTAATTATTGATAAAAAATTTGGCTCACCTCAAATCACTAAAGACGGTGTAACTGTTGCAAAAGAAATTGAATTAAGTCACCCTGTAGAGAACATGGGCGCTCAATTATTAAAAGAAGTTGCTTCTAAAACTGCAGATGTTGCAGGTGATGGAACAACTACTGCTACTGTATTAGGTCAAGCAATTGTAACTGCAGGTTTAAAGAACGTTGCGGCCGGTGCTAATCCAATGGATTTAAAGCGCGGTATTGATAAAGCGGTTATTGCTGTAGTCGAGAACTTAAAAAAACAATCTCAAAACATTGGTAACGAGAACAAAAAAATTGAACAAGTAGCAACTATTTCTGCCAATAACGATAACACTATTGGAAAGCTTATTGCTGAAGCAATGGGTAAAGTTAAAAAAGAAGGTGTTATTACAGTTGAAGAAGCAAAAGGAACAGATACAACTGTTGAAGTTGTTGAAGGTATGCAATTTGACCGTGGTTACATCTCTCCATACTTTGTAACTAACGTTGATAAAATGGAAGTGGTTATGGAAAGCCCTTACGTTTTAATTTATGAAAAGAAAATTTCTGCAATGAAAGAATTATTACCAATTCTTGAAAAAGCAGTTCAAACAGGAAAACCATTATTAATTATTGCTGAAGATCTAGACGGAGAAGCTTTACAAACATTAGTTGTAAATCGTTTACGTGCTAACTTAAAGATCTGTGCTGTTAAAGCTCCGGGTTTTGGTGATCGCAGAAAAGCAATGTTAGAAGATATCGCCATTTTAACCGGTGGAACTTACATTAGCGAAGAGCAAGGTCGCAGATTAGAAGATATGCAATTAACTGATCTTGGTAAAGCAGAAAAAATTACTATTGATAAAGATAACACTACGATCGTAAATGGTGCAGGTAAAAAAGCTGAAATTACTTCTCGTGTAAATCAAATCAAAGCTCAAATTGAGTCAACTACATCTGATTACGATAAAGAAAAATTACAAGAGCGTTTAGCTAAATTAGCAGGTGGTGTTGCAGTTTTATATATTGGTGCAGCAAGTGAAGTTGAAATGAAAGAGAAAAAAGACCGTGTTGATGATGCTTTAGCAGCTACACGTGCAGCAGTTGAAGAAGGAATTGTACCGGGTGGTGGAACAGCTTATATTCGTGCAATTAGTGCTTTAGATAAGTTAAAAGGTGCTAACGATGATGAGAATACAGGTATTGCGATCGTTAAACGTGCTTTAGAAGAGCCTTTACGTCAGATCTGTACTAATTGTGGAATTGAAGGTTCTATCGTTGTACAACGCGTAAAAGAAGGTAAAGATGATTTTGGATTTAATGCAAGAACTGAAGTATATGAACACTTATTAAAAGCAGGTGTTATTGATCCTACTAAAGTAAGTCGTGTTGCTTTAGAAAACGCAGCTTCAGTAGCAGCAATGCTATTAACCACTGATTGTGTTTTAGCAGAAAAGAAAGAAGAGAAACCAGCTATGGGTGGCGCTCCTGATATGGGCGGCATGGGTGGCATGATGTAACAAAGCTCTTTCCCGATAGCTATCGGGATTGCATTTCGCAAAAAGTTAGAGATTTGTTATCCTGTCCCGATAGCTATCGGGATGTCGAAGGATCTCTTTCAAACTTTTTTTAAGATTTATATATTTAAAAAGCCTCTGAATTTATTCAGAGGCTTTTTTGTTTATTAATTACAATATTTAAACTGTGATTGAAGCTTTAGACTAAAAAAAATCTAAAAACAGATCGTGTAATAATTTAACTTCACTTGGAGCAATGGAATAAAAAGAAGTGGCGGGTGTTTTAATGGCGCTTTGGTAATATGTAAAATAAACCGGTTCGTTTTTATCCACCTGTATGATCACATTTAAAATAGGAACGTCGCCCATTTTTACCATCATATCGCCTTCGTCCGGCAGTTTGTTTAAAAGGAATAAAATCTGTTTAAGTTTATTTTCATCTATTATTTCTTTTTCGATCGGTGCTTTTCCATCACGCGCATCCGACATTTTATTAAAATACTGAAGCGTTATTTTAGTACATGTTTTTATTTTAAATGTTTCAATATAATTCATTTATCAATTTTTTTTAATTAAACCCCGAAATATTTCATAACCACATACTCTTCTTCAACCACCAGATCATGTATACAATACTCTAATTTGTTTTTTAATTCGGGTGGATACTCGGTTACAATTTTAAAATTAAATGGCGTGAAGAATTCCGGGATGATACAAACTAAATACAATGGTTGAGTTGAAACTGATATAAGATGTTGAACCAATAATTTTGCTATGCCTTTATTTCTTTCTTTGGTGATGATGCCTAATGAACACATTTCATCGCAACCATTATGTTTTCTTATTCGTCCAAAGCCTAACAGTTCATTTTCATTTTTTGCAATAGTAAACTGTTCTTTTTTAAGGTCACGATCGTCTAACTCAAATTCTGAAATGTATTTTTTTATCGATTCAAATTCAGGATCGTTTGGCTTAGAAATATGAATAGCTGTTTTAATAAATTAGTCCTCCTTTTTGTTAGCCATATCTTTTAATAAACTTTTCGAAAAGAAAAAGATGATGATGGCTCCTAAGCCCAGGCACAACCATAAGAATTGTTTGGTTTCAAAAAATGATTTTTCTTTTACCGTATTTTCTGCTTGTGTTTTCGGGATCTCTTTTACAGCATCCAAACTCGCTTCGGGTAATAGTTGCGGTATACTCGAAACAAAATTGCTTAGATCGTATTCGGGTAATTTTAATTTGTTGTTTCCAAAGCGTAAAGTGTATTTGTTATTGGCATTTAAATCGCACACCAAATAGCTCGCCAATTGTTTACAGCCAATGCTTTCAATTTCTAAAGGCGGATTATCTTTATTTTCTATTTCAATAAAAACTTCTTTTTCATTTAAATAAGGAATATCGAACATCAAAGCACCATCTGAACTCAGATCAAATCCAAAAAGAGTTTCTTTATATTTTTCGGTTTTATCGTGTTTTAATTTTCGTTCGCGGTTAACGTAAACACTGGCGCGGCGCATAAATAAACGCGGACTTTTAATTTTAAAGTCTAACCTGTCTACATGTTGGTTATTTGAAAATGATAGTTGAATGATCGTTTTTTTGTAAACTTTATCTTCGGTAATAGTTTTAGTAAAAACAACATCGTTTAATTTTCCGGCAATTACCGAGTTTTTAAAATAGCCGGCAGAATTTATCTTTAAAGGTTCTGCATGCCAATCATCCACTAATAGTCTAAAATATTTGTAATTATTTAAAGGAAAGTAAATGCATTTGTAAGTATTGGTATAAACTTCGTTATAGGCCAAACTCAATTCTTGTTGCGCGCTCACACTAAACCATTGCTTCATGTCATCACCGCCTTCTATAGCGCAGTATTTATAGGCATCAGAGTTGTTGATGTTAAAAGCAATGTTGCTGATCTTATCTTTATTTGGGTTATGGATAATGATCTCTGAATAGGTATTAAAATGTTTTTGAGAAACAATTTCGTATTGAATAAAATCAGATTTTGATCTTAATAAGGGTTCGCTTAAAATAACATACGGTACTTCAGTATTTGCCGAATCATGAATTCTTGTATCATGCAGGTCTGAGGTCATATATTGTTTGACCTCAGGGTTTAATGCGATCTTATAAAGGCCGTTTGCTTTTATTCCGCCAATACTTGTTTGGTGTGAATAGCTTTGAGAGTTAATAGAACCAACGCTTGCAAAAATTAAAAATAAACTATAAAATAGGTTTTTCATATTTTGTGTTTTAAGAAAACTTAATCTTTTTTAGTTTCAGTATCTGAGTTTGTTACAGGACTTATTATTTCTTCTTTGTCTTTAGTATCATCTAATAACAATGCTTTTATTTTTTGATACATAAAAGTGATGATGAGTAATACAACTCGTAAAATTATAAACGCCACTATTTTTCCTGCTTCAGAAGCATCTTTAATATCATAGGTAAATAATTTTAAAAGTATTAAGGCAATTAATAGTAAAGAAATGATCCTGAAAGTTTTGTTG
>JALHPG010000017.1:41155-44578 GCA_022842625.1 Bacteroidia bacterium | reverse complement strand
TCCAATACAAGTCCTCGTAAACTTTGTAGTTCTTTTTCCTCGCTTTTTATGCCTTTACTAATAGTTTGTTTTTCTAATATTTCGGCATTATAAAACTGTTTTTCAAATATGTCAAGATGTTCTTCAATTTTAGCTGACTTTAATTTTGCTATAAACAGTGTATTGCTAAAGTCAACATCGGCCGGGGGGCTTAAAACTAATTTAATTACTTTCTTTTTTTCAATTAGGAATTCATACAATTCTCTAAGGTGAATTTGAGTAGTTAAATCAAAAATTTCTTCATCAACTTTATGTTCTTTCATTAAGCCTAAAAGATCACCACTATCCCACAACTCAATTTTTACATTATTAGCCTTTTCTCTTTTTTCTTTCCAATTAGCCCACCATAAATGCGCATCAATATCTAATGTAATTGGAAGACAAAGGACCCACTTTTCCATTTTAAATTTTTCACTTTCAATTGCCGTTTTAAAAGACTTACTTATTTGTGCCTTTTGTGACTCGCCAATCGTATCTATAAAGAACTTGCATTGAAAGACTTCAATTTTAGCTGTTAAATCTCCGACGAAGATATCAATACCTTCATCACCCGGGTTAGGTTGAACCTGAAATGCTTTGCCAGGATATTTTTTCTTTAAAGTTTTTTCACATGCGTTTTCAAAAACACTGCGAGCGCCTTTTTCACCATGTTTAATTAATAGATATTTAAAATCAGCTTCCAGATTGAGATAGGTACGTAAAATAAAGCAAAATAAATGAGAATAGATATAGGTAATATTACCTATTTTTAGTAGGTATAATTACCTATACAGAATTTTTAAAAAGAGCTTATTAGTTTAATTACCAAAGCTTTAACACAATAGTTATAATTTAAGCGTAAAAAGCTAAAAATGCTGATCTTACTTAAGCGAGAGCAAATTTGTGTGCGGTATGGATTTATCTGATTTGCAAAACGCAGTGTAAGCAAGGGCCAACAATTAAAAATAATTAAACAGGGTGGTAGCATTTGCAATTGAGTAAAATGAGTATCACATCACAAATAACAATTGTCATGTCTTTGCAGTAAGGCTTATGAAGCTTCATCTGTCTGCACCCCGAAGAATTTATTAAATAAACTATTTTTATTGGTCAAGGAAAAAAAAGCCTGCTAAGCAAGAAATAAATTGGCGTTGCAATAAACTCGATCGCATCAATTAAAGGTCGGATCGAGAAAATAAGTAGTTTGCATTTTTCCTTGGGCTTAATTCAATGCGATTAATTATTTATAATATGATAAAAACCATTCGCGCCATCAGCTCCATTGGTGCCGCGATTACCTCCGATTTTTGTCTTTTTGCATTCACCGCACCTTAGAATTCTTCCTTCTGAGCCCTCTCCTCCTTTACCTCCATCGGTTTTAGATACTAATCCAGCTAAACTCCCTGAGATACCCGATCTCACTTTATAAATTATAGTAACTTTAGCTCCTGGTGTACCAGGTTGTCCCGGAGTGCCATTGTCGTATCCACCAAAACCCGCCTTAGTCCATTGCTCATGCCTTAAATCAATCCATTGAGTTTTTTCTCCACTTTCCCACAATGTAGGTTGTACACCGTTCGCACCATTCTCTCCTCGACCATCAATAAGACAAGTTGTTTCAACTTCAAGAGTGTCTGCCAAAAAAGTAATTACTGAAGCATTTTTTATTTTAATTAATGCATCTTTTTTGAAAACGATTTTTTTTGCTGAAATCAAAGTGTCTTTGTAAAATATTTCATTTTTTAATACTACCGTTTGGCATTTTAAATTTAAAGTACTTATGGAAATAAGAACTAATGAGATTAATTTTATGTTTTTCATATTTGATTATAAATATATTTAAAACAAAATTACCCTAATTCTGAAGATATACTAAACTCTTCACATATTTATACATTTTGTTTAACTATCTAATGCTTACTAATAACGGTTTCATTATAATAAATAATAATCAAATGCAAACGTCACATATAATTCCAAACGATTAGTATTTCAAATATAACATTTTAAGAAATAAAATGATCAAATAAATTATTAACCCTGCCTCGTCCTCGTTTGCAACGAGGCCTTAAATACTTCGTTTTCAATCTGCAGCCTATTTGTCTAATTTTTTGGGTTGAAATATCAATAAGACAAAGACAAACACAATTTTACTTCTTGATTTGAAATATAGGAGGAGTCTAGGTTAATTTTAAGTTTCATTTCATCTAATAATTTATTTTGCAAAATAGATTGCTCATAAATTGAGAAATATTCAAGCTCGCCAATTTCATTCTTTAAACAATAAACTTTATTTGAAATTTCCTTTACTTGGGATGAAAGATTTGTTGCAATATCAGAATACAGAAGCATATGAATAAAGTTTAAGAACTTGTATTTAAAAAATCTGTCCTCATCTTTTCGGGCAACCAATTTGATTTTACTTTGTGAACCTAAATATTTACTAAAAGAAGTCGTCTCATTTAGAAAAACGTCAAGAGTAACATCTGCCATAATGTTCGCAAATATACTATCGACAAACATCAAGTTCATTTGCTGATTTTTACTCTCAAATCTTTGAAATAGTAATTGATGCTTATTGGTGAATTTTGACAATTCGTTTATTGAAAAGATATCATTGATTCTGTAAACAATAACATATTCTGCAAAAGTGAGATTGTTTAGATTAATAAAAATTGAATTTCTTTCTTCTATTTGAGTACTCATTTTGATTATATTTATTTTATTTATAAAAACAAGCTAAGATTAACTATGCGTAAAAATAAAGTAAAACATAGTAAATTGCTGCTACAATCTGTAGCATTTAGGAATCTTAGGTAAATACCCTATTGCCGCAAATTTGCGCATTTGAATAAACGAGTGGGATTCGCAACAATAGTGCAAAGCAAACCTATTTTTGTGTGGTTAGAATTTAGCTTATTTGGATTTTGAAGCGAAAGAGAAAAACGCAAATGTGCTAAATTTAGGAGGCACCTGGTTTTACAAAAGCCAAAAGTACGGGAGGGATTTATCTGATTTGCAAAACGCGGTGCGGTCAAGCACCAACAATTAAAAATAATTAAACAGGGTGGTAGCTTTTGCAATTGAGTTAAATGGGTTTTTAGGCGCTAGCTTAACTAAAACTATAATCTGTCATAACACGCAGTCCAAGAATACCTGTTTTGAAAGTGTATGTTATTTTATAGCCGCCCTTAATATTTTCTTCACTTATGAAAACTCTAATACCATAATAATTATCATATACATTATTTTGTAAAGTAATTTCGGTGCTATTTTGATTATAACTTCTATATCCAATGGTTGAAAAAACCATTTGGCTATTTCTTTGGTAAAAGTAAGTCTCTTGCTTAGGGCTAAAACTAATATAGTAATTTAAAACTAACACAATATTTAGTAAAAGAGGTG
>JALHPG010000017.1:11637-41145 GCA_022842625.1 Bacteroidia bacterium | reverse complement strand
GTAAATGATTTTAGTTCAGGTTTTGTAATTTGTTTGCGTTTAAAAAAAACATAAAGAATAATAGGTAGTACTAAATAAATACAAATAATTAATGTTGTTGGTATTAGTGTCTGATAAGCAAAACAAAAAAATAAAATAAGATTTACAACAATTGAAAGGAAAATAGTTACAGCAGTTTTGAACTTTTGAGCGTCAACATCAATGTTGCTGTCATTAATGATTATTATTTTTCTTGGTCTTTTACGTGTCATAATCAAGCGCCTAATTAATCTCAAAGTACAACTATAGCAAATAAAAACAGTTATAAATAATTTCAAGCGATTAGTACTTTAAATATAAGATTTTAAGCGTTAAAATAATCAATCAAATAAATTATTAAAGCGGGCAAAAACAACTCGTTCATAATTCCCTCCTCTCAATAATTAGAGAGGAGCTTGGATGCATATCCTTCAGAGCGGTTTAGCTAATTTAAGTTTGAACAATTATTTAAATTTTGAAAGAAACAACGATGTCCTGCTTATTCGTGCGTCATTTATTAAAAACAAGCAACAGAAACAAGGCCATTTTTTAAAATAAATTGGAATATACTAGTGCATTCTCTATTTTAGCGAATAAATCAACCCTTTATGAACATAAAAATCCTTCTTTTATTAAGTTTCGTTTCAATAAAAGTATATTCTCAAAAATTGAGATCAGAGAACATTAGTATTAACTTAATGAGTTATCCTAATTTTGTTTTACCAAAAGAAATAAATACCATAGAAATAGCAATTATAAATAAAACAGGTAACGCTTATTTTCAACCTAAGGATATAGAGTGGCTTACAAGTACCTTTTACTTTGACAGTACGCTTAAGGTGGTTCCTTCAAATGGCCAACTCAGGTTAACTTTTACAATTAATCCTGATAAGGTTGCTAAAGGCGCTTTTGCTGATGTATACTATTATAATATGGTGAATTCATATGTTATATCTAACCAAAATGGCGATGTTCTAACTGACGGAGTTTGTGCCAACAATGTTAATTCACCTTATTTTATTTCAACTTCGCCTTCATTCAATATTGGTACTTATAAAAACAATGTAAAAGATCAGTTAGTTCAACTATGCCGTATAGTTAGACTATCTTACGATTTTGCAATGAATAAACAAAACATTGAATTTTCAAGAATTAAAGGGGACGGATATGAAAAATTTGATAGTTTAAATAATAGATTAGAGGATTATTTCAAAACAAAAAAGATAAAACCTCCATATGCAGCAATTGAAGACCTGCTTAATTACAGTTTTAATTACTATAAGATTCTTGCTGAACAAAAGGTGGGTGATGAAGATAAACAGAAGAATATTTTATTTGCCATACATTCAAATGAAATCATTTTATGCAGCTTGATAGAAAAGTTTAATGATGCAGAGAAGTCACTTGCAAAACTAGAAGCATTGGATATGAAAGGCAACAGGACAGACTACTACAAGAAATTTTATACTGATAGAAAAAACAACCTTGAACTTTATCAAAAGAGCCTTGCATTATTCAATAAGAAAGATTTGTCGTATTTATACAAAAATGGGAAAGTTCCGGGTACAGAAGAAAAGAAACCCATCGTTTCTGCTGCAAACACCACATCTAAACCTAAAAAGAAAAATGTATTGAATTTTGCAATGGCAGGCTCGCATATCAATTCAATCCCTGCAAATAAATCTGACGAAGAATTTATTACTGACTTTATCACAAATTATGAAATTACTCCCGAAGTAAAAAGAGTGTCTATTGATAATCTCTTAATTTATAGAAGATACAAATTAGGTCTTTTATTGATTGACTCAGGATTTGTTCATGGTGATGACATTGGAAGCATGTTTAGTAGTCCGTTTAGTTGCGGACCAAGAAATAACGCACCTGTATACACAAAACAGTATACCAATGATGAACGCATTTATTATATTAAGGAATATATGAAAAGAGGATACAAGGTTAATCAAAGGGCGGTTATTCTGCTAGATGAAGAAGGTGAAAAAAGTAAAACAGTACAAGATTTTTTGATGGAACATTTAAATGCTGATGAAAAGAATGATATTTATAATCATTATGTTTATAAAGCTATGGAAGCAAATAATACCGATTTATTTAAAAGCTATATAGATAAAGGTGTTAAACTTAATCCTGAATATGCTAACATATCTGGTACAACTAATATTGAAATAATGAAAATGTATCAGGCACAAGGTATAAGTCTTGACCAGCATAATGTTTATGGTCAAACTACTTTACGTCTTGCAATTGAGTCGGGAAAAGCGGATAACATAAAATATTTATTGGAGCAAGGAGCTGATCCGTGTAGAAAAGATAATAGTGGGAAGAACGCTTTATCGATTGCTAAAAAGATTGATAGTTTTAAAACACCAGAAATTAAAAACGAAATCGTTGAACTTTTGAAAGTTAAAACTGAAAATTGTAAATAATAACAATCTACTTCCCTGCATGGGCTGAGAAAGCGGTTATATTGATCTTGGAGTAAACATTAAAACACATTTACTTAATGGAAATAAAAGCAATTTTTTTAAAGCCGAAGAATTAAAAATCCTGCAGAGCGAAGCGATGATTATTTATTTAGTAGTGCAATTGATTATGCAAATGAAAAAAGATTGGTTACAATTACAAAGATTTAATTTGAGCGTTATAAACGCACTATTAATTGTTCCTCGTTACAAACGAAGACGTGACGTGGGGCATTACCTATTGATATTTTTCTGTATTTACTTCTCGTCTCAGGTTTTTTATGCCCAAAATTATTATGATAAAAGTACAATCAGAGCAGATTATACTAACACTTATAAAATTAAACTTAAGGACACTTTAGGACTCAAAATTAATTTTTCCTTGAAATCACAAAATGAAGCTCTTAATGAGATCTATTTATTAAGAAATAAACTTAATATTGATAACGATACAAATTATTCGTACGAATTTAGTTATGGCGACTTCATTTTGACTATTAATAGGCAGGGTGAGAATGGGCATTATTACATGCAAATACTTAGAGATACTCTAAGAATGGAATACACAAGTAAAGGACAAATTTCAATTATGAGAAGGTGGGGTTTATGCGCTGCCCATGATGTATTAACGCGGCAAGACAGCACGAGATATTTTATTGAGTATTATAGCTACAATAGAAATTGTGAAGTAACAGAATATAAAGCAGAGCAAAGAAATTTAAGCGGATCAAAAAAGCAGGTTTTGAAAAAGACCTATGATACAGAAAAATTTAATGGGACTTTTGAAGAGTATCTTGATGGGAAATTAAAAAACAAAAAGTTAATCGACCCTGATTTTTATATTACAGAGGAACTACTAAAGGATTAAACCAAAAAAAACTGTACTGCAACTAATACCACTGACTACAAAATCACTTAAGCCTTAAAAGCGGAACCCTACCCCCCTACTCATTTGTAATGAGGGTGAGTTGGATCTGCTAGCAGTAGTTTATTTTCTTAAGATTAAGTTGATTAATTATCTAAGAATGTTTTGAACTCAATAAAATCAAAATTAAGATTGTATTCCTTTAATTTTTTAAAAGTGTCGTCGCATTTTAAAAAATAGAAGCCACGAGATTTATTTAAATTTAATAACCACTGATTTTTTTCTAAATTAAATTTCTGAAATTCAGAGTCATCAATGCTTTTTAACACATTCGAATTAAGAGAATAATAAATATAGTTATCCATTAAAGTCGTTTTAAAGTTTTCATTTTCAAAGAAATTTTTAATGCTATCTTTATTTAAAATTTCCGGGTCGTATACAAAAAACAAAATATTTTTACTAAATATTACCGATTGTTTTTTAGTCTCTGAGAGGTTCTGACACTGAGGAGTATCATAATTTATCGGAATCCTTGAGGCAAAATAATCGGATACAAACCGATTAAGTTCATCATCTACTTCTAAATAATTCATCCCGGATAAATTATTTATTTCAATATATTTAAACCGTAAATTAATATCGGGAGGAAGTTGACCAATTTTTAAAAACACCAAACTGTCTGATTTTCTATTTTGTTTTAAAACAATTTTATTATTTATGTAATTCGTATATTTTAATTTATTGTATTCGGCTTTATATTCTTCAGTCTGCCTATATTCAAAAAATTTATTTAAAATTTCTTGATTTGTAATATTTGGTTTTATTAATTTATCATTCTTATAAAAATTTTTAAATAAAAAATTAATATTTAATATCTCCGAATCTGATGAGTCAAGCTTGCCACACTTTATTAAATTCTCAAATTCTTTATTTAATAATTCGTTAGTTATGTTTTTCTTATTATCGGGTTTAAAAAAGAAAGGTACAGTCTTTAAGAATTCATCACAATTGGTAAAATTTGTTTGAGATGATAATGAGCTGACTAATAAATTTAAAAAAAGAAATAATATTTTTTTCATATCTTATTGTATATAAAATGATAGGCAACTAATCGTTAAAACAAATAGAAATCAATTCCCAGCGATTAGTATTTCAAATATAAGATTTTAAGAGTTAAAAAATAAATCAAATAAATTATTAAAGCAATTGAATTCTCTGCCCGAACGATTAAATAGTCCGAACAAATTAGGCGATATTGATGTTACTGGCAGCACGGCTCATTTTGTTTTTATTTGAGCTTTTAGGAATTCGCTTTTGATTTTATTATAATATTTCTTTGAGCTTTTTTGATCATTCATGTCGTTATATATGAATACGCGATTAAAATTAACTTCATCAGTTTGATCGTTTACAACTTGAATGTTACCATTCTTCATAGTAACCGAAATACCTTTGTCAGCGTTGTCTAGCGAGTTTATGGCTTCTGGATATTTCTTTTCTAGCCTAAAATAGTTCGCCCTTAAAATTAAGTTAGTAATGTTGTCTTCATCATATTTAAGTAATGTGTCTGAAATTTCCTTGAATATGGGCAGTGATTTAAATTGGATTTGTCTATTGTAAAAATTTATTTTATCAATTACATTATCTAAAACCTCTTTGTCCACTGATTTAGCGGTTAATTTCCAATCTTTTTTTTCATAAGTTTTTTTCATGACATAAAGCAATTCATTTCTGCATACAATCAGATTTTCGGTTTTAATGCCAAAGACAATTTTTGAATATCTTAAAGAAAGGTTATTTGGAAATTTTTTAAATTTTTCATCAAACACGTTAATTAATAGCCTGCATAATATTGTGTCAATAGAATAATTATTCTCGTTTAGTTTTATTTTTATTTTCTCGTAAACAAATAAATTAATTTTTTTCTCTACCGAATCTTCTGATAGATTTATGTCATTTAAATTTTTATAATTGTTAAGAATATCAACAGAATCAATTCTGTAATTGAATTGATTTTTATTCTGTCTTATTGCTTCAACCTTATTTTCATTTCTACACGAAAATGTCAGAATACAAATTATTAATAATGCCAATTTGGAATGTTTCATGGTCTTTCTTTTGAATTGGTGTTAACGTTTTTCAATTAGGCAGAAGGCGGTTTTTTTATTTTCTGTTAGCTGCTGTGTTTATTTTAATAATCGGACATGTTTTATATGGAGTCTGTCCGAATAGCTCTTGTCTATTTTAAATATTAATTTTTCTTGAATATCGAATAATTGTAAACGAAAGTCTTCATTTTGTTTTCGATTATTTAATTCCAGACTACAAGCCATTTCGAAAGTCACGCTGTCAAAAACTTGAAATAATAATTCTGAAAAGTCCTGGGTTTTGTTTCTTTTGTATTCTTCTCCGCGTTCACATACAACAAAATGATATTCATTTCCGGTAATTTCAATGTGAGGTCTACCGGTTTGTTCGGAGTGTCCAAATGTAGGGAGTAAGTTTTTGTCAGCCCCAATTAATTGAGCCAAGCTATCTATTTTATTTTCTAATTGCTCTAATGTCAACATTGCAGCTAACTAATCGCTTAAACCAATAATAACCAATTACAAAAGGTTACAAATAATTACAAGCGAATAGTATCTCAAATATAACATTTTAAGGGTTAAAATAAATTATTAAAGTGGGCTAATTATCTACCCTAACGATGACCGAAGCAAAATGTAATTCCGAAATTGTTTGCTGTTAATGGCTGTCTCTTATTCTCCCAACTCACTTAGATATTCCTTCTTGCCGTTTTTCCAGATGTATATTTTACCGTCAATAACTTCAGGTGTTCCGTCTGATTTTGTGTCCGTGAGATAGATAGTATTAACATGGGTGCTATTTCCGTCACTTTCAGCTTTCCATATTTGCATCTCGGTTAGTTTACCTTTTTTATCAAATAGTTTTAACGTATCGGATATTGTACCTTTATAATAATGTCCAGTTGCTTCAATTGTACCATCATGATTATGTGCAGTGTAAGGTCCATGTTTAGTATCATCTACAAATGTCCAAGTAAAACGTTTGAAATTTGGTTTAATTTGCCATAATTCCCAAATACCATTTCGAATAAACTTATTATTATCATATGTTCCAATATAATAACTCGAACTATCTCTGGTATAAAGTTTTGCTTTAAAAGTCTTTGTATCAATTTCTCGAAAATGAAATCCTGTTTCATAAAATTCTTTTATAGTTCCCGTCAGGTTGCCATTTTTAAATTCAATTATTGCGTCTGTAAAACCGTTTTTGAAATAATATTTGGATATACCGTGCTTTACACTGTCCTTGTAGTTAACTTCAGACATAATTTGGCCATTGGGATACCTTTCAATAACTGTTTGACTTTGTCCGAGTACAGAAATTAAAATTAAAATAATGATGAGATTCTTTTTCATATCGTGTTTTAAAAAGGTTGTCTATAACTAATCGCAAAGACCAATAATAACGTATTACAAATGGTTATATATAATTTCAATGGAGTAGAATCTCAAATATAACCTTTTAAGAGTTAAAAAAAACAATCTAATAAATTATAAAGTGGCAAATTCTCTGGCCGCATTGCGCTAGGCTTGCGGTTAACTGCTGTATTTGTTACAAAGGATTACTTCGTTTACAAACTTCAAATACCAAATTGTCAATTAATAATTTTGGGTCATTTTTGTGAATTTGTATGAGGTCAATAACCCATGAGCAGTTAGCTAATTTTAAGTGATTTTCTAAGTCTGATAATTTTAATAATTCGTCAATTGAGTAGTAATTTGATCCTCCCATTTCAGAATGTCCACCACCAATAGATTCTGAGAATACAAATTGCTTTTCTGGATGAAAGGGTAGTATTGAGAAATGGTATTCATGATGAGTTGGATGTTCTTTTGTCGGAGCTTGATTTTTAAATCCTATACGTAAGTCTTTACTTGAAAGGTCTTTTTTTGCAACATCAAATGAATTTTTATATAAGAACAAACTGTCAAAAGATACGTCGTTAAACCAAGTTATTTTGTCTGAGCTATATTTATAAGATTTAAGCTTGTTAGGATATGCAAGAAAAGAAAAGTCTTTGTAAAGATTAGTTTTTTCTGGCGAAAAGCATTTATAATGACTATTTTCGAATTCGATAATTAATTCGTAGAAGTCGATAGGGGTAACTCTTATGATTTTAAAATTGTCGTCCATTGAATGTTAATCACGTCTGCACAAATATTTCAGCTCACTAATCGCTAAGTCAAATAATATCTAATTACAATCGGTTAAAAATAATAACAAGCGATTAGCATTTCAAATATAAGATTATAAGAGTTAAAAAATAAATCAAATAAATTATTAAAGTGGCAAATTCTCTAGGCGAATGATGACTGAGGGCGACCGCATTGGGTAATGACTTCCTGATATACCATTTATTATTCCACTGTAAACAATTTATCAAGATTGTTTAAAGGCATTTCGTTTGCCTTTTCAGCGTCCAATTTTGCTTGTTTTAACTGTATTTTGTTTAGTTTTTTAATTACATATTTAATTTGTTCAATATTTTTTTCTTGAACAACCGTTGAATAATTTTTCTTAGATTCATTGTACACCAAAAACCAAACATAGCTTTTGTAATAATCTTTTGGAACTTCTCGTCCTTCGAGATACAAAAACCCTAAACTATTCTTTATTGCTATAACTCTTTTATTTGGATCATCAATCCTGTTTGCTTTATATGTTGCCAACTTGGATAAGATTAATGCTGAGCTATCCGTGTTATGTTTTTCTTTATAAATGATATATTTATTATAAAGACATTCAATGTTGTCAAGCCTTGCACAACTGTCAATAAATTTCTCAAACCCCATTTGACCTTTATTTTGCAAAACCGAAACAAAAGTCTCTTGAGGTATTATTGTCTGCGAATAACAATGAGTGCAAAAAAATAGTATTGAAATTAAGTATTTCATAAATGACAAATAACTAATCGCTAATTCTAAAATAAGCCATACAATCGGTTGCAAAAACTACAAGCGATTAGTATTTCAAATATAAGATTATAAGGGTTAAAAAATAAATCAAATAAATTATTAACCTCGCCTCTTCCTCTTTTGCCGGCGAAGCCGAGAAAAGTAGTAATTATAAATCTTATTATGCGAATAATTAAAAGTTCACAAACGTAATAATGTTTAACTGATTTCTTGATACCTTATTGGTAGATTGGTTCATTAAACCAATTTCTGTTCTAATATTTTTCGAAAACTTATAACCTAGTCCGCCATAAAGCCTATTCCTATCAAAATAGTTTTGCTCTGTGCTAATAAATATTTCATTGTATGCTGATAGATAAAGGGTTTTATCTGTCATTTGTTTTTGGTTTAATGAAATGTTGAGGGATAAAAAATAGCGTACTCGAAGTTTAAAGTCGTCATCAAAAAATCGTTGCTCAAATCGGTAACGGTGTTGAATTGATAAACGTCCAAATGCTTGTTTGGTTAAAAACTGTTGGTAAATGCGGTGTTCGTTAAAATTGGTCTTAGCATCTGCAATGCCAATATAAGGTTCGCTATAAATAAAACCATATCCTAAATTAATGTTATTGTTATTTTCGGTAAGGTTATAACCTATAGCTGTTCTTAAAAGCAACTGCTCTGTATCTCCTAAAAAATTAAAATTTCTGTATTGTACTTCATGATGCCAGTTCCATTTATCATTTATTTTTTTATCACCAAAGTATATCAACCAATCACCAAACATACTTGACTGAGCATTTAAATAAACCGGCAGCATTAAAACCAAAATATATTTCATTTTTTAATGGTATGTTTAAAAATGGCTTTAACTAATTGCGTATACCGCCTATAACCAATACAAACAGTTTCAAATATAAGATTTAAAGAGCAAAAATAATCAATCAAATAAATTATTAAAGTGGATAAATTCGATGGCAGAAAGATGACTGAGGTCTTCAGCATTGGACAATTGCTTTATGTGAGCAACTGTATTTTTATTTTCTTTGTTTTTGTCCGATGTAATCTGAAGCATTTGTCCAATCATCAGGTTCAGCATTTTTAGAAATTATTTCTTTAAGCCACTCTATACTTTGGATATCACCATATTTCGCAAATTCTTTAAGCCTTTGAATAATTATATCGGTGGATTGTGGAAAAGATCCCTTAAATTTCATCCAGCCATTATCAATTAATTCAATGGAATGAATTTCTGTATTATTCTCAAATTCAGTATAGTTTAATATTTTTTCAAATTCATGCCAGATTAATGTTTCATAATTGAAAAATAATGGAGATGGTTTAATAAATTCTTTTGTTGGGTATTTATGGTTCCCATTTTTATCTGGCATTTGATCGTCATAATAATCAACTTTTAGTTTTTCCGATTCTAGACTAATATTTAAAACAAAAATATTAGTGAATTTTAAAATTGCGAATTTTTTGTTTTGCGTATCAAATATAAAGATGCTATCAAATGGCATCCAAGTTTTTAATAAAAAATATCTAGAGTTTTTTGACCAACAAGAATCATCTAATCTATTGTCAAGAACTAAAATCTGCGGGAAGTTATAAACGACTTTATTTTTGTTTGTTAATGAGAATTTGCATACAGATAAACCCATATGAGGTTCTGAATTGTCAAAGAAACATAAACAGTATTTTTTATCTGGAGATTGAATAAAAGTCATAAGTTCTTTTACAATATTGCTGCTTCCTAATCGCTAAGTCCATTAGTAATCAATTACAAATGATTAGTATCTCAAATATAACATTTTAAGAGGTAAAATAATCATCCAATAAATTATCCACAACTGTTCCTCCCCTGCTCTAATTTCTAAATAGAGGCCTCCACTGAGTTGATTTAAAACTAACGTTAAATAATATTTAAAAGGAGGGGAATTTTCTATCATAAATTTACTGCACAACAAAAAACCTTTACCTTTACAACATGAATTGGAACCAGCTAACAACCATCGAGCAACTTGATATAATAGACCAAGAAAGTAAAACACTGCCTGTATTGCTGTTTAAACACAGTACACGCTGTAGTATTAGCGATGCTGCCTTAGGCAGATTTGAAAGAAAGTGGAAGGATGAAAATTCAAGTTTAATAAAACCGTATTATTTAGATCTGATCGCACACCGCGATATTTCTAATGCCATTGCCCTGCGTTACGATGTGATGCATGAATCGCCGCAAGCTTTGGTTATTTTAAATGGTAAATGTATTTTTTCTCAAACGCATATGAGTATTTCTGTGGATGAGATCTTAGATGTGATAAGCGCTTAAACGGCGTCTAGCTCAGATTCCTTACTTCGACTCTGCTAAGTGCGCGAGCTCAGCACGACGTCTATCGTCGGAATGACAATCGAATTAAATATTAATTCAAATTATTACAACAAAAAATATAGCATAAAAAAATCCGGGTTATGCCCGGATCTTTAATTTTATATAAGAAGAAATTTTAAATTACATTTCAACCAAAGTACCTATCTTTTGGCCTTCTACTAAATTTTTTAAATTTCCTTTTTTGTTCATATCAAAAACAATAATAGGTAAACTGTTTTCTTTACATAGTGTAAAGGCAGTCATATCCATTACTTCAAGGCCCTTATCATACACCTCTTCAAAAGAAATAGTTTCGTATTTTGTAGCTGCTGGGTCTTTTTCAGGATCGGCCGTGTAAATACCATCTACACGTGTTCCTTTTAAAATAACATTAGCTTCAATTTCAATAGCACGCAAGGTTGCTGCTGTATCGGTTGTAAAATATGGGTTTCCGGTGCCGGCACCAAATATAACCACTCTCCCCTTTTCTAAATGTCTAACTGCTTTACGGCGTATAAACGGCTCGCAAATTTGCTCCATTTTAATAGCGCTTTGTAAACGTGTTTGCACACCTAAAACTTCTAATGCACTTTGTATGGCCATACTATTAATTACTGTAGCTAACATGCCCATATAATCGCCATGCACGCGATCCATTCCGCCTTTTTCGGCTTGTATGCCTCTAAAAATATTACCGCCTCCAATTACAATTGCTACTTCGCAACCTGCATCGTAAATAGATTTTATTTCTTGAGCGTATTCTGTAAGTCTTACCTGATCTATACCAAAACCTTTGTTACCCATAAGGGCCTCGCCACTAAGTTTTAATAGAATGCGTTTGTATTTCATTTTTATTGAGTGCTTTATTTTTAATTAGTTCAAAAAAAATCCCGACTAAAAAGCCGGGATTAAAATTATTAAGATAATGAGTAACGCTTAAGTGCGGAAACCGTTAGGTCTTTTTCTACGCTTTGTAAAAACTGACGAACAGTCATTTTGTTATCAATAAAGTATTCTTGGTTTAATAAAGTAGAATCTTTATAGAATTTGTTTAATTTACCTTGAGCAATTTTCTCAACCATGTCTTCTGGTTTACCTTCTGCACGAGTAGTTTCGCGAGCGATATCTAATTCACGGTTAATGATAGTAGAATCAACATCATCTTTATCAATAGCAACCGGTGCCATAGCAGCAGCTTGCATTGCAATGTTTTTAGCTACTTCGCCGGAAACCGGTTTGTTAAAACCAATTGCAACCGCTAAACGGTTACCCGGGTGAATATAACCAACAACTTGTGGTGCAGAAACAACATTGTAAAAACCAATATCAATTTTCTCACCAATTTTACCAACTTGCTCCATAAATTTATCAGCAATTGAAAGAGAACCATCGTATGGTAATGCTTTTAATTCGTCAATTGTAGCTGGTTGTTTTTCTAAAGCAACAGCCGCAACTGTTTCTGCAAACTTAATAAAGTCAGCATTTTGAGCTACGAAATCTGTTTCACAGTTTACACTGATAACCACAGCTGTTTTACCATCTGATGAAGTTTTTGCTAAAACTACACCTTCTTTTGCATCACGGTCAGCACGGTTAGCCGCAACTTTTGCACCTTTTTTACGCAAAAAATCTACAGCGGCTTCAAAATCACCATTGCTTTCTTCTAATGCTTTTTTACAATCCATCATACCAGCACCTGTTTGCTGACGTAACTTATTAACTTCTGCTGCTGTAATAGCCATTTTGTTTACTTTTTTAGTTATTATTTATATTCTTTACAAAAAAAACGGTCAGCCTGATTTACAGAATGACCGCTTTTAAATATTATGTATTTAATTATTTTTTTGCAGTCGTTACTCTACGACGTGGTTTTTTAGCTCCGCCTTTTTCTTCTTCTTCAACAGCACCTTTAATTACAGCGCCATCAGCTAATTCTTCAGCTTCGTGTGCACTAAATTCTTTAGTATCTGATTCTTCAGTATTACCTGCTTCTTTATCCATCTTACGATCAGATAAACCTTCTCTAATTGCAGTTGCCATTAAATCAATAATGTAAGCAATAGAAGTAGAAGCATCATCATTTGCAGGAATAACGTAATCCACTAAATTTGGATTTGAGTTAGTATCAACAATTGCAAATGTTGGGATATTTAAACGTTTTGCTTCTGCTACTGCGATATGTTCTTTAGTGATATCAACAATAAATAATGCAGCCGGTAAACGAGAAAGATCAGAGATCGAACCAAAGTTAATTTCTAATTTTGCACGCTCACGAGAAAATTGTAAACGCTCACGTTTTGAAATATTTCCAAAAGTTCCATCAGCGAACATTTTATCGATCTGGCTCATACGACGAACCGATTTACGGATCGTAGCAAAGTTAGTTAACATACCACCTGGCCAACGCTCAGTAACGTAAGGCATATTTATTGCTTTAATTCTTTCTGCAACGATATCTTTTGCTTGCTTTTTTGTAGCAACAAATAATATTTTGCGACCAGAACGCACAATTTGTTTCAAAGCTTCTGCAGCTTCGTCAATTTTTACAACGGTTTTGTTTAAGTCAATAATATGTATACCATTTTTTTCGGCATAAATATAAGGAGCCATTGCTGGATTCCATTTGCTTTTAAGGTGACCAAAGTGTGCACCTGTTTCAAGTAATTCGTTAAATGATGTTCTTGCTGACATTTGTATATTCTCTTCTTTTTTAAAACTAATATTAACGTTTGCTGAATTGGAAACGAGCACGTGCTTTTTTCTGACCGAATTTCTTACGTTCAACCATACGTGGATCGCGAGTAATTAAACCTGCAGCTCTAAGATCTTTTTTCAACTCTGCATTCATTTCTACTAATGCTTTTGCAATAGCTAAACGAATTGCTTGTGCTTGACCTGTGATTCCGCCACCTGCAACATTAACTTTAACATCATATTCTCCAAAAGCATTAGATACTTTTAAAGATTGTGTTACATAGTAATGTAATGTTGGAGTTTTAAAATATTCTTTATAATCTCTTCCGTTTACTTCAATATTACCGCTTCCTTTAGTTACGTAAGCGCGAGCTACTGAAGTTTTTCTGCGACCAGATGTGTTAATTACTTCCATTTACTTTATAATTACTTAATTTTACTTAAATCTACTTTTTTAGGCTGTTGTGCTTCGTGACCATGGTTGGTTCCTACGAAAATACGCACATTCGTGTTTAATTCACGACCTAATGGACCTTTTGGCAACATACCATGAATAGCATGTGTTAAGATCTCAGTTGGTTTTTTAGCCATTAACTCTTTTGGAGTAGTAAATCGTTGTCCACCTTGGTATCCGGTGTAACGAACATATTCCTTATCTGTTAATTTTTTACCTGTAAAACGAACTTTATCAGCATTAATGATGATAACGTTGCTTCCTGCATCTGCATGCGGGGTATAACTTGCTTTATGTTTACCACGTAATAACATGGCTACTTTTGAAGCTAATCTTCCAACTACTTCATTTTCAGCGTCAACCAATAACCATTCCTTCTCTGCAGAAGTTTTATTGGCAAATTTTGTTTTATAACTTAATGCGTCCACTTTATATTTTTTTTAGTCTTTTCCTTAAATAAGGGGTGCAAATGTATGAAGTTTTTTGGAAACAACAAATTATTTTAGAAAATAAATGAGCAAATGGCAAATGTTTTAAACATTTAATTGACCATTTAGCGCTTATAGGGAATAAATGGATACTTTTAATAGATAAAACCCCATCAAAAATATGATTTTTTTAGGATCTTTTGCTGCTTTTCTTAAAAAAATCAGCCAAATCTTTAATAAAACCATAAAAAAACTCAAACTATCTATTACCCCCTCCTCTACTAAAGAAACTGTTAATTACGAATACTACGTTTTAGAAAAAACAAAATTAAATTGCTTTCTTTTTACCAAATAGTAAATTTACCAAAGCATCTAACCAAAAAAAACTTTTGAATAGCAAGCGAAAATATTATTTAATACTTTTTATATCTCTTTCGATATTTAAAAATATAAGCGCGCAAAACAAAGTTTTAGACTCTCTAAAAATAGTACTTACTGCATCCAAACACGATACTACAGCCTGTAAAATTCTAATAGCTATGATCGAATTAGAGGGTGATGATAATGTATGGCCAAATTACAACTCGCAACTTTTAGCTACAGCAGAAAAAAATCTAAAAAACAATGCCGTTTCCTCTAATACTAAATTAAATTTTTTGTTCCTTAAATATAAAGCCGAAGCGCTAAACAATAAAGGTTATCTCGAGAATGTAAAAGGCAATTATGAAGGGGCACTTACACTCTATAATAAAGCCTTAACTATAAGGGAGCAAATAGGCGACAAAAACGGGATCGGAAATTCTTTGAGCAATATAGGTGTGGTTTATTTTAATCAGGGAAAAACCAATAAGGTTTTAGAAACTTATAAAAAAGGCCTTGCCGTACAACAACAAATTGGCGACAAGAACGGAATGGGAACCACCTTAAATAACATTGGGTATTTATACCTTAACCAAGGTGATTTTTCAAACGCCCTTATCTACTTTAGACAAAACTTAAAACTGCATGAAGAAATAAATAATAAAGATGGTATGGCAATTGCCTATAATAATATGGCACATATCTTCGAATCACAAGACGACTTGCAGAAAGCCCTTGAAATGAATTTAAAAAGTTTAAAATTAAGAGAGGAAACTCATAATAAACAAGGTACTGCTGAATCGCTTATGAATATTGCCTTGTATTATTTTAAAAAAGGTGATACGTTAAAAGCAATTCAAAACAATTTTAAAGCGCTTGCTCTTTTAAACCAAATTGGTAATAAATTAGGCATAGGCTACACACTGGCTAATCTTGGAACTATTTATGGTCATGCACGAAATTACGATTCCGCTTATAAATATATTAACCAAAGTTTAATTATCCGTGAAGGACTAAACGACAAAAAAGGATTAACCGATGTGTATTGCGGTTTAAGCACTTTAAATCTTGCACAAAATAAATTAAAAGAAGCAAAATTTTATGGATTAAAAAGTTTAACCATAGCCAAAGAATTAGGTTACCCCGAAGACATTTTTAATGCTTCAATTGTTCTTTATAAAATTTATAAAAAACAAGATCAACCTAAAGAAGCCCTCGAAATGTATGAACTTTTTATACTCATGCACGATAGTATTAATAATATCGAATCAAAAAAAGCCAATATTAAATCTCAACTAAAATACGAATACGAAAAAAAAGCTGCAGCAGATTCAGTTCGCGTTGCAGAAGAAAAAAAAGTGGTTACCCTTCAATTAAAACAAGAGAAGACTCAGCGCTATGCCTTGTATGGCGGCCTTGGCCTAGTTGGGATATTTGCACTATTTATGGTTAACCGGTTTAGAGTAACCAACAAACAGAAAAAATTAATTGAAGCGCAAAAGAAAATTGTTGAAGAACAAAAACATTTGGTAGACGAAAAACAAAAAGAAATTTTAGATAGTATTAGATATGCAAAAAGGATACAACAAAGTTTGTTGCCTACTGAAACATATATTAATCGAAATTTAAAAAATATAAAAAGTTGAAAGGGGCATTAAAATCATATTTGATCTTATTGATCTGTGTCATCTGCTTTCAACTAAAAGCGCAGGATAAAACAATCGATTCCCTAAAACTTGCTCTTAATAATGCAAAGCACGATACCACCCGTTGTAATATTTTATCCATTTTAGCAGAAACAGCAAGCGACGAGGAATGGCCAATATTTAACGAAAAGCTTTTTAACCTTACACAAAGTAATTTATCCAACTCTAAGGGTAATAGTTTTTATTTAAAGCATTATGCATTGGCAACAAATAACAAAGGGGTAATAGCACAAATTCAAGGTGATATTGATAAAGCATTAAACTATTTTAACGAAGCACTATTAATTTATAAAAAACTTGGCAAAAAAGATGTTGTTGCAAGTTCCTATAATAATATTGGCTCAATTTATTTTAATCTTGGTGAAAATGCTAAAGCTTTAAATTATTTTCAAACTAGTTTAAAGATACACCAAGAATTAAACAATAAACTAGGAATTGCGGGATGTTTTAATAATATTGGATTTCAAATAGCGCAACAAGGTAATATCCAAAAAGCGATCGAATATTTTAATAATTCCTTAGCTATATATGAAGAAATTAAAGATAAAAAAGGTATAGCAAATACAATTAATAACATTGCCGTTATCTACCATAACCAAGGCGATTTAAACAACGCCTTAATATATTACAATAAAAGTTTAATTATTCGAAAAGAAATTAATGATAACAATGGCATAGCAAGTGGTTATAACAACATTGCAACGGTCTATTCTAGTTTAGGCAAAAAAGATGAAGCGCTGGCTAACCATTTTAAAAGCCTCTCTATAAACAAACAGAATAATAATAAATACGCAATAGCAAATTCTTTATATAATATCGGGAATTCTTATTTTAATAAAGACAGCATTTTTAAGTCGCTAAAATATTATACAGAGAGTTTAAAAATGTTTGAAGAAATTAATGATAAAAGCAGAATTTCTTTTTGTTTAGGAGAAATTGGTAAGGTTCAGTATAATCTTAAAAAATATAATTTGGCATTACCGCTTTTTATAAAAAGCATGGCATATAGCAAAGATTTGGGCTACCCAGAAAACATAAAATCCGCCGCTCTAAACTTATATAATTTATACAATGCAACCGGAAATTATAAAGGAGCCTTAGAAAATTACGAATTAAGTATAAAAATGCGTGATAGCATCTCAAATCAGGAAACCCGTAAAGCCTCCATTAAATCTCAACTAAAATACGAATACGAAAAAAAAGCTGCTGCCGATTCTGTTAGAGTTGTTGAGGAAAAAAAAGTAGTTGCCGTGCAATTAAAACAAGAGAAGACTCAACGCTATGCTTTGTATGGTGGTCTTGGCCTGGTGGGTTTATTTGCCTTATTTATGGTTAACCGGTTTAGAGTGACCAATAAACAGAAAAAATTAATTGAGTCGCAAAAAATAATAGTTGAGCAGCAAAAGCACATTGTGGACGAAAAACAAAAAGAAATATTGGATAGCATTCGTTACGCCAAACGCATTCAACAAAGCTTGTTGCCAACAGAAAAGTATATTGAACGCATTTTAAAAAACAATAAAAGTTGAAAGGGGCATTAAAATCATATTTGATCTTATTGATCTGTGTCATCTGCGTTCAACTAAAAGCGCAAGATAAAACACTTGACTCATTAAAACTGGCGCTTAAAAATGCTAAGCATGATACCCTCAAATGTTATATTTTAAATGCATTAATAGAAAACGGATCGGAAGAAGATTGGTCGATTTATAATAATCAAATTGAATTAGTTTGCGAAAAACAACTAAAATCGCTTTCGAAATTAAATAAGGAATACAAGGTTTATCAAAAATATTATTCCGGAGCTTTGCTTAACAGTGGCGTATTTTATCAACAACAAAATAATTTTGAAAAAGCTATTGATAACTACTCGATGAGTCTCCAAATATCAGAGCAACTCAATGATCTGGAAAGTTGCGCCTATGCCTTAAACAACATAGGATATATTTATAATTATCAAGGCGATTTGCGAAAGGCTCTCACCTTTTTAGAAAAAAGCTTAAAAATATACGAACAAATTAAGGACATGCAAGGCATTGCCACAACGTTAACCAACATTGGCGTTATTTATGAAAGTCAGGGTGACCTCACAACAACCTTATCCTATTACACAAAAAGTTTAAAAATTTATAATGAAATTGGCGATAAAGGAGGATTGGCAACAAGCTACAATAACATTGGATACCTGAATCGTAAAAAAGGGGATTTAACTAAAGCATTAGCCAACTTTAATGAAAGCCTTAAAATTTATCAAGAAATAAAGGATGAAAAGGGAATTGCTCGTTCTTGGAACAACATTGGCTTTGTTTATAAAGATCAAGGCGATCTAACAAAAGCACTTGAGTATACTTTAAGATCGTTAAAATTAAGAGAGACTATAAAGGATATTCAAGGCATTGCAGTTTCATACCACAATGTTGCAAGTATTTATTTTAAACAGGAAGAGTATAAAGAAGCAATTAATTTAATGAACAGAAGCTTGACTTTGAGCAAAGAAATTGGTGATTCTTATTGTATGAAAAATGCTTCGAGCGGCCTATATGAATTGTATAAAAAAACAGGTAATTCAAAATTAGCTCTTCAAAACTACGAGCTTTTTATTAAAATGCAGGACAGTATTTCAAACGAAGAAAACAGAAATGCCTCCATTAAATCTCAACTAAAATACGAATACGAAAAAAAAGCAGCTGCAGATTCAGTTAGAGTTGTTGAGGAAAAGAAAGTAGTTGCAGTACAATTAAAACAAGAAAAAACGCAGCGCTATGCTTTGTATGGAGGCCTTGGTCTAGTAGGGATATTTGCACTATTTATGGTTAACCGATTTAGAGTGACCAATAAACAGAAAAAATTAATTGAAGCGCAAAAAATAATAGTTGAACACCAAAAGCACATTGTTGATGAAAAGCATAAAGAAATTTTAGATAGCATCTTTTACGCCAAACGCATTCAACAAAGTTTGTTGCCAACAGAAAAGTATATTGACCGGATTTTAAAAAATAAAAAAAATTGAAAGGGGCATTAAAATCATATTTGATCTTATTTATCTGTGTCATCTGCGTTCAACTAAAATCGCAAGATAAAACGATTGATTCGTTAAAATTAGTTCTAAAAAACGCTAAACACGATACAATAATACTCAAAACGTTAGCAACCTTAGTCGAAATTGCTCCTGATGGTGTTTGGCAGAATTATAACGATCAACTTTACGCTATCAGTTCAAAAAAAACGCCACTACAAAAAAATTCACATATTCGTAAATTATTCTACAGCGCATTAGGCAATGCTTTAAACAATAAAGGATATGATGCTAGAGAAAAAAATAAAAATGATTCGGCAATTATTTTTCAAAATGAAAGTATAAAGTATTACAAACTTGCAAATGATACCGGAGGTATTGCCCAGGCTCTGCACAATTTAGCGGCTGTGTATAAAAATATTGGTGATCTTGAAAAAGCTGCTTTATATAATCTTCAGGCGCTTGAATTTGAAACCGCATTAAAAAAATATGATTTAATGGCTAAAACATTAAATAATATAGGCTTGATCTATTATGGTCAAGGAAAAATTTCAGAATCAATTATTTATTTTTATAATTCTTTAAAATATAGAGAGCAAGAAAATGATAGCATTGGCATAGCAAACACATTCATAAACCTAGGCTTGGCCTATACATCGCAAGAGGATAAAAAGAAAGCATTAGAATATTACAAAAAAGGGCTCAACATAAAATTAAAAAATAAAAAAGGCTGTTCTAGTGTTTATTCGAATATAGCATCCATGTACAACAAATTCAAATTTAAAGACTCTGCATTGTATTTTTTTAATAAAGCATATCAAAGTTCAATAACCGAAAAAAATCAAAGAAATGAAATGATTGCATTGAATGGATTAGGATTATGTAATTTAGACATTGGCAACTTAAATACAGCGCTTAACTATTTTAATGAAGGCTTAAAGATCAGCGAAAGTACTGACGATAAGCAAGCTTACGGTACACTGTTAAATAATTTAGCCAAAATTCACTTTAAACAAAACAATTTCATACTAGCAAACGAACTAGCAAATAGATCTTTTAAAATTTCTAAAGAAATAGGTTATGCTGAAAATATTAAAAATAGTTGTGGCTTATTATTTCAAATATACAAACAGAAAAATGAGTTTAGTAAAGCTTTAGAAATGTATGAATTATATATTTTAATGAAAGACAGCATAAACAATGTTGAGTCCAGAAAAAACAGCGTAAAATCGCAATATAAATACGAGTACGAAAAAAAAGCTGCTGCAGATTCGGTTAGAGTTGTTGAGGAAAAAAAAGTAGTAGCCGTTCAATTAAAACAAGAAAAAACACAGCGCTATGCCTTATATGGCGGGCTTGGACTAGTAGGGCTATTTGCACTATTTATGGTTAACCGATTTAGAGTAACCAACAAACAAAAAAAATTAATTGAGGCGCAGAAGAAAATAGTAGAACATCAAAAAGAGTTGGTCGACGAAAAACAAAAAGAAGTATTAGATAGTATTCGCTACGCAAAGCGAATTCAGGAAAGTTTATTGCCAACTGAAACTTACATTCAAAAAAAATTACGAAACTAAAAAGAGTAATGACAAATTCAATTCGTTTAATAATATTTTTAATTTTTCAATTTGCCATGATAAATTATCATGCACAAACTCTCAACATAAAACAAATTGAAGAAAAAATAACTAAAGGTGAAGAAGATGGTATCGAAAGAATTTCGTATTGGGATAGTTTATATGATCTTGCAATAAAAAGTAATTTTGAAGAGCAAATTGCTAAAATTCTTAATAATTCAGGAATTATATACACTAATGAAGGGAATCAAAGACTTGCAGAAAAATGTTATAATGAAAGTATTAAGATTTACTCAACGTTAAAAAATAAGAAAGGTATCTCAAATGTTTATAGCAGCCTGGCTTTATTGTATGATCAAACCGGTAATATTAAGCAAGCAATGAATTACTACTACAAGAGCTTAACCCTAGCCGAAGAAACAAATAATAAAGAGCTGCAGATGGAATTGTATAATAATATTGCACTAATTTTTCAAGATCAAGAAGACTACAAAAAGGCCGAAACATACTTACGAAAAGCTTATTTTCTTTCTACTCAAATGCAAGACGAACAAAAAATCGCTTATAGTTTAAATAATTTAGGAACGCTTTTTTATTTTATGCAAAAAATGGATTCTGCCACCGTATTATTTGAAAAAAGTAGAGAAATAAGGGAACAGATAAATGACTTACCTAATTTAGCGGAATCGCTCAATAACCTAGGGGTTTTATATAGAGATAAAAACGAAATGGCAATTGCTACAAAATATCTTGAACAGGCCCTAAGCATTCATGAAAAACTAGGTTCCAATGAAGGTCAAAGTTACACAAAAGTTAATCTTTCAAGACTATTCCTAAAGCAAAATAAATTACAACTAGCGCTCAACATGGCACAATCTTCATTAGTAAGTGCTTACAACACCCATAATCCAAACTATATAAGTGCAGCGGCAGATGCAATTTATGTAGTAGCGCTAAAAAATTCAAATTACAAACTTGCTTTAGATATGAAAGAACTATCTGTTAAAATGAATGACAGCATCATTAATCAAGATAACAAAAAAACGTTAATTAAATCACAACTAAAATACGAATACGAAAAAAAAGCGGCAGCAGATTCTGTTAGAGTTGCTGAAGAAAAAAAAGTAGTAGCCGTTCAATTAAAACAAGAAAAAACTCAGCGCTATGCCCTATATGGCGGGCTTGGACTAGTAGGGCTATTTGCACTATTTATGGTTAACCGGTTTAGAGTAACCAACAAACAAAAAAAATTAATTGAAGCACAAAAGAAAATAGTTGAGCACCAAAAACATTTGGTCGACGAAAAACAAAAAGAGATTTTAGACAGCATCCGTTACGCCAAACGTATTCAACAAAGTTTATTACCAACCGAAACTTATATAAGTAGAAACATTCGTAAACTAAAGTAATACCTTACACACCAAAAATAAACTCAGCGTTTTTACTGGTAATATCTCCTACTTCATTGATCGAACAGTTTTTAATTTCGGCTAGCTTTTTAGCCACTTCTAAAATATAAGATGGCTCATTCCGTTTTCCCCTAAAAGGTACCGGGGCTAAATACGGCGCATCTGTTTCTAAAACCAAATGATCAATATCAACTTGTTCTATCACTTTATCTAATCCCGAATTTTTAAACGTTAACACCCCTCCTACTCCCAATTTAAAATTACCTAATGCAATAATTTTATTGGCTTGCTCTAAATTTCCCGAAAAACAATGGAAGATCGCTTTTGGTAATTTCTCAAACGAACAAAGTATGTCGTAAATTTCATCAAAGGCTTCGCGGCAATGAATAATAATAGGGTAATTATACGCTAATGCCCATTGTATCTGCGTTTTAAAAGCAAGTTGTTGCTCCTTAAAAAATGTTTTATCCCAATAAAGGTCTATGCCAATTTCTCCAATGGCAACAAACTTTCTTTTTTTAAGCCATTCTTCAACAGTATTTAATTCCTGTTGAACAGTAGCGTTAACATGACAGGGATGTAAACCCATCATCGGAAAAATATTCTCAGGAAACTCTTCTTCTAAAGCCAACATCCCATCAATAGATTCTGAATCTATATTGGGTAAATAAAACTTTTTTATTCCGTTATCGATCGCTTTTTTAATTAATGAACTTCTGTCGGCATTAAATTCTTCGGCGTAAAGATGGGTATGTGTATCAATATACATATCAATTAAGTGACTCTAGGGCAACTTTAACTACATTATTTAATTCGGTTTTACCGGCACCACTCTGACTCATCACACGCAAACCTAATAAGGTATTATACAAAAACTGACTATAAACTTTAACGGGTTTTGAAAGTTTTATGGCTTTTTTATCTTGCGCATCCGTTAACCAAGTTGTAAGAAGATCTTGCACATCATCTTTATTATTGCAAATAACCTGCGCTGTTTTAAAACACTGTTTACTCATTTCGGCTGCAGCGTTAACTAGTAAACAACCGTTATCATTGGGATGATTAACGAGATGTTTAGTTACTTCAGAAAACATCATTTCTATTTTCTGTAAACCATTCAGATCTTTTTCATTTAATTTATCTAATTGTTCAGCACGAGAGGTCTTATAAAACTCCAATGTTTCTAAATATAAATTATGTTTATCCTTAAATGAATCGTATAAACTGCTTCTGCTAAGGCCTGTGGCTGTTAATAGTTGATCAATAGATGTACCATTGTAACCGTTTCTATGAAAAACTTCAGAGGCAGCTAACAGTACTTTGTTTTTATCAAACTGTTTTGATTTTGGCATAGTTAAAATTTTGCTGACCAAAATTAACTATACGGAACGAATATTCCAAATTAAATTTTTATACCAATTAATAACACATCATCCACCTGTTCGTTGTTGCCTCTCCAATCATCAAAATTTTTCTCAAGAATCGTTCTTTGCTCACTTGCAGTCATCCCGGAGACCGAAATCAAAACATCTTTTAATTTTCGGGTCATCATTTTTTTACCATCCGGCCCGCCAAATTGATCGGCGTAACCATCGGTTGACAAGAACAAACAATCGTTTTTTTGAAGCGTGATCTTTTGATTTGTAAACTCCTGTTCATTTGGAGTAAACCCTGCAATAGCCGTTTTATCTGCCTTATATTCAATTAATACACCATCGCGTATCAAATATAAAGGTCTATTGGCAGCAGCATAATCTACTACACTGTTATCACTATTAAATCTTAGCAATGCAATGTCCATACCATCTTTTTGTATCGACTCATCTGAATGTTGTTTTAACACATTTTTTATCTGAACATTTAAGTAAGACAAAATTTTGTTCGGCTCGGTAATTCCTTTTTCAAAAATGGCTTGCACAATTTTATCCATTCCAATAATACTCATCAATGCTCCCGGCACACCATGTCCGGTGCAATCTGCAGCCAAACAATAAAATTCATTTTCAACTTTTCCAAACCAGTAAAAATCGCCACTCACCACATCTTTTGGTTTGTAATAAACAAAACTTTCAGCAAACTGAGCTTTTAATTCTTTTAACTCCGGCAATACTGCTAATTGTATACCTTTTGCATATTGAATGCTGTGATCAATTTCCTGCTTCTTTTCAAAAATAATTTGATTCTGCTCTTTTAACTGCAAATTTGTTAACTGCTTTAATTTATTTTGTCGGAACAATAAAAACGCAACAACAATAACCACTAAACCTATAACAACTAAAATAAAAATAAAATAACTTTTTTTCTTATTTTTTAATTCTTCAATTTCATTTGCCTGTTTTAATTGTGCCACATTAACCTCCGACTTTTCTAAAGAAAAATTACTCTCTAAATTAGAAATGCTGTTTACAAAAGCCTTCTTATCTAATTCCTCCTTTATCGCGGAATAATTTTTAAAAGCTTCAAATGATTCATTGCATTTACCGGCCTTTTGAAATGCATTTGACAACATGAGTAGCGTTTCCATTTCCAACTCTTTGTTGTTATTTTTTTTGCTATAATCAATAACGAACTGTAAAGTTTTTAATGCGCTATTTACATCTCCGATCTCAGCATCGCACCTGGCGGTTCGGCTAACACAAAACACTAAATTCATAGAATCCTTTCTTTCTCGATAGATCTCCATAGCCCGAGAAACATGAAACTTAGAGGATATAAAATCTTTGGAAGAGTATAACAGATCACCAAAATTGATGTAGAAAACGGCTAAATTTTCATATGCTTTTTCTTTCTTGCACGATTCAATACCAATATTAGTATACTTCACCGAAGAATCGAAAAATTGCTTTTTATTTGATTCTTGAAATCTTAAATTATAGTAACTACTCAACGCATTACATGCTCTTCTTAATCCAGCATTATCTCCTAACTTTTGTGTTATCTGAAGAGACTTATACAAGTATTTATCGTCACTATAATTATGTTGCTGAATACAACCGATCCAACCAAGATTATAAAGTGACTCAGCTAAACCGCGCTCATCATTTATAGAATCATTTAACCGATAGGCCTTAAAATAATATTCAAAAGCTTTGTCATAATTTGTTTGATACCAGTAATAATCTCCCCTTGCATTATAAACTCTGATCTTACCACCAACATACTTTAGTTTGTTTGACAATTTATAAGCCTGATTATAATAGTCGTTTGCCTTTGCATAGTCTTCTCTACGGGTAAGTCTTCCAAGGATTATCAGATCATTTACCTTATTAGTATCCTCCTTGGCTACAGCAATTTTTTCTGTAAGTCGTTCTATTCTACTCTTCTTTTGAGAAAAACCGGTAAAAACAACAAGAAGAAAAAAAAGAAAATAAATTTGACGCATGTAAGATATTTAGCGAACTAAATATATAAAAAAAACAAATAACTTACTTCATTTTTAAGCGTATCTGTGTAAGGATCTTTTTAGTATACAGCGGAAAGTCACCTTGCATCATCCAAGTGTAATAAGATGGTTCTTTTTTAAAAACTTCAATAACCGACTTATCTTTGTGTTTACCAAACGCAAATACCTCTTCTCCCTTTTCGTTAAATACAATTCTACCTGCAAGATCGGCATTTTTTGATTTGGAGGTAAGTTCACTTAATTTAGGAATATCATTTACAATAGGCACCGATCTGTTTCCTTTAGCATCTTCAACCTCTACTCCTTCGTATCGCTGTATCTGCGCTTTAAATATTTCAAAAGTGGCTATCACATCGGCCTCTGCACTGTGTGCATTTACCAATGGTTTATTACAATAAAATTTATAGGCCGCACTTAAATTTCTTGGCTCCATAAAATGAAAAATATTTTGAACATCAACTAATTTTCTTCCTTCAAGATCAAAATCTAACTCAGCACGCAAAAACTCTTCTGCCAATAAAGGAATATCATATTTATTAGAATTATATCCTGCAAAATCAGCATTTCCAATAAATCGCAATAACTCCGGCGCTGCTTGCTTAAAGGTTTGACAGTCTATCACATCCTTATCATAAATGCCATGAATTTGTGAAACAACATCCGGAATTGGCATTTCAGGATTTATCCTTTGTGTTTTTGTTTCTGTGCTATTATCTATATTTAATTTTAAAAGACAGATCTCAACTATTCGATCAGATCCAATACTTAAACCAGTGGCCTCAAGATCTAAAAAGATAATAGGTTTATTTAATTTTATATTCATTATTCTTTAATTGGCGATTGCTGGTTAGAAGTTAGTTCTAACAAATTAGTTTTTATTTTTTTCACTGAACGTAGTTAAAGCACCGATTACTTCTTCGCTGTTTTTTGCGCCTCCTATAAGTGTATTTAACTTATTCATAACGGCATCTAATAAAGAGTCCGGACAAGATGCCCCACTTGTGATCACAATTTTTAAAGGTTCAGAAGTTTCTTGCGAAGCGTCTTTTTTTTGTAAAAAATCAGTAGTGGTAACATTTTTTTTATTAGGATAATCAAAGTGATGTATTACGGCTTTACTTTCTATTTCTTTTTCGGAAGAAATAAAATAAGTAGGGAATTTACGCTCACACAATTCTACAAGATGCGATGTATTACTGCTATTATAGCCACCCACAACAATTGCCAGATCGGCATCGGTTTCTAATAAGCCATAGGTTGCGTCCTGATTCTCATTCGTAGCGTAACACAGCGTATCATGCGTATCTGAATAATGATCTTTAATATCTCCTTCTCCAAATTTTTTAATTAGAACTGTTTTAAAATATTCTGCAATCTCAGCTGTTTCGGTAGCAAGCATGGTGGTTTGATTGATCACTCCAATTTTATTTAAATGCTCATCTATTTTAAACCCTTTGCTAAACTTGCCTTTAAAAGCCTCCTCAAATTGTTGCTGTGTTTTATTTCCTAAAATATAATCTGCTAATTGCTTCGATTCTTCAAGGTCGCGCAAAACAATTACCGCCTTACTGTCAATAGCACTGCGCGAAAAAGTAGACCGTGTTTCTTCATGCTCGTATTTTCCATGAATAATAATAGTGTGCTCTGTTTTACCGATTTGCTCCGATTTTTTCCAAACCCTTTCAACAAAAGGACAAGTTGTATTGTATGCCTGTGTTTTAATTCCTTTTTTGCTCAACAGATCAAGCAATTCAAGCGGTGCGCCAAATGCAGGAATCATCACAATATCCTCCTGTGTTAAAACGTCAAAAGATATTAATTGTTTTCCTAAAGTATCTTGTAAAAATTTTACGCCTCTCTCATTCAGATCTTTATTAACCGATGGATTATGGATCATTTCGCTTAATAGATATATGTTTTTACCCGGATTTTCATCTAAGGCCTTAAAAGCAATTTCAATTGCATTCTCTACTCCAAAACAAAAACCAAAATGGCGGGCAATATAATAGTTAACCGGCCCAAAATCTAACACAGTTGGGCTATTATCCTTTTTACGAGGATCTTGAACCTTACGGTATTGCTTAACCTTTGAGATAATTGGGCTACGATAAAATTCAGGTACGTTAAAGGTTTTCATTTGTTTAATTTAACAGATAACAAAGCTAATTATTTTTTGTTTCGCGGGTGATAACTTAAAATATTATCTCGCAAAAACTGACGGTCTAAATGTGTGTAAATTTCGGTGGTGGTTATACTTTCGTGGCCAAGCATTTCCTGTACCGCTCTAAGATCAGCGCCACCCTCCACTAAATGGGTGGCAAATGAATGCCTAAAACTATGCGGACTAAGAATTTTATGAATTCCTGCTTTTTTTGCCAGATCTTTGATAATATAAAATACCATTACTCTGGAAAGCATTGCCCCGCGCCTGTTTAAATAAACAATATCCTCTGAGCCCTTTTTTGGCAATAGTTGCGAACGTGTACTTGATATATAATTCTTTATCAATTTGGCTGCGTTTTTCCCAATTGGCACCAAACGTTCTTTATTTCCCTTACCAACCACTTTTACATAATTATCATTCAAATGCAGGTCGGTAATTTTTAAAGTAGTTAATTCGCTCACCCTTAAACCACAACTATAAAGGGTTTCAAGCATACTATAATTGCGTTCGCCTTCAGGAATACTTCTGTCAATACAACTAAGCATCTTATCAATTTCCTCCACACTCAAATAAACAGGCAGCTTTCTGGCAATTTTTGGGGTTTCTAAAAGTTCGGCCGGACTTTGCTTAATATCATTTTCTAACAACAAAAATTTATAAAATGTTTTTATGCCTGAAATGATCCGCGCTTGTGTTGTTGCCGAAAAACCAATAGTGGCAACCCATTCAATAAAATCTTGTAATTGCCTGAACGAAAACTTATCGGGTGTTTGGTTGGCTAAAAATAATTCAGAGTAATTCTCTAGTTTTTTTAGATCATCGGCGTAAGCCTCAATGGAATTTTTAGAGAGCGAACGCTCTAGTTGAAGGTACTGCTTAAATCGTATGTAATAAACATTCCAGTTATTACTCATAAAACACCATTAAGGTATCTTTTTTATTAAAAAAAATGATCTTGTTATTTAAAATTTGATAGTTATTGGTCTTTGCAAAATTTTCTTTCAGATCAGATTCCAGTCCAAGTAAATGATCGGGACAAGGAACAGGGCCTGCAACAACTGAAGGAAACTTAATTTTTTTCTTTTTCGCGCTGTATTTTAGTTCTATAAAATTACAGGAAATATAACATTTTGCGGTTTTTTTCTTGACATCAAAAAAAAGTGCCGCTTTGTCTTTTGCAATAGAATTTTTTTGCCCACCAATAAAAATAGATTCCAAATTATAAGCTACATCATTTTTAATAGTTACCCGTTGAGCAACGCCATAAAATGAAAAAAACATCAAACTAATTAGTAAAGAAAAACTTAGCTTCATTTTTACGGGAATTAAGAAATAAGTTTATTAATTTCATACCATGAAGATAGGAATTATAAACGGACCAAATTTAAATTTATTAGGAAAAAGGGAACCCGAAGTTTACGGTAATAAAACTTTTGAAGATTATTTAAACGAATTAAAAGCCAACTACCCTAAGGCTGAGATCCACTATTTTCAGAGTAATGTAGAGGGTGAGTTAATTAATAAATTACATGAACTTGGTTTCACTTTTAATGGCATAATTTTAAATGCAGGAGCCTATAC
>JALHPG010000017.1:0-11627 GCA_022842625.1 Bacteroidia bacterium | reverse complement strand
TGCGGCAATAAAAACACCGGTTATAGAAGTACATATCAGCAATATTTTTGCCCGCGAAGATTTTAGACATGTCTCTTATATGGGAGCAAAATGTGTAGGGAGCATAAGCGGCCTGGGTTTAAAAGGCTATGAATTAGCCTTAGACTATTTTTTAAAGAAATAGTTACCATTATCATTTTGAACTTTTTTAAACCCAACAAATAATAATTATTAGTTTTTCCGGCAAAAGTTTATTCTCAATCATGGATTGTCTGCCTCTTGCTCATCAATTAACCTGTATTCAAATAAAGGTCAAATTGTAATAAATTAAAGATCTAAAAAACGGGAATAAGAATTGTAAATTTTAAAATACAAGTCCGTTAATGATCACACTTTCAATATGGTTATTTGAAAAACTATATGGAATAAATCCGTAAGAGTTAATTTTTTTAGTCAAAATAATATTTGCCAATTTTCCGCGGGTGATGCTTCCAACTTTACTACTCATATCCATAGCGTAAGCCGAATTTATGGTAGATGCATTTATTACTTCCTCGGGTGTTAGTTTATACTGAATACAACCAAGGCTCATCATAAAACTCATATTTCCACTCGGACTACTTCCGGGATTATAATCACTCGCAAAAGCCACAGGCAGTCCTGCATCGATCATTTTACGAACCGGAGGGTAAGGCAAACTTAAAAAGAAAACGGCTCCCGGTAAAATGGTTGGCATGGTTTTACTTTTTAGCAGTGCTTCAATATCTGCATCATTACAATATTCTAAATGATCTACACTAATTGCGCCGCATTTTACACTGGTTTGAATTCCATTGCTATGGCTCAATTGCTCGGCATGTACTTTAGGAATTAAACCATGTTTTTTTCCTGCCATTAAAATACGTTCGGTATCGTCGGCCGAAAAATAGCCGTTCTCACAAAACACATCAATATAATCTGCCAGCTGTTCTTTAGCGATTGCAGGCAACATGTCGTTAATGATCAAATCAATATAACCTTCTTTATTTCCTTTAAACTCAGGCGGAATAGCGTGTGCACCAAGGAAGGTAGCTTTTACAGGAATTATATTAAGCTCTTTAAGACGTTTTATTACACGTAATATTTTTAACTCAGCGTCTACATTTAAACCGTAACCACTTTTAATTTCAAGGGCACCTGTTCCCAATTTTATTATTTCATTAAAACGAATTAAGGATTGTTCAAACAAATCATCTTCGCTTGTATTTCTGAGTAATTGAGCCGAATTATTAATTCCCCCTCCTCTATTGGCTATTTCTTCGTAAGAAAGTCCGTTTATACGATCAACAAATTCGCCTTCACGGTTACCTGCATATACGATGTGGGTGTGACTATCAACATAACAAGGCAATACAATTCTATCTGCTGCATCAATCACTTCCAATCCCTTCCAGTCGGTAATGCCCGGAAAATCATCCATTGAACCATAATCGGCAATCAAGCCATTATCTATGGCCAACCAGGCGTTATCAATACAAGGCAACACGGCCATATCTTTTCCGCACACTTTTTCTGTAAGCTCTTCTCTAACCTGAACAAGCGTTTTTATATTCTTAATAAGGAGTTTTGTTGCCATAAAATTATACTACAAATTAAACTATTTATGTTTAATATTCAATTCAATAATTTAACTTTGTTTATTATGGCAGGAAATACGTTTGGAACCCTTTTTAAATTAAGCAGCTTTGGCGAAAGTCATGGCCCGGCGCTTGGCGGTGTTATTGATGGCTGTCCGGCCGGCTTAAAAATTGATCTAGATTTTGTTCAATCAGAGCTTAACCGCAGAAAACCGGGACAGTCTCACATTACCACTCAACGTAAAGAGGGCGATGTAGTTGAATTTTTATCGGGAATTTTTGAAGGCGTAACAACAGGCATGCCAATTGGTTTTGTAATTAAGAACGAAGATCAAAAATCAAAAGATTACTCACATATAAAAGATTCATTCAGGCCTTCTCATGCTGATTTTACCTATGAGGAAAAATATGGCCTAAGAGATTACCGCGGTGGTGGAAGAAGCAGTGCCAGAGAAACAGCTTGTAGAATTGTTGCAGGTGCTATTGCAAAACTAATTTTAAAAGAAAAAAATATTACGGTTAATGCATTTGTAAGCCAAGTAGGCAAAATTAAATTAGATAGATCGTTTGAAGAATTAGATCTTTCTAAAACAGATAATAATGTAGTGAGGTGTCCGGATGAGAAAGTTGCCGAACAAATGATCACCTATATTGAAGAAATAAAAAAACAAGGTGACACTATTGGTGGCGTGATACAATGCGTTATTAAAAACACACCTATTGGTTTAGGCGAGCCCGTTTTTGATAAGCTGCACGCAGTATTAGGTCATGCCATGTTAAGTATTAACGCTGTAAAGGGATTTGAAATTGGCAGTGGATTTGACAGTATACATTATAAGGGCTCTGAATTAAATGATGAGTTTACTTCTTCTGACAAAAAAATAAGCACTAAAACCAATAACAGTGGTGGCATACAAGGCGGCATTAGTAACGGCATGCCAATTTATTTTAATGTGGCCTTTAAACCGGTTGCTACCATTATGCAAAAACAAAACTCTGTAAATAAATTAGGTGAAGAAGTTATTGTAGAAGGAAAAGGTCGCCACGACCCTTGTGTATTACCACGTGCTGTGCCAATTGTAGAAAGCATGGCAGCCTTGGTGCTGGTAGATTTTTTATTGTTAGCGAGGTGTAGTCGGATTTAGATATTCGTAAGCAAACAAAGTCTATCGGCCTTTTAAAATTTTGCGTTAAAAAAATCTTTATTTTTCAAAAGCGTAGGCTTTTGGTATAGTCCTACACACTAGCTGGCTCAAATGTGTTCAACACATTTGCCCTCTCTCGCGAAGCGCTTAAATCATCAGATTGAAAGATAAAGATTTTCAGCAAAATTTTAAGAAGCCTTGATTTTTTGCTTATTATCACACAGGCTCGCTCAATGCAATGCATTGCCGTCATCAAGGAAAAAGTGAGGCCAGAAGAACATATCTGGACAGTTTACATTTGAAATGACTTTCAAAACGAGAACTGCGATTCTGAATCAATCCCAAAAGCTATCAGAATTCAAAAAAAACCTCAATTCAAAATTTTTATCTTCGTTAAAGCGCCTTCTCCTATTTATCATCCAAATGCATGACCATTATTGGTAAAGTGGTAGATAAGGCCATTTCTTCTGTGATACTTTTATGCATTAAATTTTCCCAAAAATTACGGTGTTTACTTGCAAAAGCTATTAGGTTAATATGTTTTTGTTGGCTATACTTTTTTAATTCGTTTATTGTATCGCTCCCGTATATTGTATGTTTTTCGTAAGATAATGCAGGATCAGATCCAACAAAAAGTTGATTCCAATCAATATCCTTTTGTTTCTCCTCAAAAGGTGGATCGTAATTTCTAATATTCACAAAATGAACGCCTGCATGTATGTTCAATGCAAAATCAACTATTTCACTGCATAACTGTTTGTTCATTGAATCATAATTACTCGAAAACAATATTTGTTTAATCGGTTTCCAGGTGGCATCTCTTGGAACTAATATCACCGGGCAATGCGCCTTATTGGAAACCTTTACCGAAACCGAACCAAATATTTTGGTTAAAACATCCGATAAACCTGTTGTGCCTATTACTATTAGATCAGTATCGTTGTTTTTTGAAATATTCACTAAAACATCTACCGGGTCGCCGTTCAATACTTTTATTTTTAACTCTCCTTTTACCTTAGATCCGGTTGCGGCATTTTCTTCGGCTACAAGCTCTTCAAGCTCCTGGGTTAATTCGGCATCGTTATCAGAAAGTGGTGGAGCTATCATCACATCCGAAGCTATAATAAGACTTTCTTTTACATGCACAATGGTTAAGTTGGCATCTAAAAAATTTGCTAATTCTTTTGCATAACTATAAGCATCGCGCGCAGTTGCTGAAAGATCTGTGGCAACAACAATATTTTTAATTTTTTTCATTTGATGAGTTTTTAAAACGTTATGGTTAAAATATAATTTTAATTAAATGATTGGTTTGATCGGTATACTATGTATAAATACAAATTACATCAGACTCAAATTTGCAACACATAAAATTAAATATGTTACACAATTTCAGAAAAAAGTTTCATTTTTTTGCACAGTATGATATAAATCATCTAATAAAAATTATTAGGTAAATTTATTAAGGGTGTTTTACCTTAAGATCAAGAGAAAAACAATAAATTATAAATAATTACTTGGAGTCTTTTTTTGGAATGATCATGCAGGTAAATCGACTAATACAGCATAACTGATGTTGCTCATCCATAATCTTAATTTCCCAAATGTGTAATTTGCCTTTTACTTTTATTGGAGAACAAATTGCAGTTACCATCCCTTCGGTTACTGAGGTTAAATGATTGGCATTAATTTCTATTCCAACCCCAATAAAAAGATCACGGTTAATGCAGCACCAGCTGGCAACACTGCCAATGGTTTCGGCTAAAGCTACAGAAGCTCCGCCATGTAACAGGCCAAACGGTTGTTTTGTTTTATTTATAACGGGCATGGTTGCTTTTAAATAATCTGCCCCTACTTCGGTAAAGTTAATTTCAAAAAACTCTCCTAAAGTGTCTTTATTAAGGTCATTTAACAATTCTGTTGTTATTTCGCCGTTCCAAATACTCATTCTAAACTTTATTACGATTAATTGGTTTAAATTTAAACAATCATATGAAATCGACACTAATTAATTTATTTACTGCGCCTTTTTTTATTTTCCCTGCCTTATTTAAAGGGCAGCCTACAAGCAGTATTCATCAATTTAGTGCAAATAGCATTGAAGGAAAAATAATAGACCTTAAAGACTTTAAGGATAAAAAAATAATTATTGTAAATACTGCAAGCGAATGCGGGTTAACACCACAGTTTAAACAATTGCAGGAAGTATATGATACATACAAGGATAAGAACCTTATCATCATAGGTTTTCCATCAAACGATTTTGCGCACCAGGATCCCGGAACAAATACCGAAATACATTCATTTTGCGAACGTAATTATGGTGTTACCTTTTTAATGATGGAGAAAATTTCGGTAAAAGGTGATAAAATTCATCCTATTTACAAATGGTTAACCAATAGGACAGAAAATGGCGTATTAAATTCGAGTGTAAAATGGAATTTTCAAAAATATTTAATTGATGAAAATGGTTATTTGGTTGATGTTGTTTCTCCGTGGAAAAAACCAAATTGCGAAAAGGTCATTAATTGGATCGAGAAAAAATAGAACACGGGATAGAACACGAAAAAGATGGATCGGTCTTTTATTGTTTACTAGAATTAAAAACTGTAAGCATATGTTAATCCGAAAATAAAATCTCTTCGTGGTTGATTGTTATCCCTGAAATGTTTTTGAATCTAACAGAGTTTTACCATTAACTTCAACTGTTTCGGTAGTAGATTTAATTTGCAGTTTTTTTATCTCCTTCTTTTTTTGAGAGAAAGCAGTACAAACTAATAAATTTATGATCAAAATAAAGAATAGTTTTCTCATGAAAATCACTTTTTTTCTAATTCCTTAATTGCCATATCGTAATTAACGAATTCAATTTTATTAGACTTTAAATATTCTACAAGCCACATGTACCAATTTAACCAGGTATTAAATGAGTGTGAAAAATAACGATCATGAAAATCAATACCCAAATACATTAAGTTTTCTTGATGTGCTTTATCTATAATTTTAATCGTATTTTCTTTGGCTTGTTGTAAGTTTAACGACTGCCATTTTTTCCCGTTTTCCAAAACCCATCCATCCATTATCTGAAAAGGAAACTCCCACATATTACCAATCTTATAGGGGTTTTTAAAAGCATATTCGGTACTGTCAAATCTATATCCTGCCTTATCTAAAATAGCATACGTTTCATCTGAGTGCCTTACATAATGCATTCTAACACCAAAATTATTCTGTTTTGATAATGATCTAAATAGATCGTATTCGTTTTTTATCAATTCCTGATCCTTAAATTCGATGCCATGAATATTCACTTCACAATTTCTTCTTTGCATTTGCTCAATCCATAAAAGAGCAGCATTATTCGAATAATTTAATCCTATTCCTTTATTTACAGCAATAAAAAAAGAAGAAGGAATATTGTTAATGTTATTGAAAGTAATGAGCTCATCAATATTTTGCCATTTATTTTTAAAAAAATCTGTCCAGCGCATTGTATACTCTCTAAAAGAAATTTTACCTGCCAGCAACTCAATATGCATACGCACGATAAACTTAGGGATAATGGCATCCTTAAAGGTATGTTCAAAAATAGTTAAATGATCTATATCGTGAGATATAATAGCTTTCATATGCTTTTAGTTCTTTATTCCTTTTAATTTATTTACTAGTTGCGGAAGTCTGTTAATTTTTAAAAAACTATAGTAACAAGGACTACCGCCTAAACCAAGATAAAACCCTGCTAAACTTTCGCTCATAGACCCTCCTCCAAAATCAAAAAATTTAACCTTGCCATCAAAATGCTTTATGGCAGCATCAATTAATAAATGCATACTTCCCGAGTTTTCTTTTTTATCAAAATTTGTTCCTTTCAAATATAAAGCATGCTTTGTATTAAACACAAAATGCGCCAAAGCTTTTATGTCGCCATTTTTATTTATAGCTTTTAAGGTTAAAAGGTGATCATCCTTTTTACAACTTGATAATAATACATTAAATGTTTTTACCGCAGTTTTAGAAAGTTTTAGATTGTTTTTTAAAAAAGGATCTATCAAATTTTTTGAAAGCGATATACTTTCATTAACATCAACACGTTTAATACAAAAACCTTCATCAAGTGCCTTTTTAATATTACGTTTAGTATTTTGATTGTATTTGTATTCTTTCGAATAATCAATTACATAGGTATTTTTTGGGCTAATATCTTTAGTTTTAATTTTATTAGAAGCATTTAGTTCTATTTCAATTAGCTTATACTTTTTTGTTATGTGATCATAGAATAAGGCTTCAATTTCATCGCTTACTTTACCATAAACACCTAATTGCGATGTAAAAGCAGGTTGCGGCAAATATTTAAAGCCTAATTTTATTTTTTGGGTTAGCGGAAAAACACTTTCATAATCGCCAATTACCAATGCATCCCATTTTGGAGCAGTTGCATTTAAATAAAACGACTGAGCAAATACTAAAGGAAACTCGGAAGATAAAATGGTTTTATCCCATTTATTAAAATCGATATCCTTATGCGCTATTTGTTTAATTAGGCTCATTAAAATATTTCGCGCTTTTTATATTTTAAAAAGATCTCTAATGGCAAGGTGGCTTTGTTAACAGTGTAATAAGGAACTAATTCGGGACCAAAACCCCTGAAGAATTTCTCCACACCTTTTAACATAGAACCCTCAAAATCAAAAGTTTTACATCCAAGTTCTTTTGCTTTTTCGATACTTTTTTGAATGAGTAAATTATTTATTCCCTGAATGCCTGCATTTTTATTTACGCCACCCAATAAATAATAACAGTTATTTTTATCAAACACACAAAATACTGCCCCTAAAAACACTTCGTCTTTTTTTGCTATCATACTAAAAGAATTTGATGAATCGGCAAAATTCAGGAATATGTTCTTTAATTCTTCTTCATAAACATTTGCACCTGCAGTTTTTAAAGAGCTTTTAAAGAATTTAAGGAGTTCTTCATTCTTTAAAGAATTTTCTAATACAACAACTTCTTCTTTAATTGCTTTATTAATTACATTTCTATGTTTAGTATCAAAATTGCTTTTTATGTCTTCAATAGAATTGCTCAGGTTAATGCGGTAGGTATAGTTTGGTATTACTTTATACTTATCCCAAATAAAAGGTTGAAAATCGATGATATCAGATGGGAAAGCGAGAATGGTCAATGAACTTTTTTGCTGTGTAAAATAAAGACAAATATCATTCATAACCTCTTTAGAAAAATTACTGATAGATGATCTATTTTTACTTTCAGATACAAAAAACAAACCGCAATGTGGTGTGTATGGTGGCAATTTCACAAAATTAAACCCATACTTTTTAGTTTTTAAATAATAAAAACCGCCTATTAACTGATGTTCATCTTTATAAATACCTATCAGTTGTAATTTTTGGCCATAAACAGCCAGCCATTTTTTGCTGCCAAAAACACCAATAACCGGCTCCGCCTTTTCAGCAAACAAATCAATTGTATTTAATGGTTTTAAAATCACGCTTTATTTTTTTTAATTACAAAAACCCCAAAACCTACACATTCATTTCTATTTAGAAATTGACTAAAAATAACATTCATTTTATGATCAATAATAATTTTCTCAAATGCCTTTAGATAATCAATTCCCCTTCCATCAATAACATTTTCCATCTGAAAAAATTCTTTCCTCGCATTTATCCATTTTGGATCCAAATCCTTTACAGAATTACCGTAAAGACTTGCATATTTTTTTAAGTTAGAATATATGGTTACAAAAATAACGGCTTCATCGGCAATGTATTTTAAAGTGTGATTAAAAACACCAAAAGACTCATAACTTCCATCATCAAAAGTTGAAGCACTATTTGGATCTATCACAATGAAATTATAATCTTTTCTTAAAACTTCGCCTTCTTTAATTGCCTTAATACTATTTCCGCATACTACCGTTGCTTTAGAAATATTTTTTTTTGCCTCTGCAGCGTAATAAGGATTTAGTTCCCACATTTCAATATATTCTGCAAGATCCTGATAATCCATAGTTGTGCTGGTTCCAATAAAGCCAAATAATTCTAATGCTATTAATTTTTGGGGTAACATTTGATTTGTTTCCAATGTCTTTAACATTAACTGCATGGCAGTAAAAGTTCTGTTTCGCGAAAGTTTTAAAGATAAATATCTACTTAACTTTTGTTTTTTTACATATAAAAATGATCTGATATCCATTATAAAGATCTATTAATTAATTTTTCATACTCTCCTATCATCTTTTTAAGATTATCATCCCAATTATAATTTTCAATAACATGCTTTCTGCCATTTACAGATATTTCATCATAAAGTGCTTTATTGTTTATTAAACGTTCAATTGCTTTTATGGTGTCATCAATATCTCCAATATTAACTTTAAGTCCAACCGAATCATCTTTAACCACCTCTTTTAAGCCCCCAACATTTGTAACAATTACAGGTTTTCCGCAAGCCATAGCTTCAACTACCGAAACACCAAAGCTTTCGTACTCACTAATATTAACCAAAATATCGATCATATTATAATAGTTACTTATCTCATTAAATGGTATTCGCCCCGTAAATTTTACTTTTTCATTTATGCCTAACTGTGCGCACAAATCAATTAATGAATTCTTCTCGTTGCCATCGCCAATTATCAATAATTTTAAGTTTTGATACTTAGGCAAAAGTTGAGCAAAAGCTTTGATCAAAATATCAATATTATAAAGACTTTCCAACGGTTTTATACTTCCTAAAATAAAATCATCAGCTCCAAATAAGGATTCAACTTTTTTTGGCTTAAACTCGTTTATATTGATACCAAATGGAATAACAGACACCGGAACTTTTATTACCTGATTGATATAATCTTGTATTGTGAAAGATGTTGCGCAAAGAAGATCGGCTTTTTTGAAATTAAATTTTAAAATAGATTTAGCTACAAAATTCTTGTTAGGGAACTTCATTACATCGGTTCCCCATGCAGAAATAACATAGGGATGAAAATTTGTCAAAGCACCAACTAAACCATAACTGGTGGCATAATGAGCGTGTAAAATATCAGGTTGAAAATGTTTAATGATCTTCTTTAAAATAGAAACATATTTAATGTAAGCTAATTTAGTTAAAGTACTTTCGGCATTGATAGGTTTTTCGGGTTCAAAAAAAACAGTAATATTCTCATGCACATACCAATCATAGGAAGCTTTATTAAAACTAAACAAACCAACCTTTATGCCACTATCTGCAAGACCTAAAGCCCACTTTTCGGTATGTTCGCTATATGTATCAGATAATAAAAGGATTTTCAAAATATATTGTTTTGTTTTGTAAAGATATATTTAAATAACTGTTTTTGAGAATAACAATATGCGAAAAATTTTAATAAATACACGCGTTTAAAAGGAGCTAAGATCAGGAATAACAAGATCCTTAACAGAATTTGAATTTGAGTTAAAAAAATTGAACTTATAAAATTAAATATCTGCTTATGCTTTTTAAAAAATTTTATTTTACTGATCAATTGATTTGAAATGGCAACATTGTAATTATTTTTTGTTGACTGTCCGGTATCGTGCACAACTGACCATTCTGTAAAATAATTACACTTAATATTTAATTGATTGGCTCTATAACAAAGATCAACATCATCCATCCAAAATAACTGCTCATCTAACCCATTTAATTTTTTAAAACTATCGTATTTCATTAATAAACAACAGCCTGATAGGGCAAAATCATTTTTTGAGATCTTAGGGGTAAAAAAGTAACTCAAAAAAAAAGTTTCTAAAAAAAGGCTAAAAAATGAAGGTTTATTAATAACAGAATCCTGTATGGTAAGATCAGGGTTTAATACCTTGGGGCCGATGATAATATTGGGATCTTTTGTTAAAAAGGCCAAGGCCTTATTAATATCATTATTAATTAATTTGGCATCTGGATTCAATAAAAGTACAAACTCGCCTTTGGCAATTGCAAAGCCCTGATTGTTTGCTGCCGAAAAACCAACATTTATTTTGTTTGAAATAAAGGTGATCCTTGTATCCAGTGCCGGAACAAGCTCTACTGTTTTGTCTTTAGAAGCATTATCAACAATTATTATTTCACACGAACACTCAACATATTTTTGTATAGAACTTACGGCATCAATTAAGAAATCGATACAATTGTAACTAACAATAATTATACTTAGAGTTGGGCTAATAACTAGATTTTTAACAAAAATAATCTTAATTTTATAATGTGCTTAAAACTTCTTTAAAAATCGGCTATTTATCTGCTGAAAAACCCACTAACAAAAGGGTTTGGAGCGGCACACACTATTCCATTTACAAAAGCCTTAACACACTCGGAGAATGTACGATTTTAGGTCCTTACGAGCCAAAATTCAGACTTTTTTGGGCTAAATTAATTAATCAGGTTTTTTTAAAACTATTCAATAAAAGGTATAGTTACAGGCATAGTAAGTTTATTAGCAAGGGTTACGCTAATTTTTTTAACGCTAAACTCAAAGGTCAAAACTTTGATCTTATAGTAGCTCCGGCTGCATCTTGCGAATTAGCCTATTTAGAAACGAATATTCCAATAATTTATATTTCAGATGGAACCTTTGCAAGTTGTTTAAATTATCATGACAGTCTTCAAAATCTCACAAAAAGTTCAATAGCGGAAGGAAATTTTATTGAACAACAAGCAATAAATAAAAGTAAATATTGTATTGTATCGTCTGAATGGGCCAAAAAATCAATGATCAAAGATTACAACGCCGACCCGGGTAAAGTTAAGATAATCCCATTTGGCGCAAACTTTGATCTATTACCCTCAAATAAAGAAATAGACTACACCTTACCAATAGAATGGAAGATTTTATTTGTTGGCGTGTATT
>JALHPG010000016.1 GCA_022842625.1 Bacteroidia bacterium | reverse complement strand
ATAAAAATGAGAGTTGGCGGCCAAAGTAACGTTACCATACAAAACAGGGTAAACGCCAATAATGAGGATAGGAAAGCCTGGCGAGTGAATGGTTTAACGCCAAGATTTTACACATCCTACTTAAAACCATTGCGAAAAATTTCCCAGTTTTTTTAAAAAGAAAATCAAATTTACATGACAAAAAAAAGGAGTAACAAATTTGTGACTCCTTTTTTTTGTAATACATTTTACGATCAATTATCTAAATTTCCGTAATCTAATTTTTTTCTTTGTATTGCTAAAATAAGTGTGCATACTAAAACAAAGAATGGAACATACATAATTACTTTTGGCAGATCAAAATGGTCTAAAATAATTACTGCTTTACGCTTTAATCTTTCGGCAATTAAATACATAGCTGGCACTAATAACAAAGTTAAAAATGTTGCAAATGCTAAACCAAAGATCATCGTCCAGCTTAAAGGACCCCAAAACACAACATTATCTCCACCAAAATGAATATGCGGTGCGCCATGCGCTAATAGTCCTTCAAAGTCAATATTTAAACCAACGGCTAAAGGGATCAAACCTAAAATTGCAGCTGTGGCAGTTAATACTACAGGTGTCATACGCGTTCGTCCTGCATCAACAATTGCATCGTATAATCCAACCCCTTTTAATCTTTCCTCTTCTGCAAATTCAACCAACAAAATACCATTTCTAACAACTATACCGGCTAATGCAACAATTCCAATACCTGTCATTACAATACTCATATCCATTTTAAAGATCGCGGTGCCTAATAAAACCCCAATTACACTTAAAACAATTTCCGACAAAATAATAATTGGTTTACCAATAGAGTTAAATTGAATAACCAGCACTAATAAAATTATACCAATTGCAGTTACCATAGCACCACCTAAAAAGGCGCCTGTTTCGGCTTGCTCTTCCTGTTGGCCGGTAAATTTAACTTCGGCAGCACCTGTAGGCTTGTAACCTTTGGCAATATTTTCTAACTGGGCAACAACATTATTTGCGTTAAACCCTTCTAACACATCTGATGACAAGGTGATAACACGTTTGTTTTGTTTACGTTTAATACCGCCATAAGTATTTTCATAACGAATGTCGCAAAAAGCAGAAAGCGGCACCGAGCGCAACATCCCTCCCATGTTCATGTCGCGGAAAATGATCTTTAAATTTCTAATTTGCTCAACATTTGTTCTTTGATCATAATTGTATCTTAACTGAATTGGATACTCATCGTTCGCATCTCTGAATTTACTTGGATTATCAATTCCAAAAACCGCTTTACGAATTTCCATTGCTAATTGCACAGTAGAAATGCCTTCTCTATTAGCGCGTTCTCTGTCAATATCAAAAACAATTTCCGGCTTATTGTCAACAAAATCTGTTTTTAATTCTGCTACACCCGGCACTTCAGATTCCTCCAAAAAGCGTTTTAACTTTCTTGCATTTTCAACTAACTCTTCAAACTTATCACCTTTAATTTCTATATTAATTGGCTTAGCAACAGGTGGACCGGCTTGCTCTTTATTTGCAGTGATCTCTGCTCCTGCTATATTCCATTTTGTTGTTTGCAACTCCTTCAAATACTTCATCGTACTTTGTCCGTTACGCTCACTAAATTCAACAAAATTAATAGCGATCTTTCCACGATTTGGATAAGAACTTTGGTCCTCGTCTTGAGGATCGGTAACCCCAATAGTAACATTGGTTATTATAGAAGATACTACCGGATTATTTTCTCCAATAATAGCATTCACCTTTTTTTCAACCAATTTCATAACCTGATTTGTTTTTGAAGGATCTGTTCCCTCGGGCAACTTAACGTATACAAAAACATTGTTTGGATCGCCTTGCGGAAAAAACACAACATTGGGCGATCTTACTTTCATTAAGATGATCGAGAAAATAAATAATCCTACGGTCATTAAAAGTAATTGGTAAGGGCGCTTTAATCCCCAAACCAATAAATTGGTGTAGCCACGCTGAAACGAAGGCCAGGCTTTAGTTTGAAAATTCTCTATTACTTTGTATAAATACAACCTATGCAACACCATAAATAGTGCAAAGAAGATCATTAAATTACCAAACGCAATTTTACCTGTTAAAAAGAAAATAATTGCAACCACAACATACAGTACCAATCTTAACCACGCCTTACGATTTATTTTACCATAGTTTTTAAATTCTTCGTTATGAGATTTCATAAAATCTACAGCAAAAACCGGATTAATAATATAAGCCACAAAGAGGGATGCGAGTAAAGTAATAATTAGTGTAACCGGTAAAAAGAACATGAACTTACCAATTAAGCCGGGCCAAAATGCTAAAGGTATAAAGGGTGCTAAAGTAGTTATTGTTCCGCTTAGCACAGGCATAAAAACTTCTCCGGCAGCTTGCTTTGCGGCCACTTTTATATCCTTTTTGCCATTATCAAAAATACGATGCGTGTTTTCAATTACAACGATCGCATCATCCACAACAATTCCTAATGCCAATAAAAATGCGAATAAAACGATCATGTTTAAACTAAAACCTATGCTTGGCATAAATAAAAATGCGATGAACATAGATAGAGGTACAGATAAGGCAACGAACAAGGCGTTAGTAACCCCCATGAAGAACATTAAAATTAATGTTACAAGGATAAAACCAATAATGATCGTATTAATTAGATCGTGTAATGTAAGTTTTGTTTTATCCGATTGATCGGCCGTTATTTTAATATCAATATTGGAAGGAAATTGTGTGCTTTTTAATTCTTCAATATTTTTTTTAATAGCATCAGAGGCAGAGATTAAATTTTCTCCCGCTCTCTTAATTACATTAAGCGTAATTACATTTTTACCTCCTAAACGCGCATAACTTTGAGTTTCAGTTACAGTATCAACAACATGAGCAAAATCTTTTAAATATACTCTAGCGCCGGATTGACTGGAAATGATCAGATTTCTAATTTCTTCGACTGTATGAAATTCGTTTTTTATACTTATGGCGCGCTTAGTACCATCCATAGGTATTTGTCCACCACTAATAGTAATATTTTCGCTTCCAATTGCCCGTTCTAAATCTCCCATGCCCATTTGCAGAGATTGCATTTTATACATGTCAAGGTTCACTTGAATTTCTCTGTCGGGGGCACCAACCAATTTAACTTCGGTAATTTCTTTTAAACCTTCTATTCTGTCTTTAAGATCCTCTGCATACTCTTTTAATTTTTGCAGATCCATATCGCCCGCAATATTAATATACATAATAGGTAATTCGGAAAATGCCAGCTCTTTTACAAAAGGTTGGCGCGTAAGTCCTGTAGGCAGATCAGACTTAGCTTCATCCACTTTATCCTTTATAGATTGACGGGCCTTATCAACAGAAATATTTGTATTAAACTCTACAGTAATTAATGATACATCCTGCATTGAATTACTGGTTAATTTTTTAACCCCCGGAATAGATTTTAATTTTTTCTCTAAAGGTTTTGTAATAGTATTTTCAATATTACTAGGAGAGTTTCCCGCATACACTGTACTTATGAAAAATTTAGGCACAACAATATCCGGGAAACTTTCCTTTGGCAGATTATTGTATGAGTTAATTCCTAATAAGGTAATAATTATAACGCCAATATAAATGGCTGTTTTATTATCAATAGCCCAATTACTTGGTTTAAATTGTTTGAAATCCATATCTTTTTAAATTAGTCAATTGATTAATTTGACAATTATATTTTTCTTAATTAATTATTTTAACAAAGGGTACTATCGAATTACTCTTTTATTTTAACCGCATCACCTTCATTTAAGCCGTCGTAACCTGAAGTAATAAGTAGATCAGTTGCCAATAAGCCTTCGGTAACCTCGGTTAAGCCGTTATACTCTCTTCCTAAGATCACATTTTTCTTTTCTACAACGTTATTTGCAGCAACAAAAACATAATACAAACCTTTTAGATCTTTTTGAACATAATTTACAGGAATAGAGATTACCGGTTTTTTAGACACATAATCATTTATATTAATTATAGCAATTTGATTTGGATGATACTCTTTTTGATCATCCAAGTCTATTTCAACTCCAAACGTTCTGTTTAATGGACTGATAGAACGAGACGCGTAAGAAACTTTAGCTTTAATTGTATCATTTGAATCAGGGAATCTAATAATTACATCATCTCCTTTATGCACTTTAGAAGCATAGCTCTCTGCAAGATCTGCCTTTATTTTTAAATTATTAAAATTGATCACACGAATTGCAGGCATTCCGGGAGCGGTTAACTGACCTAACTTTATATCAACAGCATCGATAGTTCCGTCGATAGGAGAAATAATTTTTGTCATACGAACTTGTTCTTGCAACGTAGACAATTTTTTTTCCATACTTTCTTTTTGTGATTTTGCCTGCAAATATTGAATCTCTGTTCCGATCTTTTGATCCCATAATGCTTTTTGTTTATCATATAACTGATTAACAAATTCGGCACTTGTTTGCAGATCAGATATGCTTTGGTATAAAACACGGGCGTCCGTTTCGGCCAAAATTTGTCCTTTTGTTATTTCATCTCCCGCCTTAACATTTATCTTAATAATCGTGCCGGGCATTTGTGAAGATAAAGAAACACTTTCTTCTGCATCTACTCTGCCTTGAACATTAATATATGTCTTAAAAAAATCAGGAACGATTGCAGACGCCTCTATTAAAACAAACTTTTTATTTGAGTCACCTTCTAATTTTGAAATTTTCGTAGAAATTTCAGCTAATTGCGTTTTTAAATCCGCTTGTTGTTTTTTAAGGTCAGCAAGATTTTCTGTATTTTCTCCACCACATGAAGAAAAAATAACTACTGCAACAATAATTGGTAGAATTAAATTTTTCATTTTTTTACTTTTTATATTCTGTAATATCATACTTTGTTTTTAAAATTATTTGGTAAGAGTTCCTATAGCTTTTTGATAATCAATTTTTGCAATTAACATGTCATAAACCGCATTGTAATAATTCGTTTGCGCTTCTTTTAAAGAGGTTTCGGCATTTACAATCTCCAAACTGGTTCCAACACCGCCTTGATATTTTTTTTGGGCAACATCATACACATGCTGGGCAAGTACCATATTTTTCTTTTGAACTAAAACACTTTGATAGGCATTGTTATAAGTTATACTTGCAACAGTAGCTTCAAGTTCACCTGCCTGCTCAATTGCTTTAATTGTATTTAGATTCTTTAATGATGAAATTTTAGCTTGTTGTATTTTGTTATGTCTTTGAAAACCGTCAAAAATCGTTAAGTTTAAGGTAGCGCCAATCAAAGCTATTTTAAACCATTGTTGTTCTGTATCCAAAAAATCAAATTTTTCGCGTTGTGCGTTGTACTGATAGGCGCCATAAGCTGCCAAAGTTGGCATATAACCCCACTTTAACCGTTTAACATCAATGTCTAATAAACTTTGTTGAGCCTTCAAAAGCTGATAATCCGGGCGTTTAGTAATATCAATTTTTGAAGAGCTTAATTCTTCAAAAGTATCTGTATTAATATTTAAACTATCTGATAGAATAATTGGGTCGCTTAATTTATATCCCATCTGAAACTTTAAAACTGTTTCCGACAATCCAATTAAACGCACTGTTTTATCTTTTTCTGTTGTAAGATTATTGTATTGAACTTCTAGTCGTTCAACATCAATTAACTCTGCAAAACCTTGTTTATTAAATGCTTTTGTGTCATCTAAGATCTTTTTTAAACGAACAACATTTGCGTCTAATAATTTAATTCTATCGCGGTTAATAATAACTGTGTAATATGCTTTTGACACTTGAGAAACAAGCTCGGCCTTAGAGCGGGTAACGCTTATTTTAGACAGGTTAATAAATTCTGTAGATGCTTTTAATCCAAAAATATAATCGCTACTAAATATTAATTGAGAGGCATTTATACCTGCAGTTGAATTATACTTTGTTCCAAACCTAACCGGAATATATGTTCCTGCCGGAGCACCAAAAAATTGCCCGGGTAATAATTGAGTTGGAAGCTCTAAATAATTTTTTAGATCAACGCTCCCCGAAACCTGTGGCAAACCTAAACCGGTTATTTCCTTCTTTCTGTATTCTGCATTTTTCAGATCCAATTCTGAATTCAAATAATTTGGACTGTTTTTAATTGCATAATCAATAGATTGCCGTAAACTATAATTGACATTGTTACTTTCTTGCGCGTTTGCAGTAGTAAATAATATCATAACCAATGATAATATAAACGATTGTTTATTTGCCTTTAACATTTTTAAATTTTGCATTTTATTATTTTATTTAAATTCTTCTTCTTTAATTTTCTTGTAATTATCCATCAATTTATGTCCTTTTAATGTGCATATTCCATAAGCAAACAAATCCAAAATAAGTTCAGAAGATTTTGTAAAACTTATTACTTCAAAGGAAAAATAATTTCCAAACATGAGCATATCAATTTGCGATAAGCGGTATTTTGCGGTAAACTCAACATCTAGGTCGGCTCTATAAACGCCTAATTGTTGCCCCTTTTTTATATTATCATATACATTTTTATAGGCGCACTCTCGTTTAAATTTTTGAAAACGTTCGAATGCAACAGGATAAAATTTTTGCAGATCAAGAAAAAAGATTGGGTTTATGTTTTGCATCATTTCTCTCATTTTAAGAGAAATTAACATGATCTCGTGTATTGGATCATTTGCATTTGAATTTATTTCGTTAAAAATACATTCCTGGCCTACCATTTCCATTTCGCAAAGCTGATTCACTAATTCGTCTTTTTCTTTATAAAAATGATAAATAGTTTTTTTAGACATACCAAGCTCTTTGGCAATTTCATCCATGGTTACACGCTTAATGCCATACTTAAAAAACAACTCTAAAGAAGTTTTTAATATTTTTTCTTGTGGCTCCATTTTGTGTATTTAGGGTACAAAACTATGGAAACTTTTAATGTCTTGCAAGTTTCCGTCGGGAAAATTTATAAATTATTTTTTTTGCATCTTTACACCTTAAATGGTAGATAATAAAAATAGCCGCTGGAAGCGCTTTGGTGAGTTTTTGAACAATAAGTACCGCTTAGTGATTTTAAACGACAATACTTTTGGCGAAAAGATATCTTTGCGACTATCGCCACTAGGTATAATTATAGGGATATTTGCCATTACCATAATAATGACTACCCTTGTAATAAGCCTGGTAGCATTTACGCCTTTTCGCGAATACATTCCTGGTTACGGAACTGTTGCTGAAAGAAAACAGATTTTAGAGCTTAGTCAAAAGGCAGATTCTATGGAGCAAACGATAGAATCGAGAGCCCTTTATATGAATAGCATTTTGAATGTATTGAATGAAAAATTTGAAACCAAAACCGAAAAGCCTAAAAAAGACACCACAGGGAAATACGCAAATGTTAATACTAAACCTAGTGAAACAGATTTAGAGTTTAGAACCGATATTGAGCAAAATAAAACAACTTCTATTGCCACAAAAGCCAAATATAAAGGCCTTAGCGACATTGTATTTTTTACTCCGGCAACCGGAATAATAACAACATCTTTTAATTTAACCGAAAATCATTTTGGGATAGACATCGTAACAAAACCCGACGAAACCGTTAAATCTACTTTAGACGGAACGATTATTTTTAGTGGATTTTCTGCAGAAGATGGAAACATCATTCAGATCCAACATAATAATAATTTAACCAGTATATACAAACACAACTCAACTTTATTAAAAAAGACCGGCGATAGAATTAAAGCGGGTGAAGCAATTTCGGTAGTAGGAAATACGGGTGAAAAAAGTAAAGGGCCACACTTACATTTTGAATTGTGGTTTGATGGGCAACCTATAAACCCTCAGGACTTTGTTGCTTTTTAAAAAAAGCCTCACTAATAAACAAGGTATAAAAGAAAGCGTAAAAGCTTAAGCCTGCTTGTGTTTCGAGTGTATCCTCTAAAATAAAAGAAATACACAGAACTAAAAAATAAGGCCAAAATAAGCGATGTAATTGACTTTTTAATTTAATAACCGGATATACAAAACTGAATAAAAAAAGTAATAATCCAACTATACCTAGTGCAACTGTTATAGTTAAGAACTGATTGTGCGGACGTTTATACCAATCAACATTTAAAGGAGAATTTGTATCGGTATAAGTTTTATTTAATTCGCCTTGCACATCACCGGTACCAACTCCAATAAGCATATTTTTTTGGATCAAGGAAATGGCGGCCTTCCAAAAATATAAACGCATAGTTAACGAATGACCGTTTATGTTTCTTTCATTTACAAACTCATCATACTCCCAAACAAATTCATAAATACGTTTATGTAAAAAACTCCAATTTGGATATAGGTAATTAGTTACATTATTTTTAATATTTAAAATATCAGTAGCGCTTAGTTTTGTTAACCCTAACGAATCTTTATACAATCCCTTACTGGCCATATAACGCAGTAAAACCTCATAGCGTTGCAAGTTATGAGGATTTGGCATATAACTAAAACTATCTTGAGGAAAACGTTTTTGCCATTCGTTCTTTAATTCGGTTGGCTGAATATTTATAAAAACAAAATTTCCATTTTCTTTTTGTGTAGTTGATTCGTAATTTAAATAAACATTACCGGTGGGTCCGTTTTTGTGAGGAATATTATTTTCGGTTTTAAGAGTGGTTAATTGAGAACTAAAAATTGTATTCAAAAAATTAAACCCAAAAAAAGCGCCTGAAAGTATAACTGCAAATGAAAGTGCCTTAATATATTTGTTTTGCTTAAAAAGAAAAACAATTAATGAAGCCAAACTAACAATGATCAAATTTACAATACCCGAGGCTAATCCCAATGCATGTAAAACATAAACGAAATAAATAAGTAGTATACCAAATAAAAATTTTTGAAGATTATTCCTTCTTTCAAAAATAAAATAAAAACATACAGCTATAGCTACATTTAGGTATAAGCCTAAACGGATGTGACTCATAAATCTTGAAGCATTTCTAACCACATCGTTAGTATGCAAAACAAAATTATAAATCAGGCACCAAAGTGAATTTACAAAAGAGCCTAGTAAAAAACATAACAATAAAATTTTAAATTCTTTTTGCTGCAAAGGCTTGGAAGTAAAAAAAAGAACCGGAAGAAATAATAAAGGTAGTTTAATGCGCACATCATTTATTCCGGCAATCATATCCTGAGTGTAAATTAATCCTATAACGTGTAACAAAAACAACGAAATAATGATCCAGAATAATTTATTTGATCTTAACTGATCCCATTTTCTTTTAAAATTGCCCTCAATTAACCAATTACCTAATAATATAAACTGAGGAACGCTTGTGGGCACTGTACCCATCATAATGCCAAAAGCCAGAGAACAAACGCCAAATAAAAATAAATATCTATGGATTTTTTCTGAAAACATGGGCTATTTCAAAGAAACGAAAAAAAAGAAAATATATTATCAAAAAATTAGAAAGTTTTAATGTTTTAAAGACGGCATAAATGCTTAAAAAAATATCCCGCATATTTTGTGCGGGATATTTATAAATTTGGTACAAAAAGCAAAAACGCTCCTATTTCTAATTTCCGAAATCAGACAAGAATTTTATTCTCATTACTCGTATTTCTTCTTCGGTATAGTCATTCTCTCCCAACTCTTTTAATGCTTCTGCAACACTATCAGATTTGCTTTCTTTAAAATAATCCATCGCCTCTTCTTGTTTCTCTTCATCAACTACATCTTCAATATAGTAATTAATGTTTACTCTGGTTCCGGATTCAACAATAGTTTCAATTTCGGTTAAAAGCGCTGGTAAAGTAAGGTTCTTACTTTTTGCCATATCACGTAAACTAATTTTTCGATCAATATTTTGTATGATATAAACTTTTAATAACGATTTATTGGCAACTGATTTAATTACCATGTCAACAGGCCTTTCGATCTCATTCTCCTCTACATAATTTTTAATTAGATCAATAAAAGGCTTTCCGAATTTTGCTGCTTTACCCGAACCAACACCACTTATCTTGATCAATTCTTCCATTGTTATTGGATATTGATTGGCCATTTCTTCAAGTGAAGACTCCTGAAAAATAACGTAAGGAGGTAAATTTTTAAGCTTCCCGGTTTTCTTTACAAGATCTTTTAATAAAGCATATAAAACCTCATCTGTTGCGCCACTTCCGCCTTTTCCGCCAATCATTACATCGTCATCACTGTCTTTATCAACATTATTGTAATCGTGATCGCGGGTAAATTTAACACTGTATGGTTTCTTTAAAAACGTATGACCTTTTTCTGTTACTTTAAGTAAACCATAATTTTCAATATCCTTTGATAAAAATCCATTAACTATGGCTTGCCTTAATATTGCTTGCCAAAATTTATCATCTTTATCATGATCAACCCCTTTGCCCCAACTTTCGAGGTTATTGTGTTTATATGTTTTAGCAGTTGCTGTTAATGTTCCCATTAACACATTTATCACATCTTTTAATTTATGTCTTTCTTTCATTTCAAGAACTGACTCTAAAGCTAATTCAAGATCTTCTTGAGCTTCAAATTTTTGCTTTGGATGACGGCAATTATCGCACATGCCGGCACATTTAGGCTCATCAAATTCTTCACCAAAATAGTGCAAGATAAATTTACGACGACAGCTGCTGGTTTCAGCAAAGGAAGCAGTTTCTGAAAGCATTTGTTTACCAATTTCCTGTTCGGCAACCGGCTTATCTTTCATAAACTTCTCTAATTTTAAAATATCGTCGTGGCTGTAAAATGTAACGCAATTTCCTTCTCCCCCATCTCTGCCTGCGCGGCCGGTTTCTTGATAATAACCTTCTAATGATTTAGGAATATCGTGATGAATAACAAAACGAACATCCGGTTTATCAATTCCCATACCAAAAGCAATTGTAGCAACAATTACTTTAACATCTTCCATTAAAAAATCATCTTGTGTTTTCGCACGTTCTTTTGCATCTAATCCGGCATGGTAAGGTTTAGCTTTAATGCCATTCACTTTTAATGCATCGGCAATTTCTTCAACCTTTTTTCTGCTTAAGCAATAAATAATACCACTTTTATTACTGTTTTGCTTTACATATTTAATAATTTCTTTATTTACGTTTTGTTTTGCACGTACCTCATAATATAAATTACCACGATTAAAAGAAGACTTAAATAAATTGGCCGTTAACATGCCAAGGTTTTTTTGAATATCCTGCTGAACCTTAGGTGTAGCGGTAGCAGTTAAAGCCATTACAGGCACATTACCAACCGCATCTATTATTGGTCTCAACCTTCTGTATTCCGGACGAAAATCATGACCCCACTCAGATATACAATGTGCCTCGTCTATTGCAAAAAACGAAATTTTAAATTCTTTAAAAAAGGCAATATTATCTTCTTTAGTTAAAGTTTCGGGTGCTACGTATAATAATTTGGTTTTTCCGGATAAAACATCTTTTTTAACCGTTGCAATTTCTGCTTTATTAAGTGACGAATTTAAAAAATGAGCAATCCCATTTTCATTACTAAAACCTCTTATTGCATCCACCTGATTCTTCATTAAGGCTATTAATGGAGAAACGATGATAGCTGTACCTTCCGACATTATTGCCGGTAATTGGTAGCATAAACTCTTACCGCCGCCGGTTGGCATAATAACAAAGGTATCTTTGCCCGCCAAAAGGTTCATTATTATCTTTTCCTGAGTTCCTTTAAAGCCATCAAATCCAAAAAAACTTTTTAATGTTTCCAGAACTTCTGCTGTATCAACCTCGTCAACTATACTTTTCATTGATTAAAATGTGTATTCTACTGAGTAAATAGACTCAATTTCTCCTTTAAAGATATACAATTTTTTTTCTACTATACAAAACTTTTATCTCGAAAAGGCAATTTTATAGATGATAATACCTATTTTTTAGATATAATAATTCGGACTTTATAGATTTGGGTCCATTTTAGGATAAAACCGCAATAAAATAAACATAAAAATTACCGAAATGGCAATATTAAAATAAAAACCAAAACCTACCTGGTCGACCAAGAGATAAAAAAGAGTTTTTGCAAAAACAGAGATCAAATACAATTGAACGCCCCATTGCTTAAAATACCATAAACCAACACAGGCAATAAAATTAGCTGCCACAAGAATACCATAAATAGCAGGCATTAGCACCCCTAGTTTTTTTATTTGAGGAGAAAATACCTGCGGGAAGGTAAATACAACCGATAAATAACCGATAATACAAATAAACGTTATGATCTTTGGTCTGGTCATATTAGTTACTTCTAATGGCTTCTACAGGGTCGAGTTGAGCGGCGCTATATGCGGGAATAAAACCACTAATAATTCCTATTAAAATTGAAATTGTAAAACCTAAAATAATATTAGTGCTTGTTAAACTTATATCCATATCTATAGCATCTTTGCCTAAAAGTGTAATTAAATAAGTAATGAGCAATCCAAAAAAACCGCCAATAGTGCTAAGCATAACACTTTCACCCAAAAACTGAACTAAGATAAAAAAGTTTTTTGCGCCTAAACTTTTTTGGATACCTATTAAATTAGTACGCTCACGCACTGAAACAAACATAATATTAGCGATCCCAAAACCACCCACCAAAATTGAAAAGCCACCTATTATCCAACCTGCAGTACCAATAATATCAAACAAGCCATCAAAGCCTTTGCTTATTAAACTGGTTTCGTTCAATGCAAAGTTTGGCTCGCCCATGGGCTTTAGTTTTCTGATGCCGCGCAACACACCGGTTAATTCGCTCATCATTTCGGCATTGGTAACATTTGGTTTTGCTTTGGCATAAATGATCGGGTCAGAATTTTCGGACTTTGGATCTAAAAAATAACGCGCAAAATTAAATGGCGTTACTATTTGGTAATCGAAACTATTACCCAATAAACTTTCGCCTTCTTTTTTTATTACACCAATAACAACTGCTTTGTAACCTCCAATTTTAACTTCTTTTCCAATAGGATCTTCATTAGGAAAAAGACCACTGGCAATGTTAGCGCCTATTAATGCTAAATGATAACCTGCATCGGTTTCATTCTGCGTAAAATAACGACCGGAGCTTAGATCGAAATTTTTTATTTTATAAAAATCATGCGAAATACCGGCAACTACAGCATTTTGAATACTGTTGGACTTGTATTTTATTGTTTTTCTTTTTCCAATTCTGTAAGCTAAGGCATCAACACTTTTACATCTTTTTTGGAGATCATCCAATTCGTAATATTGTGGAACAGGGCGATTCATATACTTCCACCATGGATAATCAGGACCAAAATCCCATGGCCATTTTTGAATATACACTACATTGTTGCCAAGAGATTGTATACTACCGCGAATATTATTTTCTAAACCATCTACAATGGTAAAAACTAAAATAATGGCAAAAATACCAATGGTAATACCTAACAGACTTAAAAAAGACCGCAATTTATTTGCAACCAGTGATTGCCAGGCAAAAAATAAACTCTCTTTAAATAATACCTTAAGCATGTTTTAAGCAATTGGTATAAATTTACAATTAATTATTACCGAATTTGTTTTTTTGGGATGAGTGGCGAATACGATACAAGAAGTAGGACGCAAGACACAAGACTAATGATTATCGACTAATATCTAATAACTACTTCGTCTTCTTCTGCTCTTCCTCTTTATGTTTTAAAAACGCTTGATGCTTTACCCTTTGACGCTTGCGCATTAAATAAATAAGAGATGCTAAAATAAAAAAACCAAAAAAGAAAAGAGCGCTGTCGTTATCTTTCATAATTAAAAAATAAACAACCAGTAAAATGGCCAGAATTACACCAACTAACCAAAGGCGTTCTAAAAAAATAAACGTTTTATTTTGAAAATTAGAGTTCATTGTTCTTTAAATTTATTGTTCCTGTTATTTCGTTAATTTGATACTTTGTAAAATCTTGATTACTCTTTAGGCCCTTACCCATTATTACCTGATCGGCGGTAGTAATTTTCACAAACGCATCGGTATAAATAGTTTTATTTGCTTCGTCCCAAACCAATTTTTCTGTTTCTAATTTTTCACCATTTTTATTTACAACCTCAACAGCATATTTAGCTTCCATTTTTCGTGAAACATCGTAGCGTATACCATAATTGGCTTTTAGGGTACTTGATATTTTTTCGTCATTATCAAAAAAGGTAACAAAAAAACCTTTTGGTAAAATAGTAAAAGGTTCGCTTACATTTTTAGTGAAAATAAGCATTCTGTTTGCCTTTAAAACGATTTTAAGTTGAGCACTATCTGTATATAATAAAGTAACGCTATCGCCAACCTGCGAAGGGCTTTTTTTATTACTTGGCAAAGCCATTACATCTTTAAGATCATTTGTGCAAGAACCAACTATTAGAATAATGGCAGCAAAAAAAATTATCGTATTAATTTTAAACACGTTTTAATCGTATCTGAATTTTTGAAACCAACGGTCGGAGAAAGTAAAACCGAAATTAATTTTCCAATAATTTTCTTTTATTAAATTATTTTTAGTGGTGCCTGTTTGCCCGTATTGCGCGCTAATGTTAACCATTGATGATAAGCGTCCGAAACCCACAGGAAAGCCAACGCCGGCTGTAATGGCATAATTAGAAACAACTGTGTTGTTAAGATTAATATAACCGGTTTGATAACTTGCGCCAAGACGGTAATTTAATTTTTTAAAAAAAGCACCATTGCCTGCCGCATATTTTTCAGGAACAAAATTCACCCCACAGGCTATTCTGTAATTATCTTTTAAGTTGCTAAGTTCATCTAAATAATAAAACTTAGACCAATTTGTAATTGCAAAATCGGCTACAAAATTTACACGCTCTCCTTTTTTAAAACCAATTCCAAAACCTTGCTCCAATGGCAAGGTTATGTTACCAACTTGCTCGGCATTAGAAAAAACAGTATCACGAATTATTTCCTGACCCAAACCATTTAAAATATAATTGTAAACTGTTGCATCGTAATTTACTTTAAAGGTGTTGTTTAAAGCCATAAAATAGCCAAAGGTAAATTTTATTTTTTCGGTTAAATGTCTTTTTTTATTTGTTCCTTTTTGCCTAACGCTATCAATTGTTACAGCGGTTTGGGCACCAAAATTACCTGTAAAATCTCCTAAGGATAATACGCGCCCACGATAAGTGTTATTATAATTAATGGAGCTTGGATAAATTACTCGTGAACTTTGTTCTAAAGAGCCAAATAAATAGTTTACATTAAATCCGATAGAAAAATCGCTTAAAAGTTTACTTCCAAAATCTTGTATTTTAAAACCTGTTTTGCTTAAATGCTTCATTGAATCGGGAACAAAAAGATTTTTTCTTCTGAATTTTCTTAATCTGTCCTGAAATGGCATAAGACCATAACCTAAAAAGGCTTTATTCAATCCCCCACTTCCGCTGTATTTATATTCAACTGAACCGATGCCCGAAGTCTCTATGGAAGTTTCGGCATCATAACCCATGCTGCTATAGGGCATTATACCAAAACAAGCCCCACCGTTTGAACGAATAGGAAAACCAAGAGCACCATAAGCAAAATTCGCCGACCATTTATGCAAGGTGGAGTTATTACCTTTAAAACGAGAATCGGTAAAAGTACCACCTACCTCTAAACAGGTTAATTTTATTAATGAATAAGCAGCAGGATTTCCGGCATTAATAAAAATTGGCATTAACGAATCGGGCTTTAAAGCCACGTAAGCACCGCCCATACCGGCGTTGTGAGCAAATGTTGTTGGGTTATACTCACCTAAACCGTAGCGCGAATAAGGACTTACAGTATTATTCTGTGCCTTAATAAAAAGGGACTGAATTGTGCAAATGATGAGTAATAAGAAATATTTATTTTTCAAGGTTATAATTTAAAATTGTGTTTAAGCCGCAAAGCAACAAGTTTTGGTTGGCAAATAAACGATTTTTAAGTTGTTTGCCCAAATAATCGGCGTCTCCTCCGGTTAATACAACCTGTAAATTAGCATAATTTAAGAGGTAATTACTAATTATTCCATCCACTTCGGCAACTGCTCCAATTAAAGCCCCGCTTAACATCGAATCTTTAGTATTGGTTCCAATCAGATCAGCATAATTTTTATCTATTTCTATTAAGGGCAAGGCATGCGTAAATTCGTTCATTGCCTTTAGGCGCATGGTTAAACCTGGCGAAATGGCTCCACCTAAATACTCGTTATGTTCATTCACGAAATTATATTTAAGGCATGTTCCGGCATCGATCGTTAATACATTTTGATTGGGATAAAAACTGTAAGCGCCAACTGAAGCCGCAATGCGGTCTGATCCAAGTGTGGCTGCGCTTTTATATAAGTTTTTTATTGGAATTGGTGTGTTAGCAGAAAAAATGATCGTGTTTACACTTTGAGGTAAGCATTTAATAAATTCTTCGTGCATGTTGGTAACTGAGGCTATTAAACAATTATTAAAAGCAGGTATTTGTTTTATGGCCTCGGTTAAATCGTTTACAGAATTAAAAATATACGAATGTTGTAGTTCTGAACCATCAAATATGGCCGCTTTAATGCGTGTATTACCAAAATCTACAACAAAATTCATTCATGTAAAGATAGATTTTATATGCAAAGCATAATTTTAATTGCGTTTTTTTTAGAAAAAATTTTGTGGGCTAAATAATTTATGTATTTTTGCACCCGCGTTTGTGATGAGTGTAAAAGCAACCCATTAGCGCGCTCAAATATCCACTGGATATTTGCCGGGTGCCTTAGCTCAGTCGGTAGAGCAAAGGACTGAAAATCCTTGTGTCCCTGGTTCGATTCCTGGAGGCACCACACAAAGAACAAGAACCTTCCTTTTTAGGAAGGTTTTTTTGTTTTTAGGGATTAAGCGCTGTTTAGATCAAAACAACTTATTAATTGCTGTTAACTCTGGATATTCAAACGGCGCAATTAATTTTTCATCGAGTGGATCGATATGTTTAGGATCTATTTTTTTTATGGTATGTGCACTCATGTACTTTTCATTTAGCGGCTGCATTAATTCTTTAATATCACTATCTGATAAATTTGGGTTTAACCAATTGTTTTCATTTTCACTTGTAAAAATTAAAGGCATGCGTTCTTTGGTATTATGAATTTTTGCCATTAAAGGATTTGCAGGAACGGTAATGATGCTAAAGGTGGTAGTTTGTTTTCCGGTTTCTTTTTCTGTCCACGTATCATACAAACCACCAAACGAAAGAACTTTCTCATCTTTTAAATAAATATAGTGCGGATATTTACTAAGATATTTTCCTTTTCCTAAATGACTCCATTCAAAAAAACCGCTTGCTGCAATTAAACATCTTTTTGGTCTTATTGCATCTTTAAAACTCGGCAATTCAAAAACCGTTTCGCTTTTTGCATTAAGGGTGTAGACTGCATATTCATTAGCAGCTTTTGAAGTATTTATTTTGGAAGGAACCAATCCCCATTTTCCAACATCAATTAGTTCAGGCTCTTCGGTTTTAATAATATTTAAATTCGGAAAACTAAAGCCATTCAAAAAAAATCCGGTATTAGGTTCTAGATCTGATCGTTTTAATTCTCGTTTGTATTTTTCGATCAAAGTTTTTTTATTGGTAGTATTTGCAGTGTAATTGCACATGATTAGCTTTTATTCAACTGATTCAAACTCTTATCAATATACTTTTCGCTTGGTAATAAAGCCGTTTGTATGCGTTTAGCGTAATGTATTGAATCTAGAATTTCTTTTTGTTTTTCATCTACCAAATGTTTTTGAGCTGCAATTATTTCATTAGCCTTTTGTTTTTGTTTGTAGCCACGTAAAATAAACAAGGCAAGTATTAACACTAAACCGAAACCTGCAATAAAATAATTTCGCTCATTTTCTTTTTGGTTTAATTCTGCTTTTGCAATGGCATCTTTTTTATCTTGCTCTGCTTTAGTTTCTAATTCTTTTTTCTCGTAAGTATATTGCATTTGCTTTTTTATGGCAGCTTTTTGAGTTTCTTGATTATTAATACTATCTCGCATTTTAATTTCTAACTCATACATCTCAAAAGCTTCTTTGTATTTGTTTTGTTTTAGAAAAATGTTTTTAAGTGTATTGGCCGAAGCTTTTATACTTTCCGGATACCCTACTTCTTTTGCTATTTCAAAGCCTTTAAATGCGTACGGCAAGGCTTTTTGTATGTTACCTTCTTTTGTCAAATATTTTGCAACAAGATTTGATGCCGAACCCACGCCGTCTTTAATTCCAACTTCTTCACAAATTTTCAAGCTCTGATACAAATACGCTAATGCCTTCTTATTGTCGTCCAGAAAACCATACATTATCCCTAAATTTGTTAAGCTTGTTGTCATACCCAATTTATCTCCAATTTCTTCCCGAATTTTTAAACTTTTCTGATGAAATTCTATAGCCTTAGGTATTCTTCCTTCTCTATTATAAATCTCAGCTATATTGTGAAAAGAGGAAGCAATCCCCTTTTTATCGCCAAGTTCTTCGCGAAGTTTTAAACTTCTCTGCAAATATTCTAAAGACTTATCTAAATTACCCTGCATTAGCTGAATAGAGCCCAGATTATTCAGAGCATAGGACATACTTAATTTATCACCCAGCTCTTCACAAATTTTTAAGCTGCGGTGATTAATTTCCAATGCCATAAGAATATCGCCTTGCTTAATATAAAGGCTCCCTATATTACCCAATGTAATGGACATACCTTCTTTATCGCCAAGTTCTTCATATAATTTATAAGCTTTTTGCGAGTAAGTAATTGCATTCTCCACATCACCTTTATCCTGGTAAAGACTCCCAATATTATTTATTGCATAAGCCATACCCAATTTATCTCCCAGCTCTGTGCATACCTTTAAACTCCTTTGATTATAATCCAAGGCCTTTTTAAAATCACCATTGCCCTGATATAAAACTCCCAGATTATTTAAAGCTACAGAATAGTAAGTCTTAATTGTTTTTAAAACCACTTTAGAATCGGAACCTGATTTCAAATGCCTTTCTGCAATTTCTATAGCTTTATTCCAATATACTACCGAGGAATCCATATTATCATAAAACATAACTTCACCTAAAGTATTATGCAAAATGCACCTCGTTGTATCATGCTTGGCATTTTTAAGAGCAAGTTTTAAAGAGTCTATATTTTGCGAAAAAGAGACAAAAGAAAAAAGACACAAGATGAAAGACAAAATCTTCTTATTAAGTTGATTGAGGCTTTTATCAATATACTTTTCGTTTGGTAATAAAGCAGTTTGTATACGTTTAGCGTAATGAATGGAATCGAGAATTTCTTTTTGTTTTTCATCTACCAAATGTTTTTGTTGTAAAATAATTGCGTTTGCTTTTTGTTTTTGTTTATAGCCACGTAAAATAAATAATGCCAATACTAATACTAAACCAAAGCCTGCAATAAAATAATTACGCTCGTTTTCTTTTTGTTTTAATTCCGCCTTAGCAATGGCATCTTTTTTATCTTGCTCTGCTTTAGTTTCTAATTCTTTTTTCTCGTAAGTGTATTGCATTTGTTTTTTAATAGCGGCTTTTTGAGTTTCTTGATTATTAATACTGTCGCGCATTTTAATTTCTAACTCATACATTTCAAAAGCCTCTGTGAATTTGTTTTGCTTTTGATAGATTTGTTTTAGCGTGGCGGCTGAGCTTCTAATATTTTCAGGATAACCTAATTCTTTAGAAGTATTTAACGCTCTAGTTGTATAAGCGAGTCCTTCTTTTAAATTACCTAGTTTATAATAAAGATAACCGATGCTGCATAAAGAAACAGCTACACCCCGTTTGTAACCTATCTCTTCTCCAATTTTTAGACTCCTGCTATAGTATCCCATAGCTTTTTGAATATCTCCTTGATTCTCGTAAATTATCCCAATATTTTTAAGTGAAGATGCTACTCCTATTTTATCACCTATCTCTTCGCCAATTTTTAAACTCTTTAAAAGGTATTCCAGAGCTTTGGTATACTCGCCATGATTTTTGTAAATTACCCCAATGTTGTTAAGTGAAATGGCAATTCCCATTTTAATTCCGTTTTTTTCCTGAATTTTTAAACTTTCCTTAAAATACTCTAAAGCTTTAGATACATCTCCCTGATTATTGTATATAAATCCAATATTGTTAAGAGATAAGGCTATTCCACTATTATCACCTATCTCTTCTCTTAATTTTAAACTTTTACTATGATACTCTAATGCTTTGGATATGTCTCCTTGGTTATCATAAATTACAGCAATGTTATTTAATGATTTTGCTATGTCCTTTTTACTCCCAACTTCTTCTTTTATTTTTAAACTCTTGAAATGATACTCTAATGCTTCAGGAATATCTCCTTGATTATAGTAAATAGTTGCAATGTTAAGCATGGATTTGGCTATTCCTATTTTATTTCCTAGCTCTTCCCAAATTTTTAAACTCTTGAAATTGCACTCTAATCCTTTTGGGAAGTCTCCTTTATCGGCATAAATAACCCCAATGGTATTTAACGCTTCGGCATAACGCACTAAATAAACTTTATTTTCTGAACTAGATCTTTGAGTTAACTTTATTTTACTTTCACATAGATTTAGTAGCTGTTCATTAAATTTAGGCCATTCTTCAACACTTGCCGTTGCAACAAGCATAGACAAAACATTACAACGGGTTGTGTCATGCTTTGCATTTTTTAGCGCAAGTTTTAGGGAGTCTACATTTTGTGAATAAAGACGCCCTTCGACTCCGCTCAGGGTGACGAGTAGAATAAAAATCAGAAAACGGTATTTTAAAAATTTTCTCATTTAACTTTTATTCAATTGCTTCAAACTCTTATCAATATATTTTTCATTCGGCAACAATGCAGTTTGTATGCGTTTTGCATAATGAATGGAATCTAGAATTTCTTTTTGCTTTTCCTCTACCAAATGTTTTTGAGCTGCAATAATTACATTCGCTTTTTGTTTTTGTTTATAGCCGCGCAAAATAAATAATGCAAGAACTAAAACTAAACCAAAACCTGCTATAAAATAATTTCTCTCATTTTCTTTTTGGTTTAACTCGGCTTTTGCAATGGCATCTTTTTTATCTTGCTCTGCTTTGGTTTCTAATTCTTTTTTCTCGTAAGTGTATTGCATTTGTTTTTTAATAGAGGCTTTTTGAGTTTCTTGATTATTAATACTATCTCGCATTTTAATTTCTAACTCATACATTTCAAAGGCCTCTTTGTATTTATTTTGTTTTTTGAATATTGACTTAAGCGTATTCGCAGAGTTCTTAATATTTTCAGGAAAGCCTAATTCTTTAGCAACTTGCATTCCCTTGCTAGCAAACACGAAAGCCTCTTGCACTTGTCCTTTTCTTAAAGTCAAAACAGCAATATTATATAAAGTACCTGCGATTCCAGGTCTATCTCCAATCTCCTCATATATGCTTAAACTCTTTAGCAGATACCCCAACGCCTTATGGATGTCGCCTTGGCTGTCATAAATTGAACCGATATTGTCTAATGAATTTGCTATTCCTCGTTTATCATCAATATCTTCTCTGATCTTTAAACTTTTGCGGTGGTACTCCAACGCCTTTTGGGTACTCCCCTGACTGTTATAAAAAAAGCCAATATTATTTAAAGACTCTGCTATTCCCCGCTTATCACCAATCTCTTCTCTTATCTTTAAACTCTTGTGTTGGCACTCCAACGCTTTTGGAATATCACCTTGGCTATTATAAATAAGTCCAATATTGTTTAATGAAATTGCTATCCCTTTTTTATCTCCAATCTCTTCTCTAAACTTTAAACTTTTATGATAATACTCCAATGCTTTTGGGATATCACCTTGGTCTTTAAAAATAAATCCAAGGTTGTTTAAAGACTCTGATATTCCTTTTTTATCCCCAACTTCTTCCAGGATTATTAAACTCTTGCTATAAGACTCCTCTGCCTTTGAGATGTCACCTTGGCTGTAATAGATAAACCCAATGTTGTCTAAAGAGCCTGCTATTCCTTGTTTATCTCCAATCTCTTCCCTAATTTTTAAACTCTTTTGATGATACTCCAACGCTTTTTGCAAGTCACCTTTTTGATTTGCCAAGTACCCAAAGTTATTCAAGGCATCAGCAAGTTGCTTTAAGTAAAAATTTTTAGGCGCTGAATTATTGGCAATATTCTTTTGTGCAACTTGTTTTAATTGTTCATTGTATTGAGGCCAAATATTATCATCACCCTCCACTTCGATTATTGCGTATAAAATATGACACCGTGTAGTATCGTGCTTAGCGTTTTTAAGAGCTAGTTTTAGAGAGTCGATGGTTCGACTAGACTCACCACTAGAATTTTGCGAAAAGCAAAATGAATTAAAAATTAAAAATGTTAAATTAAGAATTATATGTATAAAATATTTTCTCATTTAACTTTTATTCAGTTGCTTTAAACTCCTATCAATATACTTTTCGTTAGGCAATAAGGCAGTTTGAATACGCTTTGCGTAATGGATAGAATCGAGAATTTCTTTTTGTTTTTCGTCAACCAAATGTTTTTGTTGTAAAATAATTGCGTTTGCTTTTTGTTTTTGTTTGTAGCCACGTAAAATAAATAATGCCAATACTAATACTAAACCAAAGCCTGCAATAAAATAATTACGCTCGTTTTCTTTTTGTTTTAATTCCGCCTTAGCAATGGCGTCTTTTTTATCCTGCTCTGCTTTTGTTTCTAATTCTTTTTTCTCGTAAGTATATTGCATTTGTTTTTTAATAGCGGCTTTTTGAGTTTCTTGATTATTAATACTATCTCGCATTTTAATTTCTAACTCATACATCTCAAAAGCTTCTTTGTATTTGTTTTGTTTTTTGAATATTGATTTGAGAGTGCCGGCTGCCATCATAATATTTTCGGCATAGCCAATTTCTTTGGAAGTTTGCATCCCCTTATCAGCAAAAACAAGTGCTTCAGCTATTTTCCCATTTTTAATTAAGGAATTGGCTATGTTGTTTAAAGAATATGCTATTCCTTGTTTATCCCCAATTTCTTCCTGGATTTTTAAACTCTTTTGAAAATATCCAAATGCTTTAGGCATATAACCTTTGTTTTGATAAATACTGCCAATGTTGTTTAAAGAATTTGCTATCCCGGCTTTATCCCCAATTTCTTCATAAATATTTAAACTTTTTTGATTATACTCCAATGCTTTTTCTGTGCTGTCTTGATTACTATATATGTGTGCAATATTATTTAATGCTTTTGCAATTCCCTTTTTATTACCCATTTCATCACAAAATTTTAAACTCTTGTTATAATAGTCTAAGGCCTTTGTTACATCTCCTTGTTTTTCATAAATAACACCAATGTTATTTAAAGCAGTTGCTATTCTTGGCTTGCTATCTATCTCCTCACTTATTTTTAAACTCCTGTGATAGTAGTCCAATGCCTTGGAAATGTCGCCTTGTTTTTTATAATTGATGCCAATGTTGTTTAAAGCATTCGCTATCCCACTTTTATCACCTATCTCCTCATGAATTTTCAAACTTTTGTGGTAATATTCTAACGCCATTGGGATGTTACCTTGGGAACCAAATAAAACCCCAAAATTGTTTAATGTGGTTCCAATCCCTTCTTTATCCCCAATCTCTGAACTGATCTTTAAACTTTTATCAAAAAACTCTAGCGCCTTTTGTATTTCGCTCTGGCTGCTCGCTAAAAACCCTATATTATTGAGAGCAGAGGCTAAGTGTTTTAAATAAAATTTTTTATAAGCAGTATTGCTGGCAAGATTTTTTTCGGCGAGATTTTTTAACTCCTCATTAAAAGCTGGCCATTCCTCATCGCCCGCGGTTTCTGCAAGAACTGAAAGAATATTACAGCGCGTTGTATCATGGTGTGCATTTTTAAGAACAAGTTTTAGAGAGTCTAAATTTTGTGCAATAATACGCCCTTCGACTCCGCTCAGGGTGACGAAAAGAATAAAAAAAAGAAAACGGTATTTTAATAATTTTCTCATTAACTTTTATTCAGTTGCTTTAAACTCCTATCAATATACTTTTCGTTAGGCAATAAGGCAGTTTGAATACGCTTTGCGTAATGGATAGAATCGAGAATTTCTTTTTGTTTCTCGTCAACCAGTTCCTTTTGTTCGAGAATAATTGCGTTGGCTTTTTGTTTTTGTTTATAGCCACGTAAAATAAATAAGGCGAGTACTAGCACTAAACCAAAGCCTGCAATAAAATAATTACGCTCGTTTTCTTTCTGGTTTAATTCTGCTTTTGCAATGGCATCTTTTTTATCCTGTTCTGCTTTAGTTTCTAATTCTTTTTTCTCGTAGGCATATTGCATTTGTTTTTTGACTGTAGCCTTTTGAGTTTCCTGATTATTTACACTGTCGCGCATTTTAATTTCTAACTCATACATTTCAAAGGCCTCTTTGTATTTGTTTTGTTTTTTATAAACTGATTTTAAAGCGTAGGCAGCGTTTGCAATAGATTGAGGAAAACCAAGATCTTTAGCAATTTTCAAACTTCTATTGCCATAATTAAAAGCCTCGTTAAGCTTACCTTGAGACGAATAAGAAAGACATATATCTGTTAGAGTTAAAGTCATCGCATTTTTATCATTGATCTCTTCACAAATTTTCAAACCCCGGAAATGAAAATCTAAGCCCTTTTCAAAGTCACCTTGTTTAATATAAAATTCACCGAGGTTATTTAACGATTCAGGCATTGATTGATAATCTCCGATCTCCTCTTTTATTTTTAAACTTTTTTCATGGCACTCTAATGATTTGGGCAAGTTTCCTTGTTCTCGATACATTATTCCTAAATTATTTAAAGAATGGGCAACTCCGATCAAATCGCCCAGTTCTGATTTAATTTTGATACTTCTATTCTCATACTCGAAAGCCTTGTGTTTATCTCCTTGAACAAGATAAATGGCCGCAAGATTGCTTAAACTGCTTCCAATGCCTTTTTTATCACTCATCTCTTCTCTTATCTTTAAGGCCTTGTGCCAATATTCGAGCACCTTTGCAATATCACCAAGGTTGTAATAAACGCGGCCAATGTTGTTAAAAGACGTTGCCATTCCTTTCTTATCACCAATACTCTCATCGATCTCGAAACTCTTGTAATAACACTCTAAGGCCATTGGAATCTCAAACTTATCAGAATATATAAGTCCTATAGTGTTTAGAGATGAGGATTTTTGCTTTAGAAAAAAAACACGAATTGCTTTATCGGGATCGGTAAGATGCGATTCTGCAATTGTTAACCTTTGCATTGCAAGTTTCATTTTTAGGTCGTAATCTTTTTCCAGTTTACATAAAATCTTCAATGTTAAACATTTTGTACTATCATGCGTAGCGTTTTTAAGTGCCAGCTTTAAAGAGTCAATGGTTTTATCTTGCCCAATAGAATTGAGCTGAAACAAAAAAACTGCCAGGCTTAATAATAGATATTTAAATATTGGTTTCAAATTGTTTTACTAAACTAACCTTTTTTATTTAATTGAGATAAACTCTTGTTAATATACTTTTCGCTTGGTAATAAGGCAGTTTGTATGCGTTTAGCGTAATGAATAGAATCTAAAATTTCTTTCTGCTTTTCGTCAACCAAATGTTTTTGCTCCAAAATAATTGCGTTGGCTTTTTGCTTTTGTTTGTAGCCACGCAAAATAAATAAGGCGAGTAATAGCACTAAACTAAAACCAACAATAAAATAATTACGTTCGTTTTCTTTTTGTTTTAATTCTGCTTTTGCAATGGCATCTTTTTTATCCTGTTCTGCTTTGGCTTCTAATTCTTTTTTCTCGTAAGTATATTGCATTTGTTTTTTTATGACTGCTTTTTGAGTTTCTTGATTATTAATACTATCTCTCATTTTAATCTCCAGCTCGTACATTTCAAATGCTTCTTTGTATTTATTTTGTTTTTGAAATACCTGTTTTAAAATTTTAGCAGGACCAATTATGTTTAATGGAAATCCCAGTTCTAACGCCAGATCTAAACTGCGCTTTCCGTTTTTGTGAGCTTCGGATAATTCTCCTTTAACCATAAATAATCCGGCCAAGTAATTTAAAGATGCGCTAATTTCACTTTTATCTTTGATCTCTTCTCTTATCTTTAAACTTTTAGATACGTACTCTAATGCCTTAGAGATATCACCTTTTTTTCTGTATACGGACCCTATAAATAACAAACACTGAGCCTCACCAGGCTTATCATTAATTTCATTCCGTATTTTTAAACTTCGTTCAAAATAGTCTAAAGCTTTGTCTATATTACCCTGATTCTGATAAATCTCTCCAAAATTGTTAAGCGATGTAGCGATACCAAGCTTGTTCATTAATTTTTCGCGCAAGGTCAGGCTTTTTCCATTGAATTCAATAGCCTTTGTGATATCACCTTGTTTAAGATAAATCATTGCAATATTACTCATAGCTGTTGCTATTCTCTCAAGATCATTTAGCTTTTCGAGTTTCTTGAGGCATAAAAAATAATTTTCGAGCGCCAATGGTATGTTACCTTGATAATAGTTTAAATTACCAATATTGTTTAATGTTACTGAACACCCCAATTCATCATTTGATGCTTCTTGAAGTTTTAAAGCTTCGTGAAATACTTGCTCGGCCATGAACGGATTGCCGATCTTTTTATAAACTCCTGCGATATCATTTAAAGTAAGACTAATAGACATTGTATCCATAAGCGATTTTTTAACGGCAATGCTTTCCTTATAAAGATCGATTGCTTTTTCATTTTGACCCTTAATTTCTGCAAGATAAGCTTCATAATAAATAGCTCTTGACAAATAAATTAAATAGATATTTTTATTAGCCTGGTTCCTTTTTAAATTTAATTCACTTATGGCTTTTAACTCTTTGTTATAGGTCGGCCAAATAGCATCATCGGTTTCATTTTCTATTAGCGCAGTAAGTATAGCGCATCGCGTGCTATCAAGTGCCGAGTTTTTAAGTTCGAGTTTTAGAGAGTCTACATTTTGCGAAAAAGCGACAAAAGATAAAAGTAACAAGAGGCAAGACAAAATATTCTTATTAAGTTGGTTAAGGCTTTTATCAATATATTTCTCGCTTGGTAATAAAGCAGTTTGTATGCGCTTGGCATAGTGAATAGAATCCAGTATCTCTTTTTGTTTCTCGTCAACCAAATGTTTTTGCTCCAAAATAATTGCATTTGCTTTTTGCTTTTGTTTGTAGCCACGCAAAATAAATAATGCGAGTACTAATACTAAACCAAAGCCGGCAATAAAATAATTACGTTCGTTTTCTTTTTGTTTTAATTCTGCTTTTGCAATGGCATCTTTTTTATCTTGTTCTGCTTTGGCTTCTAATTCTTTTTTCTCGTAAGTGTATTGCATCTGTTTTTTAATAGTAGCCTTTTGTGTTTCCTGATTATTAATACTATCTCGCATTTTAATTTCTAACTCATACATTTCAAAGGCCTCTTTGTATTTGTTTTGTTTTTGAAATATAATTTTTAGAGAGAAGGCCGCATTTTTAATTCTATCAGGATAACCAATTTCTTTAGCCGTTTGTAAACTTTTATTTGCATAAAAAAAAGCTTTATTTAATTGGTCATTATTAATCATTACACTTGCAAGATTATTAAGTGAAAATGCCACCCCGATTCTATTTCCGATCTCCTCATAAATACTTAAACTTTTATTAAAATCTTCTATTGCCTTTGCCGTGTTGCCCATTCCATTGTAAGTAGAACCGATATTAACTAAAGAATTTGCTATTCCAAGTTTATCACTCACCTCTTCGTAAATTTTTAAACACTTTTGATAATACTCTAACGCCTTAAGGAAATTACCTTGCTTACTAAACAAAGAACCGATGTTACCTAAGGATTGTGCTATACCATGTTTATCAGCAATTTCCAACCGAGCCTGCAAACTCTTATGATAATACTCAATTGCTTTAGCAATTTCCCCCTGTCTGTCATAGATAGATCCAAGGTTATTTAATGCAAGTGCAACCCCTTGTTTATTAAGCATTTCTTCCTGAATTTTCAAACTCTTATGAAAATATTCTAATGCATTTTGTATATCACCCTGTAAATCGTAAACAATCCCAATATTATTTAAAGACTCTGCGCTACCTTTTTTATCGCCAATCTCCTCGCTAATTTTTAAACTATTTTTAAAGTACTCTAAAGCTTTAGGAATATTCCCTTGATTGGTAAACAGGAATCCGATATTATTTAAGGCAGAGGCAAGATAAGTTAAATACTTTTGCTTGTACCTCCCTCCCTCCTTAAGATTTTTTTCGGCTATAGTTTTTAATTGCTCATTATATTTTGACCAAATATTGTCGTCACTTTCGTTCTCGATAAGCTCGTTTAAAATATTACAGCGAGTAGTGTCATGCTTAGCGTTTTTAAGCGCAATTTTAAGTGAATCTATATTTTGCGAAAAAGCGACAAAAGATAAAAGACACAAGAGGCAAGACAAAATATTCTTATTAAGTTGGTTGAGGCTTTTATCAATATATTTCTCGCTTGGTAATAAAGCAGTTTGTATGCGCTTTGCGTAATGAATAGAATCTAAAATTTCTTTCTGCTTTTCGTCAACCAAATGTTTTTGCTCCAAAATAATTGCATTTGCTTTTTGTTTTTGTTTGTAGCCACGCAAAATAAATAATGCCAATACTAATACTAAACCAAAGCCTGCAATAAAATAATTTCGCTCATTTTCTTTTTGGTTTAACTCGGCTTTTGCAATGGCGTCTTTTTTATCCTGCTCTGCTTTTGTTTCTAATTCTTTTTTCTCGTAAGTGTATTGCATTTGTTTTTTAATAGCGGCTTTTTGAGTTTCCTGATTATTAATACTATCTCGCATTTTAATTTCTAACTCATACATTTCAAAGGCCTCTTTGTATTTATTTTGTTTTTTGAAGATTTGCTTGAGTGTAATAGCCGCTTTATTAATATTCTCAGGAAATCCTAATTCGTTACCTATTTTCAATGCTCTTGTGGCTAAAACAAATGCCTCTGATATTTTTTCTTGTTTTAGTAAAATACCGCTTATACTATTTAAAGAGCGGGCAATACCTTTTTTATCCTTGATCTCCTCACGAATGACCAAACTTTTTTGGTAATACTCTAATGCCTCGGAAATTTGCCCTTGGTCGTGATAAAGACTTCCAAAATTACTAAATGTAGCTGCAATTCCTCGTTTGTCGTTAGCTTCTTCACAAATTTTTAAAGCTCTATTGAAGCATTCTAAAGCTTTTTTTTGGTTACCTTGAAGATTAAAAATATTTCCAATATTATTTTCAGTTGCAGCTATCCCAACTTTTCTTTTAATTTCTTTTTGGATTTTTAAACTCCTTTTATAATAATCTAAGGCCTTTGGATAATCACCTTGGCTTTTATAAATTGTTCCAATATTATTTAAGGAATAAGCAATACCTTCTTTATTTCCAATTGATTCATCAATTTTTAAACTCTGATGATAATAATCAAGGGAATTTAAAATATCTCCTTGATTAGAATAAATTAAAGCAATATTATTTAGTGAATTTGATATCCCCTTTTTATCTTTTAATTCTTCATAAATACGTAAACTTTTTTTATTGAACTCTAATCCTTTTATTACATCACCTCGGCTTGAATAAATTGAGCCAATATTATTAAAGGAAGATGCAATACCATTTTTATCATTAATTTTTTGTCTTATAGCCAAACTACGATCAAAATAGTCTAGCGCCATATTAATATCGCCTTGTTGTTTAGATAAAAAACCATTGTTATTAAGTGCATTTGCAAAATGTTTTAAATAAAAATAATTTGTCGGTGATTTTGGTTTTGATTCTGCAACTCCCTTTTTAGCCAAATTAAACAATTGTTCGTTAAACAATATCCACTCTTCATCACTTCCATCCTCTGCTAATAATGATAAAATATTACAACGCGTGGTATCGTGCTTTGCGTTTTTTAATGCAATTTTAAGTGAATCTATATTTTGCGAAAAAGCGACAAAAGATAAAAGACACAAGAGGCAAGACAAAATCTTCTTATTAAGTTGGTTGAGGCTTTTATCAATATATTTCTCGCTCGGCAATAAGGCAGTTTGTATGCGTTTTGCATAATGAATAGAATCCAGTATCTCTTTTTGCTTTTCATCCACTAATTTTTTCTGCTCAATAATGATAGCGTTTGCTTTTTGTTTTTGTCTATAGCCACGTAAAATAAATAAGGCGAGTACTAGCACTAAACCAAACCCAACAATAAAATAATTCCGTTCGTTTTCTTTTTGTTTTAATTCTGCTTTTGCAATAGCATCTTTTTTATCTTGCTCTGCTTTAGTTTCTAATTCTTTTTTCTCGTATTCATATTGCATTTGTTTTTTTATGGCAGCTTTTTGAGTTTCCTGGTTATTGATACTGTCTCGCATTTTAGTCTCCAGCTCAAACATTTCAAAAGCTTCTTTGTATTTATTTTGTTTTTGAAAAATCACCTTAAGTGTTGTTGCAGAATTGTTAATATTTTCAGGGTAACCTAAATCCAAGGCAATTTGCATTCCTCTTTTTGCAAAACCACATGCTTCATTTAAATTGCCATTTCTACTTGTTACACCGGCGAGGTTGTTTAAAGAGTGGGCTTGTCCTTTCTTGTCACCCATATGCTCTTGAATTGTTAGACTTCTTTTATAATATTCAATAGCCTTTGAAAACTGAAGGTGTTGATCATAAATACCTCCTATATTATTTAAGGAAGCAGCGATGCCACGTTTGTCGCCGATCTCCTCCCTAATTTTTAAACTCAAAAAATAATATTCTAATCCTTTGGAGAAATTTCCTCGTGATTGATATATATAACCAATGTTATTTAAAGAGTATGCGATTCCATCTTTTTCGCCAATCTCTTGTTGAATTTTTAAACTTTTAATTGCGTACTCTAATGCTTTTGTGACATCTCCTTGTTCATCATAAACAAGGCCAATATTATTTAGAGAATAGGCAATTCCCTTTTTATCTAAAATCTCTTCCTGAATCTTTAAGCTCTTATGGTAATATTCTAATGCCTTAGAGATGTCACCTTGATAATGAAAGATAAGTCCACAATTATTTAGAGCAGACGCCAGGTGTTTCAAATAAAATTTTCTCTCCGAAGGATTACTTTTGACCTTATTTTCTGCTATAGTTTTTAATTGTGAATTATAGTTCTCCCATTCTCCATCCGGAGCGGTTTCTGAGAGAGCAGATAAAATATCACACCGCGTAGTGTCATGTTTTGCCTTTTTAAGAGCGAGTTTTAATGAGTCTACATTTTGCGAAAAAGCGACAAAAGATAAAAGACACAAGAGGCAAGACAAAATCTTCTTATTAAGTTGGTTGAGGCTTTTATCAATATATTTCTCGCTTGGCAATAAGGCAGTTTGTATGCGCTTGGCATAGTGAATAGAATCAAGTATCTCTTTTTGTTTTTCGTCAACCAAATGTTTTTGTTCTAAAATAATTTCATTCGCTTTTTGTTTTTGTTTGTAGCCACGCAAAATAAATAAGGCGAGTACTAATACTAAACCAAAACCTCCTATAAAATAATTACGTTCGTTTTCTTTCTGTTTTAATTCTGCGTTTGCAATGGCATCCTTTTTATCTTGCTCTGCTTTGGTTTCTAATTCTTTTTTCTCATAAGCGTATTGCATTTGCTTTTTTATGGCGGCTTTTTGCGTTTCCTGATTATTAATACTGTCACGCATTTTAATTTCCAACTCATACATTTCAAAAGCTTCTTTGTATTTGTTTTGTTTTTGGAAGATTCGTTTCAACAGTTTGGCTGCTTTTTTGATATTTTCGGGGTAGCCTATTTCTTTAGCAATATCCATACCTTGCTTGGCATAGATGAAACCTTCTTTTAAATTATCTTGTTTATAATAGATAACACCGATATTGTGAATAGCATAGGCTGCTCCTTGTTTATCTCCAATCTCTTCACGTATTTTTAAACTAATTCTAAAGTACTCCAAAGCTTTAGTTATATCTCCTTGGTCGTAGTAAATAGATGCAAAGTTGTTTAAGGTAACAGCTAACCCTCTTCTATCTCCTGTCTCTTCGTATATTTTTGAACTCTTGCTGTAGTATTCCAAAGCTTTTGGAATATTTTTTTGGTTATAGTAAACATACCCAATGTTGTTCAGTGCATTTGCAATTCCTTGTTTATCTCCAACCTCTTCTTGTATTTTTAAACTTTTGTTATAGTATTCCAAACCTTTGGAAAAATCACCTTGGGAATTGTAAACACTCCCTAAGTTGCTCAGGCAACTAGCGATTCCTGATTTATATCCAATCTCTTCTTGTATTTTAAGACTCTTGCTATGATATTCTAAAGCTTTTGGAATTTCCCCCTTATTAAAGTAAATAATACCAATATTAGAGAGGGAATTTGCCTGGGATAAATGAATTGCTTTGTTTTCTGTTCCAAACTTTTTGTATTTGTTCTTAGTTTCCTCTGCTATTTTTACAACATTTTGAAATAGAATTATTCCGGTATCGGGCAGCTCTAAATAAATTTGGGTGCCCCATAAATATAAAATTTGAGCTCTTGTAGTGTCATGCTTAGCATTTTTAAGAGCCAACTTTAAAGAGTCGATGGTTCGGTTGGGTTCAACATTAGCATTTTGAGAATAAAGACGCCCCTCGACTCCGCTCAGGGTGACGAGCAGTATACAAATAAGAAAACGGTATTTAATAAGCCTTCTCATTTAACTTTTTCTCATTTGTTTTAAACTCTTCTCAATATATTTCTCGCTTGGCAATAATGCTGTTTGAATACGTTTGGCGTAATGTATTGAATCTAGAATTTCTTTTTGCTTTTCGTCAACGAATTTTTTTTGTTCAAGAATAATTGCGTTGGCTTTTTGTTTTTGTTTGTAGCCACGCAAAATAAATAAGGCGAGTACTAATACTAAACCAAAACCACCTATAAAATAATTACGTTCGTTTTCTTTTTGTTTTAATTCTGCTTTTGCAATGGCATCTTTTTTATCTTGCTCGGCTTTGGTTTCTAATTCTTTTTTCTCGTAAGTGTATTGCATCTGTTTTTTAATGGCGGCTTTTTGCGTTTCCTGATTATTAATACTGTCACGCATCTTAATTTCCAACTCATACATTTCAAATGCTTCTTTGTATTTATTTTGTTTTTGATAAATCTTTTTAAGGGTTGTTGCCGAGTTCTTTATATTTTCGGGAAACCCTAATTCTTTGGCTAATTGTATCCCTCTAATTGATAAAACAAACGCTTCTGATACTTTTCCTTTTTTTAAAGCTATATCAGAAATTTTATTCAAAGATTCAACTATCCCGGTTTTGTCCTCAATCTCTTCTCTAATCTTTAAACTCTTTTTATAGTACTCTAATGCCTTAGGAATATCTCCTTTGTAACTATAAATATCACCAAAGTTATTTAACGAATTTGCTATTCCAAGATCGTCACCAATCTCCTCCTGAATCTTTAAACTATTACTAAAATACTCTAAAGCCTTTGGAATATCGCCATGCTTGTTACAAATAAACCCAATATTAGATAACAAACTTGATATGCCGGTTTTATCCTGAATTTGTTTATAAATCTTTAAACCCTTGTAATAATAATCTAACGCCTTATTTATGTTGCCTTGGTTTTCATAAACGCCCCCAATATTGGTTAGTGAACTTGCTATACCGGATTTATCACCAATTTCCTCATGAAGCTTTAAACTCTTATAATAATACTCGAGTGCATTAGTAATATCTCCTTGATCATTATATATAATGCCAATGTTTCCCAGCGAACTGGCTATTCCCGATTTATCACCGATCTCTTCTCTAATTTTTAAACTCTTTTTGAAAAATTCTATCGCCATAGAGAGATCGCTTTGGCTATAATAAATAGCCCCAATATTATTTAATGAAGCTGCTTTTTGTTTTAGAAAAAAAATACTTAGAATTTGATTTTTGTTTGGAAGGTTTGATTCGGCAATCTTTAACCGTTGCTTAACAAGTTCCATCTTTAGGTTATTATCATTCTCGGTCTTATATAATAACTTTAACGTTAAACACTTTGAACTATCGTGTTTTGCATTTTTAAGGGCTATTTTAAGCGAATCAATGTTTTGACAAAGCCCTTTAAGTTGAAAAAGTACAACTACTATTACTAGGCTTAAATATTTTTTTACTTGGTGCAACTTGTATACTAATCTAAACGATTTTTTTAATAAAACCTATACAAGATTTATTCTTTTTTTGCAATATACTCAAATGGTACCATTAAGGAGTCAAGCCAAAATTGCCAATTTAAAATGCTTTTAATTTTGAGGCTTTATTGATTGTATGAAGCTAGCTGTAATGCTTTGTTTGGTTAACTTCTGCTCGAATTATTTATTTGAGCCTGTCTTGAACCAATTTTTTATTTTATTCACTAAAAATGAATCTTTTTTCACATCAGTAGTTTCGCCTATTAAAAAACCATAAGGCTTAAGTGGTTCAATATGGTCACAAATAATTTTGAGCATGGCAATTAAAGGAATAGCCAGAAAAATTCCGGGCAAACCCCAAACAAGCTGACCAACAACTAAGGCAATGATGGTAAATAAAGGATTTATCTTTACTTGAGAACCAACAATAAGCGGCTCTAGAACCCAACCCTGAATAAACTGAATTATACCGTACGTAATAATAATGCCAATAAGCAATGGAGAACTTCCGCCCTGAACAGCCGCAACTAATACAGTAATACCGGTTCCTGTTAAGTTTCCAATAAATGGGATTATCTCTAATAATCCACACAAAAATGCAAAAAACAAAGCATTATGTACTCCAAGTATAGAAAAGGACAAGCCATACATGATCCACAAAAGAACGATCATTTTAAATAAACCCAACAAATAATTTTGTGAAACTTTTGCAACATTATAAATAACTTTTTCCATTTGAGACTTATCAGATTCTGACGAAAGTTTTATTAAAAATTCTTTGATATGGCCACGATAATAAAGTATTAAAACAATGTATACTAAGATCAAAATAAAATAGGTGAAAATAGAGGATAACGACCCCGCAACACCTTGAATTATTTGTGTGATGTTTCCTTGCTGCTCACTTAAAATTTGAAATTGTTTTTCGGCAGAAATACCAACCTGACTAAAAATAAATTCCTGAGCACGGTCAAATAACTGAATAGATTTCTGTTTTATCATATCAAAATCTTGAGTTAACTCAAAAATTTGCAATCCCAACAGTGTGGCTATACCGGCTATTGCACCAACAAAAACCAATAAGCATACTAAAACAGCGATCACCCTTGGTAAACGAATACTTTCTAACCCTCTACACAACGGCAAAAAAAGAGTTGCAATTACAGCGCCAATGCATAAGGGTATTAGAAAATCCTTAGCAAAGTGCAATCCTGCAAAAACAAGAAATAGAATTAAGAGCTTTTTTATTACAGAAGAAGAAGTTGTCATATTTAAGCCGTTTTTCAAATGTATTACTATTTTTTTTAATCTTATGTGACAATGACAAAATTCACCTATTCTTAATAATAAAATCTAAATTATTTCGTTTAAATATAAATTTTTGGTTTTGCATGAAAAAACTGATCGCTTTCCTTTTCCTTACAACCTTCTTTTTTTTAGGATTTGGGCAAAAATCTGAATTCGGACTGGTTTTTGGTTTTGGCCCCGGTTATTTCATAAAAGAAAATTACCTATATCATCAAATAAGCCGGAATAAATTTTTTGGCCTAAGCATGGTATTAAACAACAAAAATAAAAACCTTGCTTTAAACCCTAGTTTAGTTTATTCGTATGACAAATACATTGCCCAACTTCCTAATAATACTTTTTGCGGAATAACCCAACGAAAATTTGGGCTCAACATTGATGCTCTATTAAAACTAAGTGAGCACTGTTTTTTTCGGGCCGGAATAAATTTAAATAAAATAGACAATTCCTTTATAGAAGTTAGCTACGGGCAAAACCCTAATAATTCCGGTCTAATTGGTTTTTCAAACGCGACTACATGGTTTAGTAATAGCAACATGTATACAGGGTATTCATCAAACAACTTCCAGGCGGGAATTAGACTTGGGATGAGTTTTCCGTTTATATTTTTAAATCAAAATATGAAACTAAATATTACACTCGATCACTCAGCTTCTAATATCGTTAAGGATGATTATTCATATAAAAGTTCGTCAGGAACTGAAACAAAAGTACTGTCAAAAAACGCTACACCCTCAAAATTATTAATTGCGATCGAAATAAAACTTAACAAACATAAAAAAAAGAAAAATGAGGAAGAGAGATAGCAATAAACATAAAATATCACCATTTGGTTAATTGCTTTCCAATTAGTAGTATATTCGAAAATAAATAAGCGCAAATACTTAGGTTTAAAACATTCATAAAATGAAAAAACTAATTTCATTTCGCCTTGCGGCAATTATACTTCTAGGCTCACTATCGCTATTCTTACTATTTCATATTTTGGTAATGCTTGGCGTTATTCCTTTTGAAATTGTGTGGGGCGGCAGATTAACCAGTCGTTCGCAAATGTTACGATCAGAAACCGTATCGGTTCTTGTAAATATAGTAATGATAGCAGTTGTTGCAATTAAAGCAAAAGTAATAAATGTAGAACTCCCTTATGTTTTTATTAAAGTAATTTTATGGATGATGTTTTTACTATTTCTGCTTAATACCATAGGTAATATTTTTTCATTAAATAAATTTGAACAGATGGTATTTACACCTGTAACTTTAGTTTTGTCGCTATTAAGTTTACGACTGGCTCTGGAGAAAAACCAAAACCCTAACTAGCTTTTCCGAAAGCTTTTTTTATGGTTAAATAATCAATATAATACAGCACTTTTATAGATAGCATATTATTTTGAGCAGTATTAAATGATCCTTTAAAGTTTTCGTAATAATCATTTGTAATTGTATTCTCGCGCTTAAGTACAGAATTTTTCCAAACAATATTTAACTCGCTGCCCGGAGCAAACTGCCAAAAGAAAACCATATCGATGTTAAAGGCATTAAAATTTACATCATGATTTCCTAAATAATTATATGAATTTAACTTACCATCTCCGCCCAATTGATAATACTCTTGGTATTTAGCTATAGACCAATAATGCCTTAAACGGAAGGATAACGACATTTTATTGGTGAATTTGTAAACACTCGAAAATGTATTACTAACGGTTTGCATGTTACGACGTCCAAAAGTAATAGTGTCACTCATTCCATTATAATTCACAAAACCAATATCATCCGTTAAAATATCATTCGCCACTTCATAAATAAACGATAATTTATTACTTGCCCTATATCTTGGAGAAACTTCTAAATTTAAATAGTTACGATTATTCTCTTTAAAAATCCTATAATTAGCCGAAACATCTAATGCAAAAGGCTTTCGATAATCACTCGAAATAAAACCACCATAATTATAATTTATAGGAAAAGAATAAAACCTATTTGCGATCCTAGGCTCATAATAATCATTAGTAACCACAGGCTCTAAACCATAATTAATACCGCAAGTTAAAAAACGTTTGCTAAAAGTTGTAATATTACGGCCATAAATTCCAAAATTCCAAAAGGCATCTGGTTTATAAATGCGCTGGTAAACAACACTCACGCTATTGTAACTATTGTTAACTTTCCAAAAAGGTTGGTAAACATTGTATTCGAAATTTACACCGTTCTCGGTATTGTTGGTTAAAAATAATATTCCCAAATCGTTTGGATTATACTTATCGGTATTTAAAGCGCTATAAACATTCCATTTAAAATTACCACCCGACTTTCCAAAATCGATATTGTAATTATAACCCGAAGAGGGCTTTGAATTATCACTAAAAAAACGATTACTCATGGCGCCAAATCCACCAATAGAATACATGTTTGTTTTATTATTTACTCTAAAACCCGCACCGGTAACATTGGCGTCATAAAAATGTCCGTCGCGCGTAACGTTTGTATTTACAAGGCTTACAGACGAATTATTTTTTAATGCCTGGTCGAGTACAACAATATTATAGTTAGTAAGTGGGGATGTTAGAATACTTCGCTTATTTCCTAAACTATCTGCAACAGTGGCATATGTGTTATTTGCTAATCCATTAAACACACCAATTCCTAATTTACTGTTTGTTCTACCAGATAATTTTGTGGCATTTAATAGTTGTGTTTGTGTTGGATTTTTAATTACTTTTTCGCCCTCTGTCAATTTACTATCTACACTATAATAATCCATTGGTAAGCCACCTACCCTGCGTGAATAAAATAAACCACCTTTATTAAAAAGTTCGGTTCCTTCTGTAAAAAACGGTCGGCGTTCCTGAAACTGAACTTCGAAAGGAGAAAGATTTAAAACCTGATTATCGGATTGTACCTGACTAAAATCGGGGACTAAGGTCATATCTAAGGTAAACGCATCTGAAATACCATATTTTACATCCATTCCGCCACTCGCATTATAGGTAAGATCTTTCACGTTGGCATCATTATACGGATAATGATTAACAATACCTGCAACATAGGGTGTGAGCGATAAACGAACCGGTGGTTTAAGATGTTCTAATCCGGTTAAATGACCAAATTGCCTTACAAGGGCATTTATTTTTGGATCAATTGTATTCCAAAACGAATTTTCGCGAGAACGGCGTATCTTTCGAATCATATTTAAGCCCCAGTTTTGTATGTCTTTTGCGGAAAATCTAACTGCAGAATAAGGGATCTTTAATTCAATTGCCCAACCGGTGGAATTTAGTTTTACGGCACTCATCCAAACAGCGTTCCAATCAAAATCCTGCCCAATATCACTGTACCGAGCATCAATCTGCGTGCCTGCTGCTGTTACAAAAAAACCAAAAGCATTGATATCATCATCATATGTATCAAAAAAAACACCAAAAAGGTCGGCGTTGGCTTCATTATCGCGGGTACTTAGCTCGTGCAAAATACTGTCAGGCGAGGCATCATAACAATTAGCACTTATGTATATAGCAACATTATCATATAAGATCTTTACTTCTGTTTTTTGTTCGCTAGGTAAGCCCGGGTGAAGATCACGTTGAATAAATCCATCTGTTATTTCTGCCTTCGCCCAGCAGGTATCATCCAATACACCATCAATTTTTGGCGCAAAAAAAGTACGCACGGCGTTAACAGATCTGCTTTGCGAAAAAACATCGTCAAAGAAAATGATAAGCAAAAATAGGATAAAGGTCTTTTTCATTAGTAAGATGCCACTAAATTAAGAGGAATTCTAAACTTAATAATCCCCCTTTTGAGGTGAAAAACATGTTTTTACCACTTTATAACATAGTTGTGTTGCTATTAAAAACGCAAAAAATGATCAAATCGTATAAGATTTTTTCAATAAAAATACCAATATTAATGTATCTTTAGCCATCAAAAAAAGATCATCCATTATTGAGGATAAAAACAGCGAGAGTATGGCTGATCTTGTTTTAAATGATTAAAAATAACAGCGCACTAAATTCTAGTAACAGTATGTGGAAATATTTTTCAGGGATCTTATTACGAAATAAACTAGCTTTTACCATTGGGGTATTACTTCTAACCGTTTTTATGGGTTACGAAGCATCTAAAATGCAACTATCTTATGAGTTTGCTAAAATATTACCCGATACCGATAGCACATTTATAGAATACCAGAATTTTAAGAAAAAATTTGGCGAAGATGGAAATGTAATGGTTATGGGTTTTGCCGATAAAGATCTTTTTCAACTTGAAAAATTTAAGGACTGGACCAAACTAAACAACGATCTTAAAAACATTCAAGGCGTTAAAGCTATTATGTCTTTGCCAACTGCTTATAAATTGGTTAAAAACGATAGTCTCGAAAAATTTGATTTTGTTCCACTTATCCAAAATCCAATTACCTCGCAAAAAGAAGTTGATAGTTTAAAAAATGAATTTTTGAATATGCCTTTTTACGAAGGTATTATTTACAATAAAGAATCGGGTGCCAACCTGGTTGCCATAACATTTACAAAAAAAGACCTTGACTCTAAACGCCGTTTAGATATGGTAAAAGAGATCAAAGAATTAGGCGATGCTTATTCGAAAAAATATAATACCGAAATGCATTATTCGGGTATGCCATACATTCGCTCGCAATTAATGACCAAGGTGCGAGCTGAAATGACGCTGTTCTTAATTCTTGCTGTAATTGTTACTGCTATTATTTTATGGATGTTCTTTAGATCATTTACAACTGTTTTCTTTTCATTGATTGTGGTTGTAATTGGCGTAGCATGGTCTATTGGCATCATGTACCTGTTTGGTTATAAAATAACAGTGCTGTCGGGGTTAATTGCACCACTAATAATGGTAATAGGCTTGCCTAACTGTATATTTTTAATTAATAAATACCAAAGCGAATTTGTTGCGCACGGCAATAAAATTAAAGCCCTTGCGCGAAGTATAGAAACCATTGGTGTTACTTTATTTTTAGCGAACATAACTACCGCCATAGGTTTTGGTGTTCTTTATTTTACTAAAAGTTCTATGCTGGTTGAATTTGGTGTTGTTGCGGCAATTAGCGTTATGGCTACCTACGTTATTACGCTAATTTTAATTCCGGTAATTTTAAATTATTTACCAACTCCAAAAGCAAAACACACCAAACACCAGGAAGGAAAACGTATCAATAAAACATTGGATGTTATTGATCACTTAGTGCAAAATAATCGTAAAGGTATTTATCTTACAACAAGTATCATTACTGCGATTTCTTTATGGGGCATGACCTTTATTGATATGAACGGTTATGTGGTAGATGATCTGCCTGAAAAAGATCCGGTTTATGTTGACCTTTCGTTTTTTGAAACTAATTTTAAAGGTGTTTTGCCATTTGAAATATCGATAGATACTAAAGCACCGAAAGGTATTTTTGCCAATAACGCCAGAGCCATTTATAAAATTAAATTATTACAAAAAACATTGGCCGAGTATGCTATTTTTTCAAAGCCACTATCTATTGTTGAAGGAATTAAATTTTCGTATCAGGCCTATAACGATGGCAACCCGAAGTTTTACAAAGTGCCAAGTATTGGTGATCTAAAAACTTTATCAGAATTTTCGGGTTCCTTAAAAGGACAAAACAATCGTTTGGCAACCTTTATGGATAGTGCGCAGCAAGTTACGCGTGTGAGTTATCAGGTGGCAGATATTGGCTCAAAAAAAATGAAAGCCTTAATGACAGAACTACGCCCAAAAATTGATTCTATTTTTAACCCTGCAGAATATAACGTTAGCACTACCGGTCACAGTTTGGTGTTTTTAAAGAACAATGATTATTTACTCTCTAACTTATTAGAAAGTTTATTGATAGAGATCTTATTGATCGCTATCGTGAGCATTGCATTGTTCCGATCGGTTAGAATTATTGTACTTTCTAAAATACCTTGCTTAATACCATTAGTTATTACAGCGGGTATTATGGGCTTTTTAGATATACGCTTTAAACCTTCTACTATTTTAATATTTAGTATTGCCTTTGGTATTTCGTCCGACGGCACAATTTATTTTTTAACCAAGTACCGTCAGGAATTAAAAAAATATAAAAAAGGAGCAGCAGCGGCCATTTCTGCAGCAATAAAAGATACAGGCCTAAGTATGGTTTACACCTCTATTATTTTATTTTGCGGTTTTGCAATTTTCTCTGCCTCTAGTTTTGGTGGCACTGCAGCTTTAGGTGTATTAGTGTCGTTAACCTTGTTAATGTCCATGTTTACAAATTTAATTTTACTGCCGGCCATTTTACTTTCTATCAATAATAAATCAACCAAAACAGAAATTATTGAAGAACCGTTAATTGACATTGAAGATAGTATCGAGTAGCGCTCTAATAAGGAACGAGACATTAAAATATAATTTTAATTACACTATTAAAACCAACTTGTTATTTAACTTTTTGAGGCTTAATTATAAGAAAATAATTGCAGACCTTTACTTATCAATATCATGAAAAAGAAAGTTGAAATTTTATCGCCTGCTAAAAATTTAGTACAAGGGATGGCTGCAATTAATGCAGGTGCAGATGCTGTATATATTGGCGCCCCGCAGTTTGGAGCCCGCACCAATGCAACTAACTCTATTGAAGATATTGAAGAATTAGTAAAATATGCCCATCTGTTTAAAGCGCAGGTTTTTGTGGTAGTTAATACCATTTTGTATGATCACGAATTAGAAGATTGCAAAAAATTAATACACCAATTATACGCTATTGGCGTTGATGCACTCATAGTGCAAGACATGGCCATTATGGAAATGGATCTGCCTCCAATTGTAATTCATGCCAGTACTCAAGCCAATAACAGAGATCCAAAACATGTAAAATTTTTAGCGGATGCAGGAATGAAACGGGTGGTTTTGGCAAGAGAATTAAATTTAGATCAAATACGCGATATTAAAAACGCTACGGATGTTGAATTAGAGTTTTTTGTTTCCGGCGCACTTTGTGTTTCATTTAGCGGTAATTGTTACATGAGTATTGCAGGCGGCGAGCGCAGTGCCAACAGAGGTTCCTGCGCACAAAATTGTCGCTTACCATACAACCTAATTGATGGCACCGGAAAAACGTTAATTTCAAATAGTCATTTATTATCAATAAAAGATCTTGATCTGAGTGATCAGTTACCAAATTTAATAGAAGCAGGCATAACTTCATTTAAAATAGAAGGGCGATTAAAAGATATGGTGTACGTTAAAAACAACACATCATACTTACGCAAAAAATTAGATGCCTTTTTAGAGAATAATGATACCTATCAAAAAGCATCATCAGGTAGAACCTTTTACAACTTTGAAGCCGAAATGGATAGAAGTTTTAACAGAGGCTATACCGATTATTTTGTAAACAAACGCACCGAAAAAATCGGTTCTTGGGAAAGTCCTAAATCGCAAGGGCAATTAATAGGAAAACTTTTAGAAGTAAAAGCAAATGGCTATGTGATAGAAAATTATGAAACGTTAAATAACGGAGACGGACTTTATTTTATTAATGAGCATGGACAACCCGATGGAGCGCAGATAAACATTATCATTAATGATATTGTTGTACCAAACACCTTTAAACCATTAAAACCCGGCACAGTTATTTACAGAAACTCCGATGCCGCATTTAACAGATTAGTTGAAAGAGATGATAGCGCTATTCGTAAAATTGGTGTAAAATTAAAATTTACCGAAACAAAAACCGGGTTTGATTTAGAAGCTATTGATGAAGACGGACATAAAAGCAGATCATCATTTGTTCAAGAAAAAGAATTAGCTAAAAATGAGGAGTCGACCATTCCAAACATCAAAAAAAATCTTTCTAAAACCGGAGGCACACCTTTTATTGTTGATGATATTACAGTTGAATTTTCGAAGAATTGGTTCTTACCAATTTCTAAAATAAACGAAATAAGAAGAGTTGTATTAGAACAATTAATAGATATAAGAGTAAACGAATACCATCGCGAAGAATTTCAAATTAAAAAAACAGATCATCCCTACCCCGTTTCGCAATTAGATTTTACATATAATGTTTCAAATAATTTGGCAAGAGCATTTTATAAAAGACATGGCGTAACTGAAATTGAAAGAGCCTTTGAATTGCAATGGGATCCCGGAAAATCGCGCGTGATGACAACAAAATATTGTGTAAAATATGAGTTGGGAAAATGTGCCAGATACCAAAGAGAAACGATGGGAGAAAAAGTGGTAGAACCGCTTACACTAAAACATGGCGAGAACGAATACAAATTAAAATTTAATTGTAAGCCATGTGAAATGGAGATTTGGGAAAAAGATGCCGAATTAGAATTTGAAGACGAAGATTAACACATTGAATTGGTTATTTGCTGGTAATTTATATTTTTATAATAATTAATAAATTTATAATCTATGTTTGAATTAATTTATCGTTCAATTGCTATTCCCAATATTTCGGATAAAGAAATTAATGCAATATTAAAAACTTCAAGAAAATTTAATTCAGAAAATAATATTACGGGCTGCCTTTTATTTCATAACAATGAATTTATACAAATATTAGAGGGCGATGAGAAAACGATCAAAAAACTGTATGCCCGAATAGAAAAAGATAACAGGCATACTGAGGTAAGACTAGTTTATACCGGAATAAAAGAAGGTCGTACGTTTGAAGGATGGAGTATGGCCTTTAGCGCTCCAAGTGAAAACGATGTTAATAATATAAACGGATCGCTTTTTATTGAAAATATTAAAACGATCGCAGAGTTAGCCGAAGATAGGTCGGATGCCGTAAAACTATTTTGGTATATGGCAAAACAGCTAATTAAAGAGATTTAATTTAAAGGTCTACTTTAAACTTACCTGCTTTTTTTTGATGTTTATTAATTTCAAAAATAATAAGTGGCACTAAAAACACTGTTGGCCCTAACCATAAAACTATCCCGGGAGCAGGCAGCCACCGCTCATTATTCACTGTAAATGCAGTTATTGCTCCAATATAACTTCCTAACATACCACCAATGTGAGCTAACAACCAATAATTTTTATACTCGATTTTTTTTCTAAAACGTTTAATCGTAGTGTAATTTCCTCGAATTCCCAATAAACCAAACACCAAACTTATTATCCCCATTGGCATATTAGGTCCGCGTAAAAGCATTATCGCAAAAACAATAAATCCAATATGCATTAAACCAAAAAACACTTCAATAGCCCAATCAAACCAATGTGGCCTTTGATCGAGATGTAATTTTTTTAATTTTAGTGATCGATATGCAGTTAAGCAGGCGTAATAAGTAAAGAGTGAAACACAAAATAAAAAAACATTTGATCTATAAAGAGACATATACACAGCACTAAAAAAAATCACTGTCATAGCCCAAAAATAAATTTTACCAATGGGTTTATGTTTTTTTACATTGTTTCGAAAGATGATGGCGAGCAAACCACCTAATAGCGCTATCGCACCTGCAATGATATGTGTTATTAATATTGTTTTATATACAATTTCCATTTTGCTTTTTTAATAAAGATAAAACAAAGCTATACAAAACATTAATTCGATCATTTAAGGAAAACAAGCGTTTTTCAAGAAGATAATTTTCACAACAAACTTTCATCGAGCAGAAAGCAGTGTTCAGCGATATTAAAAGGCCTGATTTTAGCAGGAAAAAGGGTAAAATATCGAATTAATAAAATTTTAATTATCTGATTTACAGCGTTTTAATCGGCAGCGTGTAAATAACAGGTATTTACAGTATATATTTGTAATAACATTTAAAAACGAATAACTATTTAATTCTTCAATACCATTACAACTCCCCCCTATTTGCAATTCGTTTAATTTTAAAATTTTATTGGATTTTTAAACAAAGGCAAATACTAAAGGCAAAATTGTATTCAAGAATTTATTAAAATATAAGCAGGTTTGGGTCTAGCCCTTTTTCTCAAAACTGTTTAATTAAATAAAATAAAAAGGGAAAAAAATAAAAAAATAAAAAAATGGAAAAAGGAACAGTAAAGTTTTTCAACCAAACAAAAGGATTCGGATTCATTAAAGTTGAAGGATCAGGAAAAGAAGTTTTCGTACACGTAAGTGGTATTAAAGAAGAAATTCGCGAGAACGACGAAGTAGTGTTTGATATTGAAGAAGGTAAAAAAGGATTAAATGCAGTTAACGTAAAGTTAGCTTAATTCTTTTTTAGTTAATTAAACAATTGCGATTACAAAAATTATAAATATATAAAATCAGTACACAATTTTAATTAACAAAAAAAACCTCTCAGTTAACTGAGAGGTTTTTTTGTGAGCATTTTTTTATGAATGTTATTCTTATGAATAAGGATAATAATAACCCAAACTCGTACCGTCGACAAGCTTAGCGCAAAGCCTTTCGTCGGAAAGACAGAATAAATTAAACTGTCATGATCTCTTTTTCTTTTTGCTCAACATGCTTATCTACTTTAGAAGATGCTGCATCAGTAAGCACTTGTATTTTTGCTTCTCCGCTCTTTGCCTCATCTTCTGGCAATCCGTCTTTTTGTAATTTTTTAATATGCTCCATACTGTCTTTTCGAACAGTACGAATTCCAACCTTCGCATCTTCACCAAAACTTTTTGCTGTTTTAGATAATTGTTTACGACGCTCTTCTGTTAAAGCCGGAACCATAATACGAATCAGCACACCATCGTTTTGAGGATTAAAACCTAAGTTAGCCGCTTGAATAGCTTTTTCAATTGGTGTTAACATACTTTTTTCCCAAGGTTGAACTATCAAAGTACGAGAATCCTGAGAGTTTACACTTGCTGTGTTACTCAATGGCACCATACTTCCGTAGTAATCTACCATAATACTTTCCAACATTGCCGGACTGGCTTTTCCGGCTCTAACTTTTTGAAGTTCCGACTCCAAATGGTTAATGGCTTTGTCCATTGAGATCTTAGCATTTTCTAATACTGAATTTATATCACACATAGTTGTATTTTTTAAAATTAAATTATTTTTATTTCTCGTTTTTAAACAGTTCAATTAAGTTTTTTAGCACAAAATCTATTTCTTCTTTGGTGGTGTATTTACTAAAGCTAAAACGCACAGACGGGCGCTCCATATCAATACCAATTCCTCTTAGCACATGGCTTCCTTGATTGCTACCGCTGCTACATGCGCTACCGCCACTGGCGGCGATCCCCAAAATATCTAAATTAAACAATAACATTTCGGCATCCGGATGATTTGGAAAACGACAATTTAAAACAGTGTATAATGCTTTGTCGTAAGAAGTTTCGCCATTAAATTCAATGCCCGGAATGTTTTTTATTAATTGCTCTCGCATATAATCTTTTAAACCCATAATATGTTTTTGATGCTCTTCCATTTCATCAAAACAAATTTCTAATGCTTTAGCTAAGCCAACAATACCATAAACATTTTCTGTTCCACCACGCATATTTCGCTCTTGTGATCCGCCATGAATAAACGGAGTGATCTTGCAAAGATGGTTGATGTATAAAAACCCAACACCTTTTGGTCCGTGAAATTTATGAGCAGCGCAAGTAACAAAGTGTACCTTTATATCACGAAGATCCATACGGTAATGCCCCATAGTTTGAACGGTATCGCTGTGAAAAATTGCATTGTACTTTTCGCAAATTTCCCCAACTTGTTTTATTGGTAACAATGTTCCTAATTCGTTATTAGCATGCATTAAAGAAACTAAACTACGCGGATTATTTTTTAATAATTCTTCCAGGTCGGCTAGATCAACATTTCCTTTCTCATCTAATTTTACCCAGCTAACTTTTACTTTGCCTGCTTTCTCTAATGTTTTGATCGTATGTTCAACAGCATGGTGCTCAATAAGACTTGATATAACATGTTTAATATCGTAAGTCTCTATTGATTGATTAATAGCCATGTTATCAGCCTCCGTTCCACCCGAAGTAAAAAATATTTCGGCAGGCGTTACATTTAATAATTTGGCAACTGTTTTACGAGCTGTTTCAATTACTGCGCGCGTCTTCC
>JALHPG010000015.1 GCA_022842625.1 Bacteroidia bacterium | reverse complement strand
GGTCTAATTCTTTGGCGACCTGCTCAGCAGTTTTTGTTTGATCATTCATTAATTGAGGGAAGATACTTTGAGTAGCTGCTGCATTACTAACTTTACCTTCATCGATCAACGAAATAATTTCTGCTATTTTTTTTGGTTCTAAAGTAAATTCAGAAATAGTTAAAGCACGCTCATTTAAATATGCTTTTATTGGTCCCATTACCCAATTCGCCGCACTCTTATAATTTGTAGTAAAAGTTACTAATTTATTATAGTAAGCAGCAACTTCTTTAAGATCTATTAATTGTAAAGCATCATATTCGCCAAGCTTATACGTTTTAGTATACAAATTAAAAAGTTCATCCGGTAAGGTTGGTAGGTTAGCTTTTACTTTATTTATATATTCTTGAGTAATAAAAACAGGCTGCAGATCCGGCTCAGGAAAATAGCGGTAGTCATTTGCGTTCTCTTTACTTCTTAACGAAAATGTTATGCCCTTAACTGCATCAAAACTTCTAGTTTCTCCTGCAATAGGTTCATCGGCTTCTATAAGATCAATTTGTCTTTTTATTTCAAAATCAATAGCGCGCTGAACATTTCTAAATGAGTTCATGTTCTTTACCTCTACTTTTTTTCCAAATTCTTTAGCGCCTTTAAGCATTACAGAAATATTAGCATCGCAACGTAAAGAACCTTCTTCCATATTACCATCACAAATATCCAAATAGCGAACTAATTTTCTTACTTCGGTTAGATATGCATACGCCTCTTCACCACTTCTAAATTCAGGCTCGGTAACAATTTCCAATAAAGGAGTACCTGCTCTATTCAAATCTATTAACGTATCATACGGATCAATATCATGCAAGCTTTTACCTGCATCTTCTTCCATATGAATTCTGGTAAGATTTATTTTTTTTGTAACACCATCTTTTAATTTTGCAGTAATGTAACCGCCATTACAAATAGGCGTTTTATCTTGTGTTATTTGATAACCTTTTGGAAGATCGGCATAAAAATAATTCTTACGAGCAAATTGATTTTCTTCTCTGATGTTTGCATTTACTGCAATGCCTAATTTAACTGCAAACTCAATTGCCTTAGCATTTACCACCGGCAATGTACCCGGGTGACCTAAAGTAACTACGCTAACATTTGTATTTGGCAAGGCTCCGTACTCGGCAACATCGCTACTATACATTTTTGTTTTCGTTAATAATTGAATGTGGCATTCTAAGCCAATAACAGTTTCGTATTTATCGTAAACGCTCATAAATTTGCGCCTTAAAGATACAGTTTTTTAATGTTAAACGATTGCACTGAAAACAAAAAAAGGCGTTCCGGTTTCCCGAAACGCCTTTTTTTAAGATCAATAGTTTACTCTTTAATAAGTTTTCCTTCCTTAATTGCCACTTTAGTGGTTAAAGAAGTGATCTTATAAGTATACATGCCATTAGCTAATTCTTTAATATTTAAAGCACTTTCAGCTTTATTTAAAGTTGTTCTATAAACAATTCTGCCGGCAATATCCATTATTTCGAAAGTATAACTTCCATTACTACTCTCAATCACTACACTAATATTTCCATCATTTGGGTTTGGATAAATAAAGGTATTGTTATCGATTACAGTGTTTTTTGCTAAACCGGTACAAACAACAACAAAAACGGTAATGTTAGAGTTAGTTGTACAACCAATTGTATTTGTACCTGCAACATTATATACAGTTGATAATCCCGGAGTTACTGTAATTGCTGAAGTAGTAAAGCTACCCGGACTCCAAGAATATGTATTTGCACCTGAAGCTGTTAATGTTGCAGCTGCACCAGGACAAACTGTTGCAGAAGATGACACTGTTAAAGTTGGACTTGGGTTAACAACAATACTAACTGTTTTTGTGTTAGGGCAACCCGGAGAGTTCTCTCCTACTACTGTATATGATGTAGTAACCGAAGGTGTTACCGAAATAGAACTTGTTGTAGCGTTCGTACTCCAAGTATAGGTGGTTGCACCGGAAGCGGTTAAACTTACAGAAGCTCCATTACAAATTGTAGTTTGAGAAGCTGCTAAAGTAACATTTGGAACAGCACAAGCTGCTGTAATGTTAATACAATAATCTTCTGTTTCACCCCAGTTATATGTTGCGCATTCTGCCGTTGCAGTTCCATTTTCAACTGCAATTACTCTCATGCGGGTTGTGCCTAAAGACGCGGTAGCAGGAACCGTTATTACTGTACTAACTATTGTTCCGGCAATAGCAAAAGTAGTTGTAGGAGAAACAAAAACCTGCTCACCCGGATCTGAGAACGAACCATTTTGGTTAAAATCCATATATGCGGTAACGCCTCCTGAATAAGCAAAAGTGCCGCATTGACCAACTGTTACATCTAAGGTATAACTTGAATTAACTGCAAGATTTGGTGAGGAAATGATACCGGCATAATTTGAATAAAGATTTAATGTTGACGTTGGACCGCCAGTTTGAGAGCAGTTTGAAGTGTTATTTAAAGTTCCGATGCTTACGTTAAAAATTTCCTCATCACCCGTAAGTGAAGCACCAGAAGCACAATACGAAGCGCACTGGCAAGAGCTGCCTCCAACTAATATTTGAACTGGAGTTGCAGTTGTACTAACCGGACCATTTGTACAAGTAATCACACATTGGTACCAAGTTGCAGAAGCTATATTTGTTGCAGAATAACTACTTAATGTTGCACCTGCAACAGAAGTGTAAGGTCCTACAGAACTTGTAGCTGTTGCCCATTGGTAGGTTAATCCACCAACAGTATAAGAGGTTGCTAAACTTAAGTTAGCCGAACCATTTGGACAAACATTTGTTGCTGAAGCAACTGCAGAATTTGCTCCGGGAGCTCCGGCACAAGGAGAAGCTGCAACAATATTTACACAATAATCTTCGGTTTCGCCCCAAGTATAAGTGGCACACTCACCTGTTCCAACATTTCCTTCTTCTGCAATTACTCTCATACGGGTAATACCAGGAGTTGCAGAGGCAGGAATAGTAATAACGCCTGTTACTGTTGTACCCGTAACAGCAAATAAAGTGCTAACAGAAGCATAAACTTGCTCACCCGGATCAGAGAAAAGACCATTTTGATTATAATCAATATAAACGGTAACACCGCCATTATATGCATTTGCATTACATTGTCCTACAGTTACGTTTAGAGTATATGTTGCTGCACCAATTAAATTCGGAGCTGCAATGATACCGGTATAATTTGAATATCTATTAAGAATAGAACCAGGACCACCCGTTTGTGAACATGATGAAGTATTATTTAAAGTACCAATGTTTACATTAAAAATTTCATCATCATTTGTATTGGATGCCGCTTGAGCACAATAAGGCGTACAAGCACAAGGATTATTATTAATAATTACCTGAACCGGAGTTGCAGTTGTACTTGCAGGACCATTTGTACAGGTTATTATGCATTGATACCAAGTTGCAACAGTAATGTTAGTTGCGGTATAAGCAGTATTAGTTGCACCACTTACTGAGGTATAAGGACCAACTGAACTAGTGGCAGTGCTCCACTGGTATGTTAAACCACCAACCGTATATGAATTTGCTAAACTTAATGTAGCAGTACCATTTGGACAAACATTAGTTAAACTAGATACAGCCGAATTTGCTCCGGGTGCTCCTGAGCATCCGGTTGCAGCAGCAATCGTAACAAAATAATCTTCAGTTTCACCAGACCCAAAATTTGTACAAGGGTCTGTTGGACCATTAGGATTACCTGTACCTCTTGTACGCACACGCATTCCTGTTTGGCCTAATGTTGCGCCAACCGGCACATTAAACACAGCAATTGTAGCTACGTTTGCAACAGAAGTTAAACAAATTTGAGTGTGTTCTGAAGGATCGTAAATTCCGTTTTGATTAAAATCGATCCAAACCGACTCAATATTATTTGCAGTTGTGGTAACACTTAATGAATAAGAAACGCCTGCACTTAACGTAGCTGTTGTTGAAGGACTTGGAGGGAATTGACTGTAGGTTCCATTCGTAGGTGTAGTTGTACAAGTAGAGTTATTGTTAAATAAAGTACCCAAAATAGATACATTAGTGATATTGTCGCCTGAACATCCACTTCCGCCTAAGTTAGTAACACAATAGCATAAGCTAGGAGGGTTATTAGGATTTACAGATGTAACCGCTGTAGTAGCACTTAACGCTGAGTTTGTACAAGTAACTACTAAACGATAATACGTTAAGGTTGTTAATGATGCTGTAGTTAATACCTGTGTATTAAATCCTGAACCAACAATAACATTTGCCCAAGGTCCAATAGCTGCAGGGGCTTGTTGCCACTGATAAACTATTCCTGTAAAAGGATTTGACCCTACGTTTGTGATAACCACCGATGTATTTGGACAAACTGTTGATGACGGAGGAACTGTTCCGGCAACCGGGGTTCCTGTGCAAGGATTTGGAGGAGTCCAACGATAAATTTGACCACTATTAGGAGCCAAAGTAGAAGAAATAATTCCACTAGCTGAGTTAACTGACCCGGCAGTTGATGCGTTATAGGCACCACCTGCAACAATAGAACGATTATTAAAATCGGCATTGGTTGTTCCTCTTAATCCAATTTCGCCGTTGAACGAGTTTAAACTATTTGTACCACAATTACCATATATGACTTCAATAATATTTGTAGTTTGATATAACTTGATCTGTGTATTTAAGTAATCATCTAATCCTGTGCTAGAATTAGACCATCTTCCATAACGACGCCATTGGATTGTAAAAACCTGGTTTGGAGAAACACCTGACACCTGATATGATATGTAACCTTTTGTAAAAACACTTGTTCCAGCAGCTGTAGCCGGAGCAGAAATAGTCATATTACCTGCGCTAATAGCTGTTACTGAAGCGTTTAAAGGAATACCTGTACCGGAAATAGTGTCACCAACCACAAAATAATTTGACGCAGCAGGATAAGTAAGACTAATCACATTACTGCCAATGGTAGTTGTACAAGATTGGTAAGGCCCAAGTTGCAAGTCACGACTAAAAAAAGAGATTACATCACTTGCACCGCCTGAACTAATTGGATTATACGAACTAAATGGTGTTACGGTTCCCATGCAAATCCAACCATTAATATTTAAGGCTATAGAACTATAAGTACTACCATTAAAATTGAAATTAAATCCAATTGGAATGTTATTATAAACATTATCATCCTGATTACCAATAGCGATTGCTGTTGTGGTTGGACCGCTGATTGGAATTTGATTGTAAGTACCACTTACGTGACTGAAGCCATAAGCGGAAACCTGGGCGTTATTTTTTAACCCTAAAAAGATTAAAGATAAGCCTAAGATTGATTTGAAAATTTTACTCATTTTTTTGATTTAATAAATAATTAATATAGTTCAGTAAATAAAACTGATAATTCGTGCAAAGAAACGAATTTTTCCTTTAACCATTTAGGAAAAAAACCAACAATAAAAAAATTAACACTGTTATATAAATTATAAGGGCATGCTAAATGTTAAATTTTAAATATCAATTAAAATTAATTCGTTTTTAATGCAAATGGTTAGCTAAATTGATTTTAGATAAAAGAATTTAAATCAAATTGATGATGGTTTCATTCAAAAAAAACACATAGTTATTTTAAAAAATAAACAGGATGTGCCTCGTTATATTTTCTGATAAATCTAAATATTTGTTCCTTCTGCTTTCTGTTACTTAATTTTTTAAATTCCTCATATAATCCTTTATCTCTTGCTAACAACAACTCAGCTTCATTCATTTTAAATTCAATAACAACACCATCATAAAAATTAATTAAAAACTCACGCACTTCTTGCCGCCTTCCACTCGGCCCTGATCCAGGACCAAACATTGGATCATAAAACCCAACACCAACAATTTCTACAGTGGCTACTAAATAACAAATAGATCCAAAAACAGGAACGCGGTAAAAACTACCTTTATAATTTATGTATAAAGTTTTATTTTGAACAAAACCCCAAACAAATCTAGTTTCTACTGTATTTGACTTTTGGTCATCAGAAAAACTGAACTTTTCTTTCTCTAATATTTTGCCAATAAAATCCAATTGATCTTTATTGCCGGCGGAAACAATATTTTCTTTTAAAATGGCCTTGTTATATCTAAAATCAGTGTAGGTTAAGTAGATTCCATCAGGAACATCTAAAAATGCAGGCACTAACGCACTATCATTTTGGCTATATGAATTTACGGTAAGAAAAAAACAGAATAATATTAAAAGTAATTTACTTTTCACCTAAACAAATGTCGTGTTTTTTCGTTAATTTTATTCAAAATAACATTAAAATGAGATATATATCCCTATTTCTATTATTAATAACTACTTCGTTTTTATTTTCTCAAAACAATGCGCTTAAAACAAGACTTAACAGCGGGGATAATAATTCGCATACAATTTTAGTTCAAGGCGATATTTCAAAATTGATCGCTTCCCAAAAAGATAATAATTATAAATTTAATTATGCTTCAGGAAACATCGCTTCCATTTCGTGTAATTTAAATACCCTTTCTCAACTTATTGAGAAAAAAATTATTTCTTACGCTGAGTTTATTGAACCAAGAAAAACCTTAACGAATGATACGATGCTAGTTAAGAACAGAATAAAGGCTGTAAAACTTGGCACGGCTCCTTTACCAATGGCCTACGATGGAACCGGTATAGTAGTTGGCATTATTGATTCCGGAACTGATTTTGCCCACCCGGATTTTAAAGATGCTTTTGGGAATTCAAGAATTAAATTTTTATGGGACCAGGTGCCTCTTGCCGGTTCAACAGTTCCACAACCTTATAATTACGGAATCGAGTGGACAGATACTCAAATAAACGCCAATCAATGTACACATAACGACTTACCTCATTTTGGGCACGGCACACATGTTTGTGGTATTGCAACCGGAAATGGATTGGCGAATGGAACACATCATGGCATTGCCTCTAAAGCAGATATTGTAGTGGTGGCTTTAGATTTTAATAAAACCGGACCAACCATTGCCGATGCAGTACAATACATTTTTAGTAAAGCTACTTTACTTGGCAAGCCTTGTGTGATAAATGCCAGTGTAGGCGATTATTATGGCAGTCATGACGGTACGGACCTTGAAGCAAAATTAATTGAGACCATGGTGCAAAATGTTCCGGGTAGAGTATTGGTAGCAGCTGCCGGGAATGCAGGAAATATTAAACACCATGTTAAAACACAACCACCATTAAATGATACAAGTTTTACATGGATAAAAAAAAATGCTTCAACACTTGAATACTGGTGTTATGCAGATACTAACAATATAAAAAATGTACAAATTAGTGTAGGAGCAAATAGGAATAACAATTTTAACTTAGGTAGGATCGGTTTTAAAAATTATAATTATGGATTAACCTCCATTAAAAGCGATACCCTAAGATATAATGGCAATCAAATAGGAATAATAAAAACCTCAGCAAGCATTAATCCTTATGGCGTTTATGAATTATACATTAAAATTCTTGCCGATACCCTAAATTTAAAATGGCGTATAGAAAGTAAAGGTGTAGGAATGCACGATGCGTGGAATTTTGATTTTATTTCAAGCGGATTACCATCTTCATTTAGTTACCCGTGGATCACAAAATATGTAATGCCGGATTTCAACAGCACCATTGTATCAAGTTTTCAATGTTTAAATGATGTGATCACTGTTGCAAACTATGTTAACTTAAATAATTATTATGATGTTACAGGAAACTTGCAAAGTTGGGCAGCATTAAACCCCGGAGAAAATGTAAATAACTTAGCAATCAGCAGCAGTTGGGGGCCTACACGTGACAATAAACAAAAACCCGACATTGCCGCAACCGGCGCAGGAGTATTTAGTGCTATTGCATTAGGAATGCAAGCTAATTTAATTGCAAATGCTCCTCAAGTAATCGCTCAAGGAAGTATGCATATTCAAGGCGGCGGTACATCGGCAGCTTCACCGGTTGTTGCAGGATTGGCGGCATTATACTTGCAAAAAAATCCAACCTCAACAAGCATACAAGTAAAAAATGCGATTACCAATTGTGCCTATTTTGATTCGTATACCGGAACAAACCTGCCAAATTACAGATGGGGATACGGAAAATTAGATGGCTTTGCTGCCATGACCTGCATTGTAACAGACGTTAAGCAAAACAACATAAATTCAAATACAATTAGCTATTTTCCTAACCCATTTAAGGATAGTGTGAGATTTAATTTTAATAAAACTTTAACAGGTAAAATTTATATTTATTCGGTTGATGGCAAACTAATTTATGAAGACATTTTAAATGGCGAATCATACGAATTAACATCAGAAAAACTTAACGAAAAAACGAATGGATTGCTATTTGTAAGGATTGTAACTGAAACAGAAACGAATTCTTTCAAATTAATTCGTTCTAATTAAACTATGCGCCTGCCAAATAATTCTCTTTCTGCCCTCATTGCATTTTATCATTCAGAATTAAATTCTAATTATGAAGAATCTGAAATTGATGCCATAGTGGATCTAGTTCTTGAACATTATTTAAATTATTCGAAAACAGATATTATCGTTAAACGAAACGAGAACATTAATCAAAGTGACCTTTTAAAATTATACTTCTGTTGTAAAGAATTAAAAAACAACACCCCTATTCAATATGTTTTAAAGGAGGCTTGGTTTTACAATTTAAAATTTTACGTTAACCAACATGTTTTAATTCCACGACCTGAAACGGAGGAGTTAGTAGATGTTATCTTAAAAGAAAATAAAGAAGCTTTATCTTTTTTAGATATTGGCACAGGCAGCGGATGCATTCCAATTGCCATAAAAAAAAACATCGACAAAAGTAATGTCTATGCCTGCGACATTAGTTCAGAGGCACTAATAGTTGCTAAAAAAAATGCAGAGCTAAATAAAACACCGGTAACTTTTTTAGAAGTAGACATACTAAATACCAAAGAAGTTGAAGAAAGAATAACCTCTTCGTTTGATGTGATCATTAGCAATCCTCCCTACATAAAGTTTGACGAGAAAGATCAATTAAGTAAAAACGTAACAGACAATGAGCCCCACTTAGCCTTGTTTGTAAATGGTGCTGATGATATTTTGTTTTACAAAAAGATCATTGACCTTTGTCAACAAAAATTAAATTCAGGAGGGAAATTATATTTCGAATTAAATCCACTTACAGCAAATGATGTTTTGCTATATGCAAACAATAGCCAACTTTTTAAACACGTAGAGTTGGTCAAAGATATGAGTGGGAAAATGAGATTTTTAAGAGCTCAAAAAAATTAATTCTCTTTTAATCCTCTACCGGTTTTGGAGATCTTATTATCGCGTTTTAATTCGGCAATAATTTTATCTAATACACCATTTACAAATACTTTACTGTTTGGCGTACTGTATTCTTTACTGATATCAATGTATTCGTTTAACGAAGCTTTTACCGGTACATTTGGAATGTACATGATCTCTGCTAAGGCCATTTCCATTAACAGCATATCCATGTTAGCGATACGCTCAACATCCCAGTTTTGAGTATGACGCCCAATTAACTCTTCAAATTCATGACGGTAAATAATAGTTTTTTTGAAAAGTAGACTCATAAATTCTGTATCATCTTTTTCATCCTTTAAAAGTGATATCAATTTAAATTCACCATTAAACTCTTCAAAATTTCTGATCACCGAGTTAAAAGCAACAAAAGTATCATCCGCCCAATGCATATTTTTTTCTTCAAATAAAGAAATTAATACATCATTTTCGCTTAAGTGTTCAGTTATCATTGAAATAACAAAATCTCTATCTTCGGCTACACTTGGCGATGTTGATTCCATATAGGCTTTATATGCTTCTCCATTTCTTATTTCAACAAATAACTTACGTACAATATCAAAATCATTTTGCCACGAAATTTTTCGTTTTTCTAAATGAGCTTTTAATTCTTTACTCTCTGAAATACCGATTAACAGAGTATTTTTTACAAATTTTAAATTCGGATCAAGATCTGCAGAATTTGGCAAACGCTTATTTTTATTCTCATCCATCATCACTAATGCTACATGATGAATATCGCTAACCAAACCTAAAATAGATAAATACAATTCAAAAACCTTATCCAGACTTTTAAACATCTCTCTCTCAAATACAGCCATATCAGCTTTTTCATGTTGAAAAAACGAGTACAACGACTGCATTACTTTTATTCTTAAAAACCTTCTGTTTAACATTATCTAATTTAATTAATTCTGCTTTACAATACCGCGTTAATTCGCGCAATTGCCTCTATACGTTGCTCACCCAATTTATTTGCAGCCTGATAAGTAGGAATGTTTTCCTTTTTAGCTAACTGAAATAAATTATAAGTTGTATCGTAAATTTTTTCTGCGTGAGCAAGCGCTCTCTCTCTATTGTATCCTTCTAATTCGTAATACACATTAATAATTCCACCTGCATTTACTACAAAATCCGGAGCATATAAAATTCCGCTTTTTGCAACTAAAAGTCCGTGAACGTTTTCATCAGCCAACTGATTATTTGCTGCTCCGCAAATGATCTTACATTTCAATCTGCTTAAAGTATCATTATTTACAGTTGCTCCAAGAGCACATGGCGCATAAACATCAATATCCAGGTCAAACATTTTGTCGGCAGCAACCACCTCTACTTTATACTTATCGGCAACTGCTTTTAAACGCTCCTGGCTAATATCATTAATATAAACTGTAGCACCTTCTTTAGTTAAATGGCTTACTAATACTTCTCCAACATGTCCTATCCCTTGCACTAAAACTTTTTTGCCGCTTAAACTATCATTTCCCCATACTTCTTTGGCGCTTGCTTTCATACTTACGTAAACACCATAAGCAGTTACCGGACTAGGATCACCGCTACCACCCATGTTTTCAGGTAAACCACTTACGTGATCGGTTTCCATTTTAATGATCTCCATATCACGGCTAGTCATGGCAACGTCTTCGGCAGTAATATATTTACCTCCTAAGCTGTTAACAAACTTTCCAAAACGACGAAGTAATGCTTCGCTTTTAATATTTTTTGCATCACCAATAATTACCGCTTTACCGCCACCTAGGTTTAAACCGGCAACAGACGACTTATAAGTCATACCGCGAGATAAACGCAACACATCGGTTAACGCTTCCATTTCGTTAGCATAATTCCACATACGCGTACCTCCTAAAGAAGGCCCTAGCACTGTATTGTGTATTGCTATAATTGCTTTTAACCCTGTTGCATTATCATTACAAAATAAAATTTGCTCATGATTATGAAGGCTCATTTGGCCAATAACCGGATCTTTAGAAAGATCGGAGTTTTTTAAAGTTGTGACTTCCATAATATTTTTTGGTTGAAGTGGGGCAAAGTTATAGTATTTTTTGGTATTTCAAGCAAAACAAATGGCTATTTATGGTGTTATAAATAATTAAAAATTACCTTTGTTTGGTGAAACATCTTAAAGCAATAAACCACTATTTTCTAAAATACAAATGGCACTTTTTGGGTGGTATTTTATTTGTTGCTCTTTCTACCATATTTGGCACCTATCAGGGTGTAATTGTAAGAAATGGTACCAATCAAATAATTGAAGTATTTAAAAAGAATGAAGCCGCCGAATCTGGAGTGTTTATTACTTATGGCTTAACAATTATTGGCCTTGCCTTAACAAGCGGATTATTTATGTTCCTGATGCGCCAAACCATTATTGTAATGAGCAGGCACATTGAATATGATCAAAAAAATGAAATATATAGCCACTATCAAGAATTAGACGCATCCTTTTATAAACAGAATACAACCGGCGATCTCATGAACAGAATAAGTGAAGATGTTGGTAAGGTAAGAATGTATAGCGGTCCGGCTATTATGTATTTGGCAAATACATTGGTTACAACCGTTACCGTTTTGATCTTTATGCTTAGTGTAAATGTGCAACTAACTTTAATTGTTTTTTTGCCGCTGCCGCTTTTGTCCTACCTTATTTATCGTGTTTCGGATATGATAAATAAACAAAGCGGAAAAGTGCAGCAAGAACTTGGGAATTTAACTACTCAGGCACAGGAAACTTTTAGTGCCATTAGGGTAATAAAAGCTTATGCGCGCGAAACATATTTTACCGAAAAGATGCAGGAGAAAAATGAGGTGTATAAAAAAACAGCACTAAAATTAGCAACCATCGAATCGTTTTTTGGCCCTGCAATGGTTTTAATGATAGGCTTAAGTGTTTTAATAACCGTATGGTACGGTGGTAAATTAACAATACAAGGTAAAATCGAACCCGGAAATGTAACTGAATTTATTTTTTATGTATTTAGATTAACCTGGCCTTTTGCTTCTTTGGGCTGGGTAACTTCCTTAATACAACGTGCTTCGGCATCACAAGAAAGAATAAATGAATTTTTAAATACAAAACCTGCTATTACTAATTCAAATAAAGAAACCTATTTAATAAAGGGAGAAATAGAATTTAAAAATGTAAATTTTAGATATCCCGAAAATAACATTGAAGCAATAAAAAACATTTCATTCAAATTAAAACAAGGCCAAACACTTGGCATTACAGGCAAAGTAGGCAGTGGAAAGTCAAGCATCTTAAATCTTATCACAAGGCAATATGATGTAACAAGCGGTGAGATCTTGATCGATCAAAAAAACATTAAACAACATAACTTACACCTACTCCGAAAAAATATGGGGGTTGTACCGCAAGAGGTTTTTTTATTTAGCGATACCATTGCGAATAATATTTTATTTGGGAGCTCAAATAAAAATACAGGAAAAGAAATAATAGAGCTTGCTGCAAAACAGGCGCAAGTACATAATAATATTTTAACCTTTCCTGAAAAATACGAAACTGTTGTAGGTGAACGCGGGGTGACTTTAAGTGGCGGACAAAAACAACGAATTTCAATTGCTCGGGCATTAATTAATAAACCACAACTTTTATTTTTTGATGATTGCTTAAGCGCTGTTGATACTGAAACCGAAGAACAAATATTAAATAATTTAAAACAAGAAATGGAAAACAAAACCGCCATTATTGTTAGTCACCGTATTTCGAGTTTAAAAAATGCCGACCTGATCTTGTATTTAAAAGAAGGCGAAATTATTGAAATGGGAACGCATGAAGAGCTTATTGCCTTAAAAGGAAGTTATTTCCAATTACATCAAATGCAAAGCAATTAATCACTATCTTAGCTTATATAAAAGAGATATCAATGAAAACCAACTATATTCTACTTCTTTTAATAGTAATTGTTTTTTCTTGCAAGAAAAAAGACACAACGCCGCAAGGCGACAATGAAGTTTGGTTGTTATACAAACGCTTTAATCCAACTTTTATTGATATCACCAGAGGGACTACTTTAACATTTATAAATAAAGATAATTCAAACCACACGGTAACCCATAACGGACGATTATTTGCCAGCGGAAAAATGAAAACAGGCGACAAATTTGAATACACGTTTGCAGATTCTGCGGATTATACTGTTTACTGCAATTATCACCCCGATAATTTACAAGAGCAAGTTTATATTCGGGTTAAATAGATCTAATGATCAATCTTTCACTATTCTTTTAGTACTACTAGTATTATTAGTTGATAGTTTTAAAATATAAATTCCTTTAGGCAATTCAGCTAAATCTATTTTTAATTTACCATCATTATAATTAGATACTACAGTAATTGGTTTACCTAATAAAGAATAAATCTGTACTTGAAAATCAGTTTCATTTATCCCATCAACAAACAGTAAATCCTCAATTGGATTTGGATAAACGATTATGTTTTTTGCATAATCACCATCTTTGAGATTTGTAGGAGCGCATACTAAATTCCCTAACTGCTGCTTGCTAAATATTACTTGTGATAAATTTAAACTGTCCATAAAACGAGGCCCTTCAGAACAAATGCCTTTTAAATTAAAATCTAAAAAAGGATTTACAAAATTCATATATAACTTTAGTGCCGTTAAATTGTTTATTGCATTTGGGCAATTGCTTGTGTTTTGACCAAATAAACAATTAAAATTTGTACCGTTTCCAAAATCACAATGTGTTAAATTCTTTATTGTTATTTGAAACTTTTTTGTTGAAGCTGTGCTATCCCACATTTTATTTTGATTTGTATTTGCAGGAGCAACACAATCTGCCTGGCCTCCTATAATTAAAGTGGGCACTGTTACTTGCTTTGCCGCTTGGCTCGAAGTTGGATTAGTTTGTGCCGCAGCAAAATTAAATAAACAAGTTACGCTAGGATTATTCTTAGCTGCAAGAAAAGAAGAGCCTCCACCCATTGAATGGCCGGCTAAACCAAGTTTTTGAATCACCTTTCCAACAAAGATCGGAGCTAACGTATTGGTTGTATTTAATAACATAACTTTATTACCAACCAAAGCTAAATCCAAACCAAAATCAGAATGGCTAGGATTTAGGCCACCCTCTGTGCGAGGCAGTGCAACAATATAACCTCGTTTTGAAAGTTCTGAGTAAATGTTATCGTAACTATTCCAATCCATTACAAAACCATGACCAATTACAACCACAGGAAATGAACCTGTTGCAACTGCTACATTAGACCCTGAACTTGTTGCCGGATAATAAATTTCAGTTTGGATCTGCCTCCCCGGCCCACCGCCACTGCCAAAACCGCCGGTTCTACTTGCATCGTTAAAAGTTACTGTAATTGTACCTGTTTGAAATGTTTGGCTAAAAACAGGAAAACATAATAAAGTTGCAATTATTAGAATTAAATATTTTTTCATTTTCAAGAATTATTTCTGTCAAAAATAATCTCCTAAATATGACTTTTATTAAAAAAAGTAGAGTCGGCTGATTTTTAATTCTAAATCAATATAACCTCAGGATAGAAGGTAATTCAAAGGAATTTTTCAATAGCTTTTGGCAAGTATTCATACTCTAATGATTGAATTTTTTTCGCCAATAGTTCGGGAGTATCTGTAGATTCTACGATACATTTTGCCTGAAGGATCACCTCACCTTTATCATATTCCTCATTCACAAAATGAATTGTAATTCCACTTTCTATTTCTTTATTCTCAATTACCGCTCTATGAACATTCATTCCGTACATGCCTTTACCGCCATAATTAGGCAGCAAAGAAGGATGTATGTTAATTATTTTGTTTGGAAATGCCTTTATAAAGGCTTCGGGGATTTTTACTAAAAATCCCGCTAAAATTATCAGATCAATTTTTTCAACTTTTAAAAACTCAATAAACTTGTCGGTATAATTTTCTAAGGCTGCTTTACTTATTATTTGTACATTTTTCTTGTGATTCTCTGCCCTTGCAATAACCCCGGCATTGTCTTTATTGGTTACAACCAGTTTTATTTTTATTCGCGGATCGTTTGCAAAGTAATTGAACAAATTTTCGGCATTGGTACCTTCTCCACTGGCAAATATGGCTGCATTAATCATTAGCGCAAAATTAACAAACATTTACGATTAACTATTGTAGAAAGTAAATTTATAAATTGTCAAAATCCGTCTGTATTTCTTACTTTTACTTCCTATGATCTTAAACTTTATAAAATGGAATCCTTCGCCTGAGATCTTCACAATTCCGGGAATTGACTGGCCTGTGCGTTGGTACGGACTAATGTGGGCATTGGCTTTTATTGCCAGTCACTTTTTTATGAACCGGATTTTTAAAGCAGAAAAGCGCTCCGAAAAAGCTTTAGACACTTTAACCCTATACATAATTTTAGGCACTGTGCTTGGCGCGCGTTTGGGCCACTGTTTGTTTTACGGCCCCTGGTTTGATGAAGAGTTGGCTAATGGAGTAATAATTGAAGGTTATTTATCGCACCCCTTAAATATTTTAAAAGTTTATGAAGGTGGCTTGGCTAGCCATGGAGGTGCATTGGGTATTTTAACCGCTATGATTTTATATTGCCGAAAAGAAAAAGAAAGTTGGATATGGTTATTTGACAGATTGGTTGTTGTTGTGCCTTTAGCGGCAATGTGCATTCGTTTAGGAAATTTAATAAATAGCGAAATTATAGGAAAAGTTACCGATGTGCCTTGGGCTTTTATTTTTGTTCAGGAAGATAATTTACCTCGTCACCCGGCGCAATTATACGAAGCAATATTTTGTTTCTTCTTATTTATTTTAATGTATTGGCTTTGGAAAAACAAACGCGATAAAGTTGGCCCTGGTTTTATGTTTGGTGTTTTATGTGTATTACTTTTTACTGAGCGGTTTTTTGATGAGTTCTTAAAAGAAAATCAAGTAGATTTTGAAGGGGCAATGGCTCTGAATATGGGGCAATGGCTCAGTATTCCGTTTGTTTTAATTGGCGCATTTATGATATGGCGCTCGTTTAAAATAAAAGCTAAGCAAATTTCGGAAGAAGTTACTTCCTCTTAAAAAAAAAGCAAGACCAAAATGGCCTTGCTTTTTTAATAAAAAATAATTTTACTTTTTTACAATTACATTCTTATAGTTTGTTTTCTATCCGGACCAACCGATACAATTGAAATTTTTGTGTTCACCGCTTTTTCGATGTAACTCACATAATCCATTAATTCTTTTGGAAGGTCGTTTTTATTTTCAATTGCAGTAAGATCCTGATTCCAACCTTTTAAAGTTGTAGTAATTGGCTTAATATAATTAGGGTCGATATTGTATGGTAAATAATCAATTACCTGTCCGTTATAATTATAATGTGTACACACCTCAATGGTTTCAAAGCCACTTAAGATATCAGCTTTCATCATCATTAATTCAGTAACACCATTTACCATTACCGCATACTTTAATGCAGGAATATCTAACCAACCCGTACGGCGTGGTCTTCCGGTTGTAGCACCAAACTCTCTACCAACTTTACGGATATTTTCTCCAATTTCGTTATCTAGTTCTGTAGGAAATGGTCCGCTACCAACGCGAGTACAGTATGCTTTAAATATTCCAATAACATTACCGATTTTATTTGGGGCAATTCCCAAACCGTTACAAGCACCCGCACAAATAGTATTACTGCTGGTTACAAACGGATACGATCCAAAATCAATATCTAATAAACTACCTTGAGCACCTTCTGCTAAAACACGTTTACCGGACACCATTGCGGTATTTAAATAATGTTCGGTATCAACAAACTGTAACTCTTTTAACGACTCAATAGCTTCAAACCAAGCCGGCTCAAACTCTTGTAAATTGTACTCAAAATTATAGAAGGATAATAATTGTTTATGTTTTTCAACTAACGTATTATATTTTTCTCTGAATTCATTCGTTTCAATATCACCAATACGCAAACCATTTCTTCCGGTTTTATCCATATAAGTTGGTCCTATACCTTTTAATGTTGAGCCAATTTTATTTTTTCCTTTAGCTGCTTCACTTGCTGCATCAATTAAACGGTGTGTTGGTAAAATTAAGTGCGCGCGCTTGCTTATCAATAATTTTGGTCTAAAATCAACGCCTAATTTGGTTAAAGCATCTAATTCCTTTTTAAAAATTACAGGATCTATTACAACACCATTACCCACTATATTAATAGCTGTTGGATGAAAAATTCCGCTTGGAATAGTGTGTAACACGTGCTTAATACCATTAAACTCTAAAGTATGTCCGGCGTTTGGGCCGCCTTGAAAACGGGCAATAATATCATAATCAGGAGTTAAAACATCTACTATTTTACCTTTCCCTTCGTCACCCCATTGCAATCCTAAAAGTACATCTGCTTTCATATCTATATATTAAAGGGCAAATTTAATTTAAAAGCAAAAGTCAAAACCTCTTTTTAATAACTTTTTAAAAGTATAATTATTTGTTTTTAGTGAACAAAACTGGCAGCCGCCTTTTTTTTGCAAGCAAGAAATATGTAAATTTAGGGCAATGCAAAAAATAACAATAGCTATTGATGGATACAGCAGTTGCGGAAAAAGCACCCTTGCAAAAGCGCTGGCTCACAAACTTAATTATAGTTATATTGATACAGGTGCAATGTACCGCGCCGTTACGGTTTATGCTTTACGCAATGGCATTATTGATGAAAACAACAACATTAACGTAGAAAAATTAATTGCTTCGTTAGATAATATTGAAGTAACCTTTGTTTTTAATCCACAAACCCACATTTCTGATACCTATTTAAATAACGAAAATGTTGAGCGCGAGATAAGAACCATGCAAGTTAGTAGTATTGTAAGCAAGGTGAGTTCTATAAAAGAAGTTCGCGAAAAAATGGTGGCCCTGCAACGCAAAATGGGTAAAAGCAAAGGCGTTATTTTAGATGGTAGAGATATTGGAACCAATGTTTTTCCGAAGGCGGAATTAAAATTATTTATGACGGCCGACGGAGATGTGCGTGCTCATCGCAGACTAACCGAATACAGCAGTAAAGGACAATATTTTACATTAGAGGAAGTTAAACATAGTTTGTTGGAACGTGATACTGAGGATATTAATAGAAAAGAAAATCCACTAATTAAAGCAGATGACGCCATTATTTTAGACAACAGCGATATAAGCCGCGAAGAACAATTAGAATTTGTTTTAAAATTAATTGCTGATCTGCAATTCATTTCACGTCAGGAACAATCACAACATTAGTATACAAAAAACATTTCTTGGATATATTTTGACAGATTAATTAGATCTTGAAAAATAAAAAAAGTACTTATCAAACAAATTGCATGTAGCAATTGATCAAAGCCTATCATTACAAAAAAGAAACGCATGTTCTTTTGTTCCCAAAAACGTGAGGTGATCTTTGAAGTAAAAAAATCAACTACAAAATGTAAAATCACATTGGTGATCCACCAATAAAAACCAAATAAAAAATTGTGGTAAAAACTTCCTAAAATAATTAGGCTAATTAAAGACACCAACCCATAAACGCCAACATGTATACTCAGCCATTTTATACTTTTACTTTTGCCTGTTGCCATTTTAGAAGATTGAAAAACAAAATCTCCAAAAAAATGAACAACAAACAAAAGTAAGATAGGTATCATTATACAGAAACGTTATTATCTCTTAATGCATCGTTAAGAGAAGTTTTTAGATCAGTACTTTCTTTACGTTTTCCAATAATTAACGCACATGGCACTTGATATTCTCCCGCAGGAAACGTTTTTGTATAACTTCCGGGAATAACCACACTGCGCTCAGGTACATAACCTTTTGTTTCAACAGGTGTGGTTCCGGTAACATCAATTATTTTGGTAGACATGGTTAAAACCACATTGGCTCCCAAAACCGCTTCCTTACCTACTCTTACACCTTCAACTACGATACTACGTGAACCTAAAAAACAATTATCTTCTATAATAACCGGCGCTGCCTGCACAGGCTCTAACACTCCGCCAATACCAACACCACCACTTAAATGCACGTTTTTACCTATTTGCGCGCAACTACCAACGGTAGCCCATGTATCCACCATAGTTCCGCTATCAACATAAGCGCCAATATTTACATAACTCGGCATCATTATTACACCATTAGCTAAAAATGATCCGTAACGAGCCACTGCAGGAGGTACAACACGCACACCCAACTGCTCATAGCCGGTTTTTAAAGACATTTTATCATTAAATTCAAAAGGACCAACCTCCATAACATGCATTTTGCGGGTAGGAAAATACATAATAACCGCTTTTTTTACCCAGTCGTTAACCTGCCAGGTTCCATCCGCTTTAGGCTCTGCAACACGCAAAGAGCCTTTATCTAACAATTCAATAACCTCATTAATAGTGTTTAATGTAGCTTTTTCTTTTACCAACTCGCGGTTTAGCCATGCGGCTTCTATAATTTTCTGCATAATCTTAAATAAATCCTTTGCAAGGTATTAAAAAAATGTATATTTTTGCAACTCAAATTTAGGTTATGTAGCTCAACTGGATAGAGCACCTCACTACGGATGAGGAGGTTTGGGGTTCGACTCCCTACATGACCACAAAAATTTAAAAAAAGCCCTTCAATAAAATGAAGGGCTTTTTTATTTTAATTACACTCTCCAATTGGTGTAGCAGAGGATCTAAAATAACCTTGTGAATTATTTTTTATTGATGACTTTATCCGATACTGCATACAAGAAACTGCAATGATGATGCGTATCACTTTTAATTTTGCTTAAAATCATTATCCCAAACCGTCTCAGATTATATCTTCGTGAAAATAAATAGTGCCTTTTAATAAAGAAAATAAAATGAGCAAACATCTTAAATTTTTGTTTTATGTTCTTAGACAGATATGACGCCGCAAAACAACTCGGCAGAAAATTGGAAAAATTTAAAAATAAAAACGCAATAATAATTGCCATTCCAAGAGGCGGGGTTCCTTTGGGTTATTATCTTGCCAAATCACTTAATTTACCCTTAGAAATATTTCTTTCAAAAAAAATAGGTCATCCTAATAATGCCGAATTCGCTATTGGCTCTGTTACATTAAATGGCGCAATAATTAATTACTCGTCAAATGATGTATCGCAAGATTATATAAAAAAAGAAATTGACAGAATTTTAAAATCTTTAAAAGAAAAGTTTACCTTATTCATGGGCAACCGTAAACCTACAGATTTAAAAAACAAAACGGTTATTATTGTTGATGATGGAATTGCCACGGGAAATACGATTCAGGCAACAGTTGAAGAAATTAAAAAAAATAAACCCAAAGAAATTATTATTGCAGTTCCGGTTGCGCCGCATTCGGCAACAAAAAAAATGTCCTCCATTGTAAATGAATTCATTTGCCTACATTCCCCGGAAGAATTTATGGGAGTTGGTCAATTTTATCAAAGGTTTCCACAGATAAGTGATCAAGAGGTTATTGAATTACTTAACAATGCTAATAAGCAACAAGAGATCGGGTGACACTAGTTTATTTTAATTATAAAGTATTTAGGTCAACTTATTTTATTGTCTGTAATAAGACCCAATAAGAACTCCTTTTGATAATACATGTCCTTCAATCGCAGATAATACAGCTTTTTTATCAGCAGTTTTTGGAAGGTCAAGTATTACATCTAGCGCATAAACTTTAAAGTTGTATTTATGCATTCCGTTCGGAGGACAAGGTCCGTAGTATTTATTTTGAAGCATACTATTTACACCTTGAATTCCCGGCGCACTGTTTTCGACAATATTCTTTTTTGGAGGAATATTCCACATTAACCAATGTGTAAATTCTCCATTTGGCGAATCCGTATCATCCATAATAAGAACTAGACTTTTTGAGTTTTTTGGAATATCCTCAATAACAAGTGCAGGATTAACGTTCGGACCATCGCAAGTGTATTTTAAAGGGATATAATTATTATTTGCAAAAGCCGTACTTTTTACCGTTAAACTCGGGTTTGAAATAATTGTGGCTAGGATTAAGATTAATAAATTCATAGCGTTTACTTTTATAAGTTAAAACAAATGTAAATAGATTTATCAGTACCCAAACCTAAAAAATAAATAAATACTCCAAGAAGTGATTTATCTCATTTATTAATATCCTGTTAAGCGGCTTGAGCGTGAATAACATTGTTTGATCTTGCTTCTTTGGATTTTTGCTCCTGTACCACAAAATCAATATAGTTGAAGACCTTCAACGCCTCATTCCTTTTTTCTTCAAAAATTATTTTATGCCTGTAAGTAAAATTAACTGCAAGGCATTCATTAAATAACCAATTGATCGCTTCAATCGACTCTATTTGTCTTTCCAATCGCTTTATTGACCTCAATGAACCTATTGCTTCTCTGGTGTAGGCTAAAAATTGCAAATAAGCATAAGCCCCACCATTCTCATTTTCATATTTAATACTATTTATTAAATTAAAATAAGTTTCTACATTTTTTGTTGTTTCCATTTTAATATATTTTAAATTTTAATACGAATATACTACACAAAATAGTTTTGTTTTGCTACGTTTTATAGTATTATATACTTTACATTGATTTCTAAGCGATTTAGTTGCTAAATAAAATCAAAAAAGCTGAGTATATTACCCTGAAAAAAGGTGCTAATTAAAGCTAATAACAAATTTTGCCTGAAAATACAATTATGTTTATTTTTAAATAAAATCACAAGAACCAAACAATGAAAAATAACATCAAGATCATTCTTTTATTTTTATTTACCAGTTTAAATTTTTATTCTCAAGATTGGGTATTCGTTTTTACCAGCAGGATCGAAAAAGAAGGAAAGGGTATGGGCGGAGCAAGTATTAAATTATATAACGGATCAACTTTGGTAAAACAAACAAACTCCGATAGTGAAGGTAATTTTAAACTAGAGATCCCGCCAAACGGAAATTATTCAATTATAATGAGCAGTCCCGGCATGGTTACTAAAAAGGTGCAAGCCTCAACCATGGATGTTCCTTCGGACAAAACAGCCAAAAATTTTAAATCTATATTAAACATTGAATCCTTTTCTTTATTTGAACCATTACCCGGCATAGATTATTCGGCCCTTAACCAACCTTTGTTAAACATATCTTATAACGCAGCAAAAAAATCATTTTCAGATGATAAGGCTTACACCGACCAAATGTTGGGAGCTCTTCAGCGTATTAAAGATGACGAAAGAGCTTTAATTAAAAAATATGAAACTGCTGTTGCTGCAGCTGATGCTGCATTTACAACGCAAGATTGGGTAAAAGCGAAAACAAACTACGAACAATCATTAACCTTTTTACCAAACAAACAACATCCTAAAGATCGATTAGCCTTAATCCAAAAAATAATTAAAGAAGAAGAGGGATTAGCTAAAAAAGCGGAAGCAGATAAACTTGCCGCGGAAAATGCAGCAAAAGAAAAAGCTGCCGCTGAGAAGGCTGCGAAAGAAAAAGCAGAAGCAGAAAAATTAGCAGCAGAAAAAGCAGCTGCGGAGAAAGTCGCAAAAGAAAAAGCAGAGGCAGATAAATTAGCAAGTGAAAAAGCTGCTGCAGAGAAAGCCGCTAAAGAAAAAGCAGAAGCAGATAAATTAGCAGCAGAAAAAGCAGCTGCGGAGAAAGTCGCAAAAGAAAAAGCAGAGGCAGAAAAAGTAGCAGCAGAAAAAGCTGTTGCTGAAAAAGTCGCAAAAGAAAAAGCAGAGGCAGATAAATTAGCAAGTGAAAAAGCTGCTGCTGAAAAATCCGCAAAGGAAAAAGCAGAGGCAGATAAATTAGCAGCAGAAAAAGCTGCTGCGGAGAAAGTCGCAAAAGAAAAAGCAGAGGCAGATAAATTAGCAGCAGAAAAAGCTGCTGCGGAGAAAGTCGCAAAAGAAAAAGCAGCGGCAGATAAATTAGCAAGTGAAAAAGCTGCTGCTGAAAAAGCCGCAAAGGAAAAAGCAGAGGCAGATAAATTAGCAAGTGAAAAAGCTGCTGCTGAAAAAGCCGCAAAGGAAAAAGCAGAGGCAGATAAATTAGCGAATGAAAAAGCTGCTGCCGAGAAAGTCGCAAAAGAAAAAGCAGAGGCAGATAAATTAGCAAGTGAAAAAGCTGCTGCAGAGAAAGTCGCAAAAGAAAAAGCAGAGGCAGATAAACTAGCGAATGAAAAAGCTGCTGCAGAGAAAGCCGCAAAGGAAAAAGCAGAGGCAGAAAAAATAGCTGCAGAGAAAGCTGCTAAAGTAAAAGCAGAAGCAGATAAATTAGCTGCAGAAAAAACAGCCGCTGAGAAAGCCGCTAAAGAAAAAGCAGAAGCTGATAAACAAACTGCAGAGAAAGCTGCAAAAGAAAAAGCTGAAGCAGATAAATTAGCTGCAGAAAAAACAGCCGCTGAGAAAGCCGCTAAAGAAAAAGCAGAAGCTGATAAACAAACTGCAGAAAAAACAGCCGCTGAAAAAGCCGCAAAAGAAAAGGCAGAGGCAGATAAACAAACTGCAGAAAAAACAGCCGCTGAAAAAGCCGCAAAAGAAAAGGCAGAGGCAGATAAACTAGCGAATGAAAAAGCTGCTGCAGAGAAAGCTGCAAAAGAAAAAGCTGAAGCGGATAAACTAACAAATGAAAAAGTCGCCGCTGAAAAAGCTGCAAAAGAAAAAGCTGAAGCAGATAAATTAGCTGCAGAAAAAGCAGAAGCAGATAAACTGGCTGCAGAAAAAGCCGCAAAAAATAAAATTGAGAACGAAAAACTTGCTAAAGAAAAAGCGGCTGCTGATAAATTAATTGCAGAAAAAGCAGCTAAAGATAAACTCGCTGCAGAAAAATTGGCTGCAGAGAAAGCTGCAAAAGATAAAGATGAGGCAGAAAGAATAGCAAAAGAAAAATTGGCTGCGGAGAAGGCAGCAAAAAAATTAGCGGCAGAAAAAGCTGCTGCCGATAAAGACATTGCAGAACAATTAGCAAAAGAAAAAGCTGAGGCTGATAAACTTGCTAAAGAAAAAGAAGAGAAAGAACTTATAAAAATTAAAGAAACTGAGGCTGCTGAAAAAGAAGCAAATGAAAAAAGAGGCGAAGCCAAGCATACTATTGCTGCTCCTCTTGGTAAAGATCTACATAAAGAGGCCGTTACAAAAGCAGATGGTTATTTTAAAATGAAACGTTATGCTGAAGCAAAAACTGCTTATCAGGAAGCTCTTAAAATAAAACCTACTGATGCTTATTCTACAAATAAATTGGCCGATATTGAAAAAATAACTGGCAGCAAATAATCAAGCATTTACTGTTTAATCATGAAAACAAAAAACTATTTATTTATCGTATTTTTATTTTGTGAGCTCATTAGTTATTCTCAAGATTGGATGTTAAAACTGAGCAGTACGGTGGAACTAAGATCATGGCGATTAACCAGTACCGCCGAAAAGTCAGAGAAAGCTCTTGGTGGTGCAGAAATAAAATTATATAAAGAAACTAAACAGCTCGGCCAAACAAATACCAACGCCGAAGGAGATTTTGTAATTGACATTCCCTCAGGCGGAGAATACATTCTTACAATTTCATCACCCGGCTGTAACACTAAAAAATTCTACGTTTCAACTACCGGCGTTTCGGAAAATGTAGGAAAAGATAATTATAAACCTACAGTAAAAATCAGCGGCTTTTTAATGTCGAAACCTCTTAAAGGGGTTGATTATATTGGACTAAACGAACCGCTTGTAAAAGTAGAATACAAATCAAAAGGTCAGAATTTTGATAAAGATGAAGCTGTTACGAACAATGGTCTGAGCATCTTGTCAAAAATTTATGATGCAGAGACCTCTCTTATTCAAAAGTTTTGCGCACTAAACAAATCGGGTGACGATGCGATGAAAAATCATAATTGTCCTGCTGCAAAAGATTATTACGCCAAAGCAATTGATTTGCTTCCGGGAGAACAATATCCAAAAGATCAAATTAGCAAAGCCGAACTTTGTATTAAAAATAAAAAAGAAAAAGATGAGGCCTTAGCTGCAGAGGCTGCAGAAAAAGCCGCTGCTAATAAAATCGCAAACGATAAAGCTATTGCCGAAAAAACTGCTAAGGACAAAGCAATGTTTGAAAAAGCGGCCAGTGATCAATTAGCAAAAGAAAAAATGCTGGAAGAAAAAAAATCTAAAAACAAACCTGCTCCCGAAAAAGAAAACACTCAAAAAGAAAATCCGGAAAAAATAAAAGTTACCGAAACAGAACCTACCACCAATGAATCTAATGTTAAAAAAGGTCACTCAAACCATAGTATTGCCCAACCAATTGGAAAAAATGTTTATAAAGAAACAATTACAAAAGCAGATGGTTATTTTAAAATGAAACGTTATGCTGAAGCAAAAACAGAATATGAAAATGCTTTAAAGATCAAAGCGGATGACCTCTATTCTAAAAACAGAATAGATGAAATTTTGAAATTAACTAGCCCTAAATAAAATTATTACGAATACATTTTTAATACCTTTACGTTAATGAGAAAATTTGCACTTGCTATACACGGTGGCGCCGGAACTATTTTACGTTCAAGGATGACAGCCGAAAAAGAATTAAGTTATAAAAAAGCGTTAGAGGATGCTATCACGTCAGGAGAAACTATTTTAATAAAAGGCGGTAGAAGCATCGATGCGGTTGAAGCTGCTATCAGATCTTTAGAAGACAACCCTCTTTTTAACGCAGGAAGAGGAGCTGTGTTTACAAATGAGGGTAAGCACGAAATGGACGCATCGCTGATGAACGGAAAAGACCTAAGCGCAGGAGCAGTTGCAGGCGTTCAGAATATTAAAAATCCAATCAGCCTTGCCAGAGGAGTGATGGATAGATCGGAACATGTATTCATGGCCGGATTGGGTGCGCAAGAATTTGCAAAAAAAATAAATGCTGAATTTATGCCGGATGATTATTTTTTCGTTCAAATGCGATACGACCAATTGCAACAGGCAAAAGAAAGCGATACGATGATACTCGATCACACAGTTGATAAGGCCCGCCCGGATGAAAATCCGTTCGGACGGGAAAAAAAATTCGGAACAGTTGGTTGCGTAGCACTTGATGTGCATGGAAATTTAGCAGCAGGAACAAGCACCGGTGGCATGACAAATAAAAAACATGGTCGCGTTGGCGATACACCCATTATTGGTGCCGGCACTTATGCAAACAATAAAACATGTGCTGTTTCATGTACCGGTCATGGTGAATTTTTTATTCGCTCTGTGGTTGCATACGACATTTCTTGCTTAATGGAATATAAAGGTCTTACATTAAAAAAAGCTTGCGATATTGTGGTAATGGATAAATTAGTGAAGATCGGCGGCGAAGGCGGACTTATTGCATTAGACGCAAAAGGAAATATTGAACTACCATATAATTCAGAAGGCATGTATCGTGCTTCAAAAAAAGAAGGTGAAGATCTATTTATTGGAATTTATAAAGATTAAAACTGCGTCGGATTATTTCCAACGCAGTTTTATTTATAACTCGTGTTTTACTTTTGGCTTAAAATGATCAATAGTCAAACGTTTTGTTTTAAGATCAAAATGGTCGCCAATTGACATGACATGAACAATTAAATTTTCGATTGACACAGGCTCTCCAATTTCAACATCCGTTAAGTTGGTGTTGCGCATATGCGTTCCGTCTACCAAAATAATTAATCCTGAACCTATTGCCTCCATGCTGTTTCCATCAGTAATTAAAAGACCGGTATCTTCACCTAAGCCTATACCAATATTAATTGGATTACTTGCGCAAGCATACAACAACCTCCCTATTCTTCCACGCTGAACAAAATGTGTGTCAATAATTACATTATTTATAAATCCTAAACCTCCGGTAATTTTTACTTCACCTTTCAATAAAGATTCACTGCTGCTTCCTTGATAGATCATATTATTTGAACTTGCCGCAGCACCTGCAGATGTACCCGAAATAACAAAATGTTCATTTTCATATTTCTCTAATAACAAATGATGAAATGCAGTTCCTCCAAAAATAGAAGTTAAACGCAACTGATCCCCGCCTGTAAACATAACAACATCGGCATTTTTTAAACGTTCAATGTTTTCCGGAGCATTAGCTTCTTCACGTGTTCTAATATCTAATATTTCTGCATTTAATACATTTAACTGCTTAAACGCATTTACATATCCTTCGCCAACTTCCTTAGCAATGCTGCTTGCTGTTGTTATTATTTCAATACGCGAGGCATTCTTATTCTTTGATTCAGTGATAATTCTGTTTAAGATCCCTTGCTCAAAAAATTTGAGTTTCGCTTGCAGATCCTCTTCCTTTTCAGTAAAACTTCCTTTATCAACCGAACCGCCAATTATTATTAGTTTGCCCTTAGGTACACTCATGTTTTATTTTTAATTATTAGACAAAACTACCTTAATTATCTATTAAACAATTGCTAAGTCTTTCCATTTATCATCTTATTTTAAACACATTGTTGTTTATACAAAAAACAAATAGTACTTTCAAGAAATTGCAAAAATCAAGCGAATGAAAATCATTGAAACTAAAGCCCTGAGAGGCCCTAATTACTGGTCAAACTACAGAAAAAAACTAATTGTAATGAAGTTAGACCTGGAAGAATTAGAACAATCTCCTACAGATAAAATTCCGGGATTTGCAGAAAGGTTAGAAGCAATGATACCCACAATGGTTTCACATAGATGCTCCAAAAACCATGCCGGTGGCTTTTTTGAACGTGTTAAGGAAGGCACTTGGATGGGACATGTTGTAGAACATATAGCTTTAGAAATTCAAACGCTTGCCGGAATGGAAGTTGGCTTTGGTCGCACCAGAGGCACAGGAACAGAGGGTGTTTACAATGTAGTGTTTTCTTACATGGAAGAAAAGGTTGGTATATACGCCGCAAAAGCTGCGGTTGCTATTGCTGAAGCTTTAATAGCTTCTAAAGAATACGACCTTAATGCCGACTTGATAACCATGCGTCAAATGCGCGAACGCGAGCGTCTTGGTCCAAGTACCGGATCTATTGTAGATGAAGCGGTTGCAAGAGACATTCCTTTTATTCGTTTAAATGGTGAATCGTTGGTGCAATTAGGTTATGGTAAAAATCAGGTACGCTTTAGAGCTACCATGACAGATAGAACAAGTTCGATCGCGGTTGATCTTGCCAGTAATAAAGATGAAACCAAACGTATGCTTGCCGATGCAGCTATACCTGTGGCGAAAGGTATGTGCATTGTTCATGAAGAGGAAGTAAAAGAAGTGATTGAAAAAGTAAAATTTCCATTAGTATTTAAGCCACTAGATGGCAACCATGGAAAAGGCGCTTCTATTAATGTAAAAACTGAGGAAGAAGCCATGGAGGCTTTTCATCATGCAAAAAAATATTCACGTAAAATTATTGTAGAAAAATTTATTACAGGTTTCGATTTTCGTGTACTGGTTATTAATCATCGTTTTATTGCCGCTGCCTTGCGCGAGCCCGCTCACGTTATTGGTGATGGCGCATCAACCATTCAACAATTAATAGATAAAGAAAATAAAGATCCAAGACGAGGATACGGACATGAAAATGTTTTAACAGAGATCAGTATCGATAAAGAAACTCACGATCAATTAGCAAAATACAATTACACATTAGATACCGTTCTTAAAAAAGGCGAGCAGTGTTATTTAAAAGGCACTGCCAACTTAAGCACCGGTGGCACCTCTACCGATGTTACAGACATCATGCATCCAACAAACATCTTTATTTGCGAACGGATATCACGTGTTATTGGATTAGATATTTGCGGCATTGATATTATGGCTCAAAATCTTAGCGAACCTTTAGAAACTTCCGGTGGTGTAGTTTTAGAAGTTAATGCTGCTCCAGGTTTTAGAATGCACTTAGCGCCTGCAAAAGGTTTACCAAGAAACGTTGCTGCGCCGGTAATCGACATGCTTTATCCTCCCGGAAAAAGTTGTAGGATCCCAATTATAGCTATTACAGGTACAAATGGCAAAACAACCACTACCCGATTAATTGCTCACATAGTAAAAAATAATGGTTACCGCGTTGGCTTTACAACATCGGATGGTATTTACGTGCAAAATTCTATGCTCACAAAAGGCGACACAACCGGACCCGTTAGTGCAGAATTTATTTTAAAAGATCCTACTGTAGAATTTGCAGTATTAGAAACTGCTCGTGGCGGTATTCTTCGCTCAGGCTTAGGCTTTGGAAAATGTGATGTAGCCGTTGTTACAAATATTCAGGAAGACCATATGGGGCTTTCTGATATTCACACCTTAAAAGACATGGCCAATGTAAAAGGTGTTGTTGTTAAAAGTGTAAAACGTAATGGTTATGCGGTTTTAAATGCAGACAACGAACATTGTGTTGAAATAGCAAAAAGTGCTGATTGCAACATTGCTTATTTTAGCTTAAACGAAAATAATCCAGTAATAGTTGAACACTGCAAGAAAGGCGGTATTGCTGCAATTGCAGAGAATGGCTATATAACCATTAAAAAAGGTGAATGGAAATTCAGGGTTTGTAAAACAACGGCTGTGCCACTTACTTTTGGAGGCAAAGTTACCTTTATGGTTGCAAATGCATTGGCTGCTACGTTGGCATCATACGTTTATGGATTTACAATTGAAGATATAAAAACCAATTTAGAAACATTTATTCCTTCGGCCTCACAAACACCTGGCCGTATGAATATTTTTGATTTTAAAGAATACAAAGTACTAATTGACTTTGCGCATAATGCGGATGGATTTAGAGGAATAAAAGAATTTTTATCCGGTGTTGAGTCCCCTTACAAAATAGGCATTATTACCGGAACCGGCGACAGACGTGATGATGACATTAGAGATCTTGGAAGAATTTCGGCTGAGATGTTCGATCATATTATTATTCGTCAGGATAAATTTTTACGTGGCAGAAAAGCCGAAGATATTGTAAAACTATTATTGGAAGGAATTAACGAAAGAAATCCGAATCAATCTTACGAATACATTCCTAAGGAGATCGAGGCTTTGGAACATGCATTATCAATAGCTAAACCGGGCACCTTTATTACAGCCTTAAGTGATGTGATCGATAACGCCATAGAAGTTGTTCAATCTTATTTGGATAAAGAAAGAGGTTTATAGTTTTTTTAAAAAAGTTCGCAACAGATCGCTCATTCTTTAATAAGGATGGGCGATTTTGGTTTTATAATAATAAAGAGTATTTTCATATATTAATTAAAAAAAATCCCAACTATGACTCGTTTAATAATTTCATTTTTGTTTTTAATAAGCTTTACATTTTCATTAAAGGCAAATTCTCCGCTATGGATGCGTTATCCATCTATTTCGCCAGACGGAAAACAAATTGTTTTTAGTTATAAAGGCGATCTTTATAAAGTAAATACAAGCGGTGGCGAAGCAACTGTGTTAACCCTTAGCGAGGGGCATGATTTTATGCCTGTTTGGTCGCCCGACGGCAAATCAATTGCATTTGCATCCGATAGATATGGAAATTATGACGTATATATTATGCCTGCAGAAGGTGGGTCTGCAAAAAGATTAACCTATTATTCTGCCGGAGATTTTCCATATTGCTTTTCGCCTGATGGTTCAAAAATTTATTTTGGATCTTCGCGTGTTGACATTAATACAAGCGTAGTTTTTCCAAGTGGCGGCCTACCTGAATTATATTCTGTTCCATCAGTTGGAGGTAAAGAAAGCATGCTTAACTCTTGGCCAATGGAAGATGTAAGTGTAGATGCAAGCGGAAATAAATTTTTATATCACGATCGTAAAGGTTACGAAAATCAATGGCGTAAACATCACGTTTCATCTGTAACTCGCGATATATGGCTTTATGAAAAAAATTCGGATAAGTACACTAAACTTAGTGATTTTGAAGGTGAAGACAGAACTCCGGTTTTACAAAAAAATGAAGATGTGTATTTTTTATCAGAAAAAAGCGGCTCGTTTAATATCTGGAAATTTAATTTAAAAGACCCTTCCAACAAAACACAAATAACCAAATACGAAAAAAATCCTGTTCGATTTTTAAGCTCATCTAAAGAAGGTATTTTATGTTTTGGGTTTGACGGAGAAATTTATACGATGCAAAATGGTGAAGCAAAAAAAGTAAACATTTCAATAACAACAGATGAGCGATTTAACCAAAAACAAAATCTTGTAAAAAACTCCGGCGCTTCAGAAATGAGCGTTTCCCCTAACGGAAAAGAGGTTGCTTTTGTATTGCGTGGTGAGATTTTTGTTACTTCTGTTGAAGGTGGAACAACAAAAAGAATTACCAATACCCCACAGCAAGAGCGTTCGGTTAGTTTTAGTTCAGATGGCAGATCGTTAGTATTTGCGGCAGAGCGAGAAAACATTTGGGCCCTTCATCAAATTTCAATTAGCAGAAAAGAAGAAACCTATTTTTTCAATTCAACACTTTTAAAAGAAGAAGTTTTAGTGAAGACCAATAAAGAATCATTTCAACCAAAGTATTCGCCCGATGCAACAGAAATCGCATTTTTAGAAGACCGAACTGCGATCAAAATTTTAAATATCAAATCAAAAGAAGTACGTGAAATTTTACCTCCAACAAAAAATTATTCTTACTCAGATGGCGACCAATGGTTTGACTGGTCGCCCGATGGAAAATATTTATTGGTAAATTATTTAGAAGATAATAACTGGCTAACGCAAGTTGGATTAATTGAAACAAGCGGAAAAGGCAAACTTATTAATCTTTCGCAAAGCGGATATGATAATTCAAATCCAAAATGGATGGCTGAAGGAAAAATGATGATCTGGTTCTCTAATCGCCACGGTATGAAAAACCATGCAAGCCATGGCTCACAAAATGATGTATATGGTCAGTTTTTTGACAAAACGTTTTATGAGCGTTTTAAAATGAATAATGATGAATATTTAATTTTAAAAGAGAACGAAGGAAAAGACAAGAAAAAAGAAGGCGATAAAGCAAGTGCATCAACGAGTGTAACTCCAAAGCCAAAAGAAATTAAAATTGACCTTGATGGTTTGTGGGATAGAAAAGAGCGTCTTACAATAAACTCTTCAGATCTATCAGATGCTGTAATAACAAGTAATGGCGAACAGCTTTTTTATCTCAGTAAATTTGAAAAGGGGTATGACTTGTGGGTTAATACATTTAAAGAAAGCGAAACAAAATTATTTTTAAAATTAGGAGCATCTACTGCCGGCGATCTTACAATAGATAAAGAAGGAAAGAATTTATATTTATTAGCCGATGGAAAACTTTTAAAAATAAGTATCGATAAAAAAGAAAAAAAGGATATTGGATTTAAAGCAGAAATGGAATTAATAACTTCTGCAGAGCGCGACTATTTCTTCGAACATGTATGGCGCCAAGTAAACAACAAGTTTTATGTAAGCAACTTACAAGGTACAGATTGGAATTACTATAAAAACCAGTATGCTAAATTTTTACCTTACATAAATAACAATAGAGATTTTGCTGAAATGTTAAGCGAGTTTTTAGGAGAACTTAATGCCTCGCACACCGGTTGTAGAGCAAATCCTAAATTCGAGAACGCTGATGAAACCGCTGCATTAGGCGTTTACTATGATGAAAGCTATACAGGAAACGGAATGAAAATAATTGAAGTAATGGATAAAGGTCCGTTACAAAATGCTACTTCACAAATAAAAGAAGGTACTATTATCGAAAAAATTGATGGTGTTTTAATTGATCATAAAGAAGCTAACTATTGGAATTTATTGAACAGAAAAACGCACCAGACAATTTTATTAAGTTTAGTTGATAAAACCGGAAAGCGTTGGGAAGAGACCGTTAAACCAATTTCTTTAGGAGAACAAAACGAATTACTATATCAACGTTGGATAAAGAACAGACAAAAAGAAACCGAAAAACTATCAGACGGTAAATTAGGATTTATGCATGTTAGAGCTATGGACAACGATGGGTTTAGAGCTTTTTATGAGCAAGTATTAGGTAAGTACCCAAACAAAGAAGCCTTAGTGGTTGACACTAGATTTAACGGAGGCGGTTGGTTACATGATGATCTAGCTACATTCTTGTCCGGCAAAAAATATATAGAATTTATACCGCGCGAGCGTAAGATTGGTGTTGAGCCCGGAAATAAATGGAGAAAACCTTCGGCAGTTTTAATTAGCGAGGGTAACTATTCAGATGCACACATGTTTCCGGTAGTTTACAAAACGTTAGGGATTGGAAAACTTGTAGGTATGCCGGTAGCAGGAACAGGCACAGCGGTTTGGTGGGAAAATCTACAAGACAAAGAATTAACGTTTGGTATTCCACAAGTTGGCGTAGTAGATAATGATGGGAAATATTATGAAAATACTGAGCTGCAACCAGACATAAAACAAACATTGGATCCTAATTTTGCATTAAAAGGAAGAGACCAACAATTAGAAAAAGTAGTTGAAGAACTTTTAAAAGGAATTAAGAAGTAATTAGCTTTTAATTTCATCGCCCTTGAAACGCCCATTAATAAAGTGTTTCAAGGGTTTATTTTAACATATTAAACACCCACTTTTAGACTATTAACGCTAATTGGCTAAATAAAAAGCGTCCGCTCCGCAGAATTTGTAATTCTGTAACACTTTGGTTCCGGAGGAACCAAACATTTATAAAAAAACAAAAGTTGACCTTATTGCCTCAGAGAGGCAAAACCACACACAATGTTTGACTCCTGCCGGAGCCATAAAATTTTTCTTAAACACATTCTAAACTATTTTGTCCCTCCGGGACAAATTAAAAACATCTAAAACTCTTTTCGCGTGATTGTTATCGGAACACATACGAATATTGGGTTGCTTGCGTTAGGGATTGAAGCGGAAATCCTTTTTGAGAGGAACGAGCAAAAAGATTGAAGCGGAAAGCCCGGGCCGCAGGTAACGCCCAAATTAAAACGAAAAAAGTATATTTATTTCACCCCTCCCTCCAAAACCCTTTCTATCAAAGGCTTACAGCCTCAATTCTGCAACAATTAACATAATAAGGGAAAATAAAAAGCGGCATTGTTAATAAATTGTGTATATTTGTGCACTTCTTTAGAAGATTGTATCTCAATCACGTTTGTAACACCTTAATTGCAATTCGATAAATTTTACACTTTTCTTAGACTAACAAAAAAAGTGCGTGATGAAATCTCATGCTTAAAATTATATTAACGAAAAAACAATTAATGACATTTTCAAACTTACAACTTATTAAGCCACTAGTTATGGCATTAGACAAAAAAGGGTATACACAACCCACTCCCATTCAAGAACAATCCATCCCTCATATATTAGCAGGAAAAGACATTTTTGGTTGCGCACAAACAGGTACAGGTAAAACAGCAGCATTTGCATTACCAATTTTACAATTATTATCAGAAAGAAAAACAAATCAAAACCCACGTACTATTAAAGCGCTAATTTTAGCGCCAACCCGCGAATTAGCTTCGCAAATAAGCGAGAATTTTGCGGCTTATGGCAATAATTTAGGGATTTCGCATTGCACTATTTTTGGTGGCGTATCGCAAGGTCCGCAGGTTAATAATTTAAGAAGAGGCGTTGATGTTTTAATAGCAACCCCGGGTCGTTTATTAGATCTAATGAATCAAGGATTTATTAAATTACACAATGTAGAATTTTTTGTGTTAGACGAGGCAGATCGTATGTTGGATATGGGCTTTATTAACGACATTAAAAAGATCATTCCAAAATTACCGGCAAAACGCCAAACGTTATTTTTCTCAGCTACGGCAGCTCCGGATATCATGAAATTAGCGAATACCATCCTTAAAGATCCAGTTAGCGTAACAGTTAATCCGGTTTCTTCAACGGCAACATTGGTAACTCAAACCGTTTATTATGTTAAAAAAGAAAATAAGCGTGGTTTATTAAAATTTGTGCTAAACAACGGTAAAATTGAGCATGCCTTGGTTTTCACTCGTACCAAGCGTGGAGCCGATAAAGTAGCAAAAGATCTTAACGCAATGGGAGTTTCTGCTGAAGCAATTCACGGAAATAAATCGCAAGGTGCAAGAGAAAGAGCATTAAAAGGTTTTAAGAACAGAACTATTCGTATATTAGTAGCCACAGATATTGCATCTAGAGGAATTGACGTAGATAAATTATCACACGTAATTAACTACGAAATTCCTGAGCAGGCAGAAACTTATGTTCACCGTATTGGTAGAACAGGTAGAGCCGGCGAAAGCGGAGTAGCAATGTCGTTTTGCACACATGAAGAAATGCCATATTTAAAAGACATAAATAAATTAATAAAGAAGAACATTGAGGTTGTATCTACTCATCCATTTAATTAATCAGATACAAAATAATAAAACAAATAAATAAACCAGTTTCGTATAAAATCGGGACAAAAAACAACAACAAAATGAAAACAGGAGTAGTAAAATTCTTTAACGAAGCAAAAGGCTTTGGATTTATTAAAGAAGACGGTGGACAAGAAATCTTTGTACACGCATCAGGATTAAAAGAAGATATTCGTGAGAATGACAATGTAGTATTTGAGATCCAAGAAGGAAAAAAAGGCTTAAACGCTGTTAACGTAAAGTTAGCTTAATCTTTTTTTAGATTTCCTGCTTATTAAAAAAGCCTTTCAGAAATGAAAGGCTTTTTTATTTCTTAAACATTAAAAAAATTATTTCTTATTAGTATTCTCTTTTGCAATTACAACAAAAACAGGAAAATGATCACTATAACCCGCGGTATAAGTTCCGCCACTGTATGTTCTAAAAGGATAACCTTTAAAGTTGCCAAAATCTGATTTTAAAAATGCTTTATTAAAAACACGAACATTATAATACTGCCATGTTTCATAATTTTTTGGTAACCAATTTTTATTCATTATTACCTGATCAAATAAATTCCAGCTATCTCCCCAAGCTAAAGAACCAATACCCTCGTTATAAAGTTTTTCCATTGGGTTATAATATTTATTATCTGTTGCTTTTTTAATATCGCCATAAGTGCCAAAAATATCTTTAATACAAACGTTTACCGGGTCGTCATTAAAATCGCCCATTAAAACAACTTTCGCTTTTGGGTCGGCAGTTGTAATACTATCAACAATATGGCGTGCCACTTTTGCTGCTTCATTTCTATTTGGTCTACTGGCTAATTCGCCACCACGACGTGATGACCAGTGATTAACTAAAACGGTTAATGGCTCCCCTACAAATGAACCACTTACTACTAAAATATCGCGTGTTTTATGCGTAGTATCTGTAACATAGCGAACATGATAAGAAACTGCTTTTGTAACTTTAAAATAATTTGGGTTATAAATAAAAGATGGGTCTACACCACGAGCATCCGGTCCTTCAATATGCACTATTTGATAGTTACGTTTTTTTAACCGAGGTGAATTTACAAGATCCTGCACAACACTTTTATTTTCAATTTCGCACATTCCTAAAATTGCTAAACCATCCGGAGTTACATCGGTTGCCATCTGTGAAATAACTTCACCCAAATGATCAATCTTAGTTCTGTAGCGAGAACCGTTCCATGCATTTGTACCGGCGGGTGTAAAATCTTCGTCGTTTTTCCATTGATCATTTAATGTGTCGTATAAATTTTCAACGTTCCAAAATCCAATGGCAGAAATAAAATAATTTTTATCCTTTTCTAGTTTTTGAGCATTAATAATGGTTACAGACAGAATTAAAAGCGAAATAAGTTTGTTTTTTATAGTCATAGTTACGTTAACAAGCGCCAAAAGTAATAAATAAAATTAGCTAATATGTTAAATGAAAGTTAGGTGCTAAGATTTTGAAAATAATAAAATTAAAAGATGGATTAAACCGATTTAACAATTAAACCCTAAAAATTGGTAATATATTGTTTACAATTCCCTAATAATCCAAAACATAAATAATTATATATTTGCCACGATTTAGTTAGAAGTGATCACCCTTGAGGTAAAATAAAGATTCTCTTTATTATCCCGAAGCCGCTTCATTATAGTTAGAAATAATTAGGATGAAGTGTAATCAAAATTTCATCCTATTTTATTTTTAAAAACTACATCTTATTACTTTTTAACAATTTTATAATAAAAAATTATATTTAATAAATTAGCTTAATGATTAATACCACAATGATTAAAAAAATTATTTGTCTAGGTTTAGTTCTTTTTATGAGTTCTTTGTACTCACAGGTTTCACAAAGTGATTCTACTCATATTACAGACACCCACTCAGACACAAGCAAAACCAATTTTAATATCCCCATTTTTAACACAACCGGAGCCGATGCAGATTCAGATATGGATCAACAGGATGTTGCTTCGTTATTGCAATCCAGCAGAGATGTTTTTATTCAGTTTTCAAGTTTTCAATTTAGCAGTGCGCGTTACCGTATGCGCGGTTATCAAACAGAAAACCAATTAATTTTAATTAATGGCATAAACGTGAGTAATTTAGAAACCGGAGCTGCAAATTTTAGTAGTTGGGGGGGCTTAAACGATGTAACCCGTTTTAGCGAAAATAGATTTGGCAATACAGCATCAAGAGTTGGCTTTTCTGGCGCGGGAGGTTTTACTAATATGGATTCGAAAGCATCTTCATTTAGAAAAGGAACACGCATTTCTTATGGAAACGCTAACCGTGCTTTCAGAAATAGAGTAATGGTTACGCATTCTACAGGCATGATGCAAAACGGTTGGGCGCTAACCTTATCTGCAAGCAGCCGAACCGGCGATGAAGTATATGTTCCCGGAACTTATTTTCGTGCAAATGCATTTTATTTATCTTTAGATAAAAGAATTAACGAAAAACATTTAATATCACTTACCTCTTTTGTAGCCCCTGTAGAACAAGGTAGATCTGCATCTGAACAATTAGAGGCCTACGAATTAGCTGGTACAAATTATTATAACAGTTTATGGGGTTACCAAAATGGTGAGGTTAGAAATTCTTCTGTTAGAAAAACAAGCAGACCAATGGCAATGTTATCTCATATCTACACGCCAAGTTTAACATCAAGATTAACTACCAGCGTATTTTATAATTGGGGTAAAACAAGTCAATCCGGTTTAAACTGGAACAATTCACCAAACCCCAGACCTAATTATTACAGATATTTACCAAGTTATTTTTATAACCAAGGATTAACTGCGCAAGGTGATGCATTAACTTCTTTATGGCAAAACGATGTTAACACGAGACAAATTAATTGGGATAGATTAATTGCTATGAACCAAGCAAACTTTTACACTATGCCATCGCAAGTTGGCCAAGGTTTAAATTCTAGCGAAACAAGAGCTAGATATATTCTAGAAGACAGAGTTGAGAACATTAAAAGTTTTGGATTTAATACTATTTATAACAAACGCATTGAGAATTTATTTGTAAGCGCAGGATTAAATGGTAATATTTTTAAAAACAATCAATACAAAACTTTAAATGATCTTTTAGGCGCCACGTTTTGGTTAGATTACGATCAGTTTGCATCAAATCTTGGTGTTGATGCAGCCTTTCAACAAAACGATCTTGCAAATCCTGATAAAAAAATATTTAAAGGCGATAAATTCGGATACGACTATAACGTTAACATAAACAAAGTTCAATCGTGGGGTCAGGCCGAATATAGCATTAATAAATTTGATGTTTATGTTGGTGCAGAATTTTCAACTACACAAGTTTGGAGAGAAGGCTTTGTTGCAAACGGGAAATTTCCAACAGACAGTAAAGGAAAAAGTGATGTAATTTCTTTTGTAAATTATGGTGTTAAAGGAGGAGTAACCTACAAAATAAATGGCAGAAATTTTTTAACTGCCAACGGAAGCTTTTTAACTCGCCCACCAGAAGTTAATAATATGTTCTTATCAGAACAAACAAGAAATGAAGCGACTAATGGCGTTACCTCTGAACAAGTTGGTAGTTATGAGTTTAGTTATTTAGCTAAGTATCCGGGTTTTAAAGCAAGAGCTACTTATTACAACACTACAATGAATAACCAATCAAACACCCGTGTGTTTTGGCACGATCTTTATAATAACAACGTAAACTATATTGTTACTGGATTAAACGAAAAGCATCAAGGTGTTGAAATAGGAATTGAAAAAACATTGTTCACTTCACACGTTATTCAAGGAGCATTTGGTTATGGCAATTATTATTACACCGGCAATGCAAAAGCGCAAGCTTGGCAAAGTAATAACAACGTTGAGTTATACAAAGACAGAACGGTGTATTTAAAAAATTATCGTCTTGGCGGCACACCGCAAATGGTTAGTGGTTTAGGATACAAATATCAAGGAAAAAAATACTGGTTCGTAAGTGCTACTTTTAATTATTTTGGAGAATTTTATATTGAACCAAATCCAGACAGAAGAACTGCAGAAGCGCTTGAAGCATATGTTGAAGGTGACGGTAAAATACAAGATGTTATTGGACAAGAAAAATTACCTGATTTTTATACAGTTAACGCAAATGCAGGTAAATCATTTAGAATAAAAGGGAAATACTTTTTAAACTTTAATGCAAGTGTAAACAACATTTTAAATGATAAAAATATCATTATTTGGGGTTTCGAACAATTGCGTTGGGATGTTGGAGACTTAACTAAATTTCCAAATAAATACCAATATATGCTAGGTACAACATTTATGTTATCTGCTACCTTTAGTTTTTAATACAAAATAAAAAAAACATGAAAAAGATCATACTATACTCCTCATTACTTTTATCGCTAAGCTTAGCGTTTACAGCTTGTAAAAAAGAAGCAGAAGTGCCGCCAATAAAACCGATGGGTCCGGTTGTTACCATCGCAGACCTAAGGGCTATTGCTAGTTGCACTAATAGCTGCGAAAGATTATTTAAAACAGATACGTATTTATCTGGTGTAGTGTTGGCAGATAATGTTAACGGAAATTTTTATAAAGAAACCTACCTAAGAGATTTCACCGGGGCAATTCATATCACCTTAAAGGCGGCCGTAAATTTATTTGTTGGTGATAGCATTCGAGTAAATTTAAAAGGACTAAGTGTTGAATACAATGCTACAACATTAATGTTAGAGATAGATTCAGTTGAAACTGATAAATCATTTTTAAATCTTGGAAAAGGTGTTATGCCAAAGCCTAAAGTTTTAGACATGAATCAAATTAATAGTCCTAATTATTTTGCAGGATTTATAAATGATCTAGTTGAGATCAAAGGAATAGGCTTTGCGCCTTCGGATACAAATAAAATATACGTTGAAATTAATCAAACGGCACAAAGTAGAGTTTTAAATTCATGTGGAGGCGATGCTATAACACTAAGAACTAATAGTTACGCTAGCTTTTCAGGACAAAAAACACCAAAGGGATACGGTAATATTATTGGGATCGCAACAAATTATGGAACAACAAAACAATTAGTAATTCGTAATACAACAGAATGGAGTATGAATTACACAACCTGCATAACCCCAGGACAATACCTTAAGAAAAACTTTAACGACAATTCGGTAACCAGTGGTGGCTGGACAACACAAAACGTTACAGCTAACATTAATTGGGCAACTGGTAGCGCAGGTTCATGGTTAAACAAACCCTACGCCGTGATCACAAACTTCCCATCCAATGTTGCTTGCGAATCATGGTTAATTTCACCATCAATTGATCTATCCGCTGCTACAAACCCGGCACTTGTTTTTCAAAATGCTTATAATTATACAGGGCCGGCATTACAACTTATGGTATCCACCAACTATGTTTCTGGTTTACCTTCTACAGCAACATGGACGCCGTTAACATTTAATGCCTCACCAGGTGGATTTGCTTTTGTAAACTCAGGTAATATTTCTCTTAATGCTTACAAAGTAAATGGTGTAAGAATAGCGTTTAAATATGCCACAACAGGAGCAGGAGCAACTTGGGAAGTAGACGATGTTGCTGTTATTGAAAATTAATTTTAGTTAAAAAGAAAAAGATGAAAAGACTTACGATATTTTATTGTATACTAATTGTTTCAACTGTTTTATTTACTTCGTGTAAAAAAAAGTTTGAAGAGCCTGAACCAAAAACACCACCCGCTGTAAGTGGTTATATCACTATTGATTCTATTATTAAAAGATACAATACATACTATGGCGTTCCACCAAACAAAGTTTACAAATTCACTGATGATGTAAATGTTACAGGTATTGTAACTGCAGATGAGGTTAGTGGAAATTTATACAAATCTATTTTTATTAAAGATGCAACCGGTGGTATAAAACTTAATTTTACTTATGCGGGAGGATTATATGTTGGAGATAGTATTCGTGTTAATTTAAAAGGTGTAAAATTAAACGATTATGGAAAACAAATTCAGTTAGATTCTATTGACTTAGAAAAAAGCGTTTACAAAATATCGAGTGGTACCATTGTAAAACCAAGAAAAGTTACCATGAACGAATTAAAAAATATTAATGTTGCCATATCAACCTCTCTGATAACTCAATACTTTTATCAAAACGAATTGATACAGTTAGACTCTGTTGAATTTGATAATGGCGCAAAAAATTTCACTTATGCCGACGCTGTTGGAAAAGGTTCTGTATCTCACGTTCTTTTTAACACAGATGGTGCTAAAGTAATCGTGCGAACTTCGGGATATGCGAATTTTGCCGGAGCTTTAGTTCCTTGCGGCAAAGGAAGTATTGTTGCAATTGTTGGACAATACAACGGAGCAATTCAATTAACTATACGACAATTAAATGAAGTAAAAATATCTTCAGGAATTTGCCCGGTGTATGTGAAAAATTTCAACGATAATAGTATAACTAACGGTGGTTGGAAAACACAAAATGTTTTAGGCAACATAAATTGGGTAACCTCAAACGCAGGTGGAGCTCCTAATTATTATGCAGCAATTTCAAATTATGTTTCTTCAAGTAATCAAGCGTGCGAAACATGGTTAATTTCACCTCCATTTAATTTAACGAATAATTTTAATCCGATGCTTAACTTCGAAAATGCTTATAATTATAATGGACCAGCGTTACAAGCAATGATATCTACAAATTATAATGGAGGATTACCAACCACAGCAACATGGACACCACTAAATTACACAGCGTCGCCTGGAGGGTTTGCATTTGTTAGCTCAGGAAATATTTCATTAAGCGCATACAAAACAAATAATGTAACTATCGCATTTAAATACACAGGTACAGGTAGTTCGGGATCAACTTGGGAATTAGACAATATTGCCATTTTAGATTACTAGTAATTAAAATAGTGCAAACAAAAAAGCGCCTTTTGAAAATTCAGAAGGCGCTTTTTTATTGAGTTGAAATTAGATTATCCCAACAACACTTTTTTAGTTTCGGCTAAAATATCAAAAGCTTTTTCTTGCGTTGCCGCTTCTGCATAAACGCGTAAAACAGGCTCGGTGCCGCTTGCACGGATCATCATCCAGGTATTCTCATCAAAAAAGAATTTATATCCATCTAGATCGTCGATACGAGACACTTTGTATTTTCCGAATTCTTTATAAGAATTACTTTTACAGTTTTGCAATACTTTGTTCTTTATAGCTTCATCAATGTAAAGGTCGTTACGCTCAAAAGAAAAAGTACCGGTAATGGCATACACTTCTTCAATTAACTCATTCAACGACTTTCCTGTTTTAGCCATAAATTCCCAAATGGTTAATCCCATCCAAATACCATCACGTTCAGGAATATGTCCTTTAATTGCAATTCCTCCACTCTCTTCACCTCCAACTAAAACGTCTTCGGCAACCATAATACTGCAAATGTATTTAAAACCAATTTTAACAACGTCTAAAGGCAAGCCGTAATGCTCGCACATATTTTTTATTTTAACGGTTGTACTAAACGCGGTTGCTACTTTACCGGTTTGGTTTTTATATTTTACTAAATAATGGATCAGCAATAAAATAATATGATGCGAATCAACAAAGTTTCCTTTACCGTCATACAATCCAATTCTATCAGCATCACCATCGGTGGCTAAACCACAAGAGATATTACCTTTTTGTTTTATAAAATTACTGAACTCTAATAAATTTTTATGAATTGGTTCAGGTGCCTGCCCATGAAATCCCGGATTATGATCATTATGTAAATGGTAAATCTCAGGAAACAAACGAAACATTACGCGCTGACCTGCACCAAACATTGAATCGTAAGCCAAGTTTAATCCCGATTTTTTTATGGCCTCTAGATCAAAATTATCTTGAACATGTTTAATATATAATTCTTCCAAAGGAACTATTTGCAGGTTGCCATTTTTCTCAGCATCATCCAAATTAATAGCGTTATAATCAACCGTACATTTTTCAGGGATGATATCTTCTACTTCCTGCACTAATTCAGGCCCAAGCGGACCGCCGTAATGTGCTTTAATTTTATAGCCGTTATAGGTATGCGGATTGTGACTTGCTGTAATGATAATTCCTAAATTGGTTTTATACTTTACTGCCCCTAAAGAGATCATTGGAGTGCTAATAAAATCTTTTGCCAACAACACTTTTACACCGTGTGCTATAAAAACTTTAGCTGTAGTTTCTGCAAATAATGGTCCGCCAAAACGACAATCATGTCCAACGACTACTGTTGGCTTTGCGTGATTTTTAACTAACCATTTTGCTGTTGCCTCAGTTACACGCGCAACGTTTTCAACGGTAAAATCCTGAGCAATAATTGCTCTCCAACCATCTGTACCAAATTTTATCTTAGACATATTAAATTACTTTATTATTAATAATAAAAACTTTTCTAAACTACTTTTTGTAAATTAAACTATTTAAAATTTAAAGTTATAGAATTGGCAATTTCTATAAATTCCTCTGTTGTTAATTTTAATTTTTGATTTGCAAAATTACAATCGTTCATTGTTCTAATTGGAATTAAATGAACGTGCGCGTGCGGTACCTCAAGTCCTATAACTTGCATAGAAATACGATCGCAATTAATGGATTTTTTTATTGCAGAAGCAACACGTTTACTAAATTCCATGAGGCCTAAATAAGTTTCCGAATCAAGATCAAAAATATAATCCACTTCTTTTTTTGGAACAACTAAAGTATGACCTTTAGTTAATGGAGAAATATCTAGAAAGGCAAAATAATTTTCGTTCTCAGCAATTTTATAACAAGGAATTTGTCCTACAATGATTTTTGAAAATATACTAGACATGCTGGATTTAAATTGTGATTTCTGAAATCTCAAATGTAACCTTACCGGCAGGCACTTGTACATCAACCTTCTCGCCTACTTTTTTGCCCAACAATGCTTTTCCGATAGGTGAATCAACAGAAATTTTTCCAAGTTTAAGATCCGCCTCATTTTGAGCCACTAAGGTATATTTCATCACAGATCCGTTAGAAGTGTTTTTTATTTTAACAGTGGTTAAAATACTTACTTTACTTAGGTCTAATTGCGATTCATCAATTATTCTTGCATTAGCTATCACATCCTCTAATTTAGAGATCTTAAATTCAAGTAATGCTTGGGCTTCTCTAGCAGCATCATATTCAGCATTCTCACTCAGATCACCTTTATCTCTAGCGTCAACGATAGCCTGAGTTGCTGCTTTTCTTTCTACAGTTCTTAATAATTGCAACTCATCCTGCATTTTTTTCAATCCCTCTTCAGTATAATATCCTATTTGTGCCATAATTAAGTATTCTTAAAAAAACAAAGAATCCCGATTAAAACCGGGACTCCTAATAATAAAAAATGTAGTTAAAATAATTATAAATTCAATCGTAATCCAAAAGTATGTGTTCCACCAAATGGATTTGTCATCCTGTAAGAATAATCTAAACCAACTGTAGATTTTTTCTCATTAACTGGAATTTCAAAAGTTACACCTGCTGCAGGTCCAGTAAATACAGTTTGACGAGTTGATTCACTTAAAATACCTTTTTCAGCATAATATCCACCTCTAAACATCAACATATCTTTCCAACCGTATTCTACACCAAATAAGAAATTATCATTTGTAAAAGAGTTAGACGTATAAGTTCCGTTAAGTGACAAACGGTGTTTTTTTGATAAACCTGTACTATCCTTTGTTAAATACAAATCATAAGAAGCACCGATATTTACTAATGCAGGTAATTCGAATGCACCTGAACGATTGTTAACTGTTAATTCATAATTACCACCATAATTTACAACAGTTTGACGCGATAAACCGTCTCCTCTGTAAGTCATTTTTGGACCCCAGTTTTTTAATGCGATACCAATATGAATTTGATCATACTTACCGGTATGGTATTGAATACCGGCATCGATTGCAACTCCCTTTGCAGAGATATTTGGAATCTGTTCGTTGATGATCTTAAAATTAATTCCACCAAAAATATTATCAGAAAACATTTTTGCGTATGATAAACTAATATTATAAAAAGTAGGGCTATAAGTACCTAAACCTCCTTCAGGTTGATCCTCTGTAGTAGTTTCAATTTTTCCGGCATTAATAGCAACAACTCCTAATCCTATAGTACTAGTTTCTCCAATACCTTGAGTTAAACCAAAGGCGTTGATAAAAATATCAGTTCCTTGTAACCAAGAAGAGCGATTAAAAATAACTTCTGTTTTACGAGTATATGCAGTTCCTGCAATATTTAAGAATTGCGCCTCTAAACCACGCACTTTTGCAGAGTTAGACCCAACCATACCGGAATTTCTGGCATAGGGATTGATCAATAACTGACTTGCACCAGCTTGTCCTCTTCTTTCAGGGTTACCAGCATTAGTAATGGTTGAAGCAACCATTAACGCTGATAAACTAATATATTTTAAATTTTTCATCATAAACTTTATTAGTTAAGGTTAGTAACTTTGAACATCTAATGGACGCATTGCACCAAACCATTTAATTATTTTTTCACCAATTCCGGGAGCGTCAACATAAAATATATATAAACCACTTGCAACCGAAATACCGCTTTGGTTTTTTAAATCCCAATCAGCATAAGGAATACGCTTAGTTTGTTTTATATCGTTACCAGAACCAGGAGTAGTACCTAAGTAAATATCATCCTGACCAGAAACGTCGCGAGTAATAGTTCTAACTAAAGTACCATTCATAGTAAATATTTTAATAGTACACTTACTAGGTAAATTCGTAATTCTAACACGATTATCAATTCTATTAACTTCATATGAAGAAGAACCGTAATAAGGATTAGGAACAACTTTAATTAAATCCAAGGCGCTCTTTGCTGTTGAGTTTTCTTGAAATAAAGTGGCTATATCGCTAGTATTAAATTTATACATAGGGAAGTTACCATTTTGCGGATTAGTTGAATTAACATCGGTAGTTAACATACTTGGAGAATTTACATTCTGCAATTTATTAACAAAACTACCAGTTTGAGAATTTGTATAAGTTGCAACTCCTGAGAATCCATAACGATAAGGTTTTGCCACATTGATTTGAACTCTAACATCAGAAGGCATATTTTCAGGTGAACTGAAATTAAACCCTGGAGCAGGCATAGGCATAGAAACCCACATAATATCTCTTTCTATACTATTAATTGGTGCAAGACCGCTTCCGCTATTTGAACCAACGAAAACTGCGGGAGCAAAATACTTTTGTAAAACATCATTAATTCTTGCACCATAGTCATAACGAGTTTGTCCGTATGGTCTACCACTTAAAGTTGGCTCCCAATCAAAAGGAGTTGCACCAGAACTTGGATTAGTTGTTGGGAAGGTAGATTGAATTGAATTACCACCAAATACATATACAAAGTGTTTACCACCAAAAGCATAACGATACGGAGTATTCATGTTTGAAGTTGGATTCCATATCATATCATTACCATTATTTTCTTTTTGGTAACTATCTTCTCCAAAGGCCATATTTAAACGCTCACCGGTTTCTAAATTAATTGCATAACCAGGGAACCAACCCATTCCTGTAGCTGAGATAAAAGCCGCATCGCTTTCAGCTGAACTAGAAGCTGTACCTGTAGCATAAACGCCATCTTTATTAACAGAAGGATGTCTTCTCGGTCCAAAGAATATACCACCACCTTCTGCAAGGGTATATTTTTCCTGCATTTCAAGCACGCAACATCTTGTCCATTTACTCTTATCCTTAGTAAATACAATTAATGCGCTTCCAATTTTTCTTAAATCACAGTTTCCATCTAAACTAGGAGAACCTTCACCCGGATTTCCATAAACAGAAATTAATTTTGAGGCCTCTTGAATCCAAACTTTACCATTTAATCCTGGTCCACCAAAAACTCGAGAAGGAATTCCTGCTGAGCTACTAGGAGAGATTGAATAGTAGGACGCTGCTAATGGATAAGGAGC
>JALHPG010000014.1 GCA_022842625.1 Bacteroidia bacterium | reverse complement strand
CTTGAGTAATAATAACATCTTGTGCCACGTCAACCAAACGACGAGTTAAGTAACCCGCATCGGCAGTTTTTAACGCAGTATCCGCTAAACCTTTACGAGCACCGTGAGTTGAAATAAAATATTCTAAGATAGATAAACCTTCACGGAAGTTTGATAATACAGGATTCTCAATAATGGAAGCAGTTGTATCACCAGCCTTTTGAGGCTTAGCCATCAAACCACGCATTCCACTTAATTGTTTAATTTGTTCCTTACTACCACGAGCTCCAGAATCAAGCATCATAAACACCGGATTAAATCCTTGGCGGTCTGAGCTTAATTTATCCAACACTTGTTTTGTAACTTTAGAGTTGGCGTGTGTCCAGATATCGATAATTTGATTGTAACGCTCATTATTAGTAATAAAACCCATGTTATAGTTACTAATAACTTCATCTACCTGAACTCTTGATTCAGCAATGATCTTCATTTTTTCTGCAGGGATTTGAATATCTCCTAAGTTAAATGATAAACCACCTTTAAACGCTGTACGGAATCCTAATTCTTTAATATCATCTAAGAATTTAGCAGTTTTAGCCATACCGGTTTTCTTAACGATCATACCAATAATATCACGTAATGATTTTTTGGTTAATAATTCGTTAATGTAACCAACCTCGTGAGGTACAACAGCGTTAAATAACACACGTCCTACAGAAGTCTCAATTAATTTAGTAACTAATTTATCTCCTTCTAAAGCGTTTGTAATTTTAATTTTAATTTTTGCGTGTAGATCAACGATTTTTTCGTTTAAGGCAATAACTACTTCTTCTGCACTATAAAATATTTTACCTTCTCCTTTTACAACATCGTGAGGTAAATTATTTTTAGTTTTTGTTAAGTAATATAAACCTAAAACCATGTCTTGCGATGGAACCGAAACCGGTGCACCGTTAGATGGATTTAAAATGTTGTGAGATGCAAGCATTAAAATTTGTGCTTCCAAAATAGCTGCATGTCCTAACGGTACGTGCACTGCCATTTGATCACCGTCAAAATCGGCGTTAAAAGCTGTACAAACCAATGGGTGTAATTGAATGGCTTTACCTTCAATTAACTTTGGTTGGAAAGCTTGAATACCTAATCTGTGCAATGTTGGGGCACGGTTTAACATGATCGGATGACCCTTTAAAACGTTTTCTAAAATATCCCAAACAATTGGTTCTTTTTTATCTACAATTTTTTTAGCTGATTTTACCGTTTTAACAATACCACGCTCTATCATCTTACGAATGATAAATGGTTTGAATAATTCGGCAGCCATATCTTTTGGTAAACCACACTCGTGTAGTTTTAACTCAGGTCCTACAACAATTACGGAACGAGCAGAGTAGTCAACACGTTTACCTAATAAGTTCTGACGGAAACGTCCTTGCTTACCTTTTAGTGAATCAGATAATGATTTTAAAGGACGGTTACTATCAGTTTTTACAGCGTTAGATTTACGTGAGTTGTCAAACAATGAATCTACTGATTCTTGTAACATACGTTTCTCATTACGTAAAATAACGTCTGGTGCTTTAATTTCAATTAAACGCTTTAAACGGTTGTTACGAATAATAACACGACGGTATAAGTCATTTAGATCGGAAGTAGCAAAACGGCCACCATCCAATGGAACTAAAGGACGTAACTCTGGTGGAATAACCGGAACAACTTTAACGATCATCCACTCAGGACGGTTAACCACATTTTGGTTTGCCTGACGGAATGCTTCAATAACTTGTAAACGCTTTAATGCTTCGTTCTTACGTTGTTGAGATGTTTCAGTATTTGCTTTATGACGCAAATCGTAAGACATATCATCTAAGTTTAAACGAGATAATAGATCTTGAACTGCTTCAGCTCCCATTTTAGCAATAAATTTATTAGGATCTGTTTCATCTAATAAAGCATTTTCTTTTGGAAGTGTATCAACAACGTTTAAGTATTCTTCTTCCGTTAAGAAATCCAAATAACTAATTCCGTTCTCAGCAGCTATACCTGAATTAATTACTACATAACGTTCGTAGTAAATGATCATGTCTAACTTTTTAGTTGGTAAACCTAATAAGTAACCAATTTTATTTGGCAACGAACGGAAATACCAAATGTGAGCAACAGGCACAACTAAATTGATGTGACCCATACGCTCGCGACGTACTTTCTTCTCTGTAACTTCAACACCACAACGGTCGCAAACAATGCCTTTGTAACGAATACGTTTGTATTTACCACAATGACATTCGTAATCTTTTATTGGACCAAAAATACGCTCGCAAAACAAACCATCTCTTTCAGGTTTGTAAGTACGGTAGTTAATCGTCTCTGGTTTCAATACTTCACCACTTGATCTACGAAGAATAGTTTCCGGAGAAGCCAAGCTGATGGTAATTCTTGAGAAATTCGATTTTTGTTTATTATCTCTTCTTAATGCCATGTTTGTTTTTTTCTTTTACAGTAATGAATTTTTTGATTTTACTTTGAATAATTTTAAGTCCCTCCATTAATTAGAGGGACTTAATAATTATTAATCCATTGTAATATCTAAAGCTAAACCTCTTAATTCGTGTAACAATACGTTAAATGATTCCGGAATACCAGGTGCAGGGATATTATCTCCTTTTACAATTGCTTCATAAGCTTTTGCACGACCCATTACATCATCAGATTTAACGGTTAATAATTCTTGTAACACGTTTGCAGCTCCGTATGCTTCTAATGCCCAAACTTCCATCTCACCAAAACGCTGACCTCCAAATTGTGCTTTACCACCTAAAGGTTGTTGTGTAATTAATGAATATGGCCCTATTGAACGAGCATGCATCTTATCATCTACCATGTGACCTAATTTCAGCATGTAAATGATACCTACTGTTGCCGGTTGGTCAAAACGTTCACCGGTTCCTCCATCATATAAATAAGTACGGCCAAATTGAGGTACGCCTGCTTTTTCAGTGTACTCATCTATTTGTTCCATAGTTGCTCCATCGAAAATAGGTGTTGAGAATTTCAATCCTAATTTTTGTCCGGCCCAAGCTAATACTGTTTCATAGATCTGTCCGATGTTCATACGAGAAGGTACACCTAATGGATTTAAAACAATATCCACAGTAGTTCCATCTTCTAAGAACGGCATATCTTCCTCTTTTACGATACGTGCAACGATACCTTTGTTACCGTGACGACCAGCCATTTTATCACCAACTTTTAACTTACGTTTTTGAGCGATGTAAACTTTAGCTAATTGAACGATTCCATTTGGTAATTCGTCACCAACAGTAATTTGGAATTTCTCGCGCTTGTATTTTCCTAAATAATCATTGTATTGGATCAAGAAGTTATGTAACAAACGTTCGATCTGTTCGTTTTTATCTTTATCGGTTGTCCAGTTACCCGGATTAACCTCAGAATAATCAACACGCTCTAATAATTTTTGAGTGAATTTAGTTCCGCGAGGGATAACTTCTTCTCCTAAAATATTAGTAACACCTTGAGAAGTACGACCATTTACAAGAACAAATAATTTATCAACTAATTTTAATTTTAAGTTGTAAACGTTTTTCTCGTGATCAGTATCTAATTTCTCAATTAACGGTTTTTCTTCTGCTTTTGCTTTTTTATCTTTAATAGCACGTGAGAATAATTTTTTCTCAACGATAACTCCTTTAATTGAAGGAGACACACGTAAAGAAGCATCTTTCACATCACCTACTTTATCACCAAAGATAGCACGTAATAATTTTTCTTCAGGAGATGGATCAGTTTCACCTTTTGGTGTAATTTTTCCAATTAAAATATCTCCTTCTTTTACGTCAGCACCAATACGAATAACACCTTTTTCATCAAGATCTTTAGTTGCTTCTTCACTAACGTTAGGAATATCCGGAGTTAATTCTTCCATTCCACGCTTAGTATCACGAACTTCTAAAGAATATTCATCAATATGAATGGATGTAAAGATATCATCACGAATGATTCTTTCGTTAATTACGATCGCATCCTCAAAGTTATAACCTTTCCAAGGCATGAACGCAACTTTTAAGTTACGGCCTAATGCTAATTCACCATCTTCTGTAGCATAACCTTCACATAATACTTGTCCTTTAATTACTTTGTCACCTTTTTGTACAATTGGTTTTAAGTTAATACAAGTACTTTGATTGGTTTTTTGGAATTTGGTTAATTTATAAGTTTTAACATCACCTTCAAAAGAAATCAATCTCTCTTCCTCACTGCGATTGTAGCGAATTGTAATTGATTGAGCATCTACGTATTCAACAACACCCTCACCCTCTGCATTAATTAAAACACGAGAATCTTCAGCAACGCGAGCTTCAATACCAGTACCAACAATTGGCGCTTGTGGGCGCAATAAAGGCACAGCTTGACGCTGCATGTTTGAACCCATTAACGCACGGTTAGCATCATCATGCTCCAAAAACGGAATTAATGAAGCTGCAATAGATGCAATTTGATTAGGAGCTACGTCCATTAAATGAACTTTTTCCGCATCAAGAATTGGGAAATCACCTTCGTAACGTAGGGTTACTTTGTCACTTTTGATATTTCCTTTTTCATCTAATTCAACGTTTGCCTGAGCAATATTTTTTTGGTCTTCTTCTTCAGCAGTTAAATAAATAACAGGCTTATTAATATCTAACTTACCATTTGTAACAGTACGGTATGGTGTTTCAATAAAACCTAATTTATTTACTTTAGCAAAAACACATAAAGATGAGATCAAACCAATGTTTGGTCCCTCTGGTGTTTCGATAGTACAAAGACGACCATAGTGAGTATAGTGAACGTCACGAACCTCAAAACCAGCACGCTCACGAGATAAACCTCCTGGCCCTAGTGCCGATAAACGACGCTTGTGCGTAATTTCGGATAGAGGGTTGGTTTGATCCATGAACTGAGATAATTGATTAGTTCCAAAGAACGAATTAATTACAGATGATAATGTTTTAGCATTGATCAAATCGGTAGGAGTGAACACCTCGTTATCACGTACGTTCATACGTTCACGAATTGTACGCGCCATACGCGCTAAACCAACACCAAATTGAGAGAATAATTGCTCACCAACAGTACGAACACGACGGTTAGATAAGTGGTCAATATCATCCACATTTGTTTTTGAGTTAATTAACTCAATCAAATATTTAATGATAAGGATCATATCTTCCTTAGTCAATACACGAATCTCCATTGGAATGTTTAATCCCAATTTTTTATTAATTCTGTAACGACCAACTCCTCCAAGATCATAACGTTTATCTGAAAAGAATAATTTATCAATTACTCCGCGAGCTGTTTCCTCATCAGGTGGTTCAGCATTACGTAATAAACGGTAGATAAATTCAATAGCTTCTTTTTCAGAGTTAGTTGAATCTTTTTGTAATGTATTGTAAATAATAGCGAAATCAGCAGTATTTACATCTTGTTTGTGAAGGATGATAGATTTAACGCCAGCATCAGCAATAAAGTCGATGTGCTCTTCTTCTAAAACCGTTTCACGATCTAAAATAACTTCGTTACGTTCGATAGATACAACTTCTCCGGTATCTTCATCCACGAAATCTTCGATCCATGTTTTAAGGACACGCGCAGCAAGTTTACGACCAACCTCACGTTTTAAGCCGGCTTTTGAAACTTTCACTTCATCAGCAAGACCAAATATTTCTAAAATTTGCTTATCGCTTTCAAAACCAATAGCACGTAATAATGTGGTTACAGGTAATTTTTTCTTACGATCGATGTAAGCATACATAACACTGTTAATGTCAGTTGCAAATTCAATCCAAGAACCTTTAAAAGGAATAACACGGGCACTATATAATTTAGTTCCGTTTGCATGGCGGCTTTGTCCGAAGAAAACACCCGGAGAACGGTGTAATTGAGAAACAATAACACGTTCAGCGCCATTTATAATAAATGAACCTTTAGGAGTCATGTAAGGGATAGTTCCCAAATACACGTCTTGCATAATAGGTTCAAAATCTTCATGTTCAGGATCTGTACAATAAAGGTATAACTTAGCCTTTAAAGGAACAGAGTAGGTAAGTCCGCGCTCAATACACTCTTCAAGAGCATAACGAGGTGGGTCAATATAATAATCCTTAAATTCTAATACGAAATTGTTACGTGCGTCAGAAATAGGGAAATTTTCGGCAAACACTCTAAATAAACCCTCTTTTTTACGGTTTTCAGGTGTTGTTTCTAATTGAAAAAAATCTTGAAAAGATTTTACCTGAATATCTAAAAAATCAGGGTATTCGATTGGAAATTTGTTGGACGAGAAATTAACTCGTTTTTGAATTTTTGTACTTGCAGCCAAGGTTATGTGAGGTTTAAATAATACAATTATGTCTTTCCAAAGTTCTCTGTTCTTTTATACTTAAAAAACAGGTAAGTGGTCTTTTTGTTCAAAAGACCACTTACTAGTAAAATATACAGAATTACTTAATTTCTGCTTTAGCACCAGCTTCTTCTAAAGCTTTTTTAATTGCTTCAGCTTCTTCTTTGCCAACACCTTCTTTAACTGCTTTTGGAGCACCGTCAACTAGATCTTTAGCTTCTTTTAATCCTAATCCTGTTAAGTCTTTTACAACTTTAACAACACCTAATTTTGCAGCACCAACGTCTACTAACATTACATCAAAAGATGTTTTTGCAGCAGCAGCATCTCCGCCACCACCAGCTGAAACTACAACTGCAGCAGCAGCTGGTTCAATTCCGTATTCATCTTTTAATACTGTAGCTAATTCTTGTACTTCTTTAACTGTTAAGCTTACTAATTGTTCAGCTATTGCTTTTATATCTGCCATTTTTATGGTTTTTTACTTGTTATTAATTTGTTTAATTAAAATTATTTATTTGATTGTTTTTCAACATTTTAAGCAGCAGTTTCTTCGCTGCTGGTTTTGTTTTCCAAAGCACCTAAAACGCGTTTTATTGGAGATTGTAATAACATAATTACGTCTGCAATTAATTCGTTTTTCGATTTTAAAGCAACTAAAGCGTCTAATTGATTATCGCCCATAAATACCATTTGTTCAACATAAGCTGCTTTTAAAGCTGGCTTTTTGTCTCCCTTACGAAATTCTTTAATGATTTTAGCCGGTGCATTTGAAGTATCGGTAAAAATTAAAGCTGTTTCGCCTTTTAAAGCTGGTATTAATTCTGCTAATTTACTATCGTTAGCTCTTTCTATTGCTTTTTTAAGTAATGTATTTTTTACAACAGTTACAGAGATTTGTTTCTCAAAACATTGTTTACGAAATGCATTAACTTTTTCAACTGTTAATGTTGAACAATCTGCTAAATAGATTTTATCGTTGGCATTTAATTTTGCTACCAACTGCTCTATTACTTCTGTTTTTTCAGTTTTATTCATTTTAGCAGTGTTTTTAGTTGAGTATTTTAGTATCGATGATAACGCCAGCGCTCATTGTGCTGCTTAAGGTTACTGATTTTACATAAGTTCCTTTTGCAGAAGAAGGCTTTAATTTTAATACAGTTTGCAATAATTCATTTGCGTTCTCAGCAATTTTATCAGCATCAAAAGATACTTTTCCAATTCCTGCGTGAATGATTCCTGCTTTGTCTACTTTAAAATCAATTTTACCACCTTTTGAGTCTGTTACTGCTTTACCTACATCCATAGTTACAGTTCCGGTTTTAGGGTTAGGCATTAAACCACGAGGGCCTAATACACGTCCTAAAGCACCAACTTTACCCATTACTGAAGGCATAGTAATAATTACGTCTACATCCGTCCAACCACCTTTGATTTTCTCGATGTATTCATCTAATCCTACGAAATCCGCGCCTGCAGCTTTAGCTTCTGCTTCCTTATCAGGAGTTACAATTGCTAAAACACGCAAAGTTTTACCTGTACCGTGAGGTAAGGTAACTGTACCGCGTACCATTTGATTAGCTTTACGAGGATCAACTCCTAAACGGATCGCTAGATCCACCGATGCATCAAATTTAGTTGTTGTGATGTCTTTCACAATCTTTGATGCTTCGGACACTGAATAAGACTTACTAGCGTCGAATTTCGCGTCAGCAGCTTTTCTTTTTTTAGTCAATGTTGCCATTTTGTTAAGCTTTTTTGTTTGTTAATAATTAATTATCCCGATAACTATCGGGATTAGTAAGGTTTTTCGCCTGCTACTGTAACACCCATACTGCGAGCAGTACCTGCCACCATATTCATTGCAGATTCAATTGTAAAACAGTTCATGTCAACAATTTTATCTTCTGCAATTGTGCGAACTTGAGCCCATGTTAATGAACCAACTTTCTTACGGTTGCTTGTAGCTGAACCAGCTTTAATGTTAGCGATCTCCATAATTTGAATTGCTACAGGTGGACGTTTGATAATGAAATCGAACGACTTATCAGTGTAAACATTGATCATAACCGGTAATACTTTACCAGGTTGTTGTTGGGTTCTAGCATTAAATTGCTTACAGAACTCCATAATGTTTACCCCTTTAGCACCTAAAGCAGGACCAATTGGAGGAGAAGGATTAGCAGCGCCACCTTTAATTTGCAACTTTACAATTGCCGATAACTCTTTTGCCATTTTGTTTTGTTTATTTGTTTATTTATTGTTGGTTTTTCGCTCGAGAAATTGTTTACTTTGAGTTGGAAGCAGCAAAGCGCTCATTTCAATTTTAAAGCTATTTAACCTTCAATTCGTTTATAATTATTATTCTCTTTCAACCTCGCCAAAATTTAATTCAACCGGTGTTTTACGGCCAAATATTTTAACGGTAACTTTAATTTTCTTTTTGTCTTCCATAACCTCTTCAATAACGCCATTAAAGCCATTGAATGGTCCATTGATAACTTTTACTGATTCTCCAACCATGTAGTTAGATGCAACAGTTCCTTCGCTTTCGGTTAATTCATCAACCTTACCTAAGATACGGTTAACTTCACTAATTCTCATTGGTACCGGATTTCCACCTTTAGTTTCACCTAAAAAGCCAATAACGCCGGTAATATTTTTAATTATATGAGGAATTTCTCCGGAAAGATTTGCTTCAATTAAAACATAACCGGGATAAAAAGAACGTTCCTTAGTTGTTTTTTTACCGTTACGAATTTGAATTACCTTCTCTGTGGGAATTAAAACTTGAGATACAAAATCATTTAATTTTAAACGAGAGATCTCAACTTCAATGTATTGTTTAATTTTTTTCTCTTGCCCACTAATAGCACGTACTACGTACCATTTTTTAGTTGAGGTGTCTGTTTTTACTATATCGGCCATTTTTAAAATTAAAAAATTACTTAATAATGTCGTAAGCTTGTTTCATTAACAACTCAAACACAAAATCCATCCCAAAAACTATTAACGCAATAATAACAGAGGAAATAAGAACTACAATAGCACTGCTTTGTAATTCCGGCCAAGTTGGCCAACTAACCTTGTTAACTAATTCATTTTTAGTTTCTGATAAATATATTCCTATTTTACTCATAATCTGTTTTTTTACTTTACTAACTTAGTTGTGCACGGGCGGAGGGATTCGAACCCCCATCAGCGGTTTTGGAGACCGATATTCTACCGTTGCACTACGCCCGTAAGCTGTATTTGTTTAAGCCCTATTATAAATGGCAAAATGGCTTCCCTTTTCAAGGAGCCATTTTGCCTTATATTTTGACTATGGCTTAGTCTAAAATTTCAGTAACTTGACCAGCACCAACAGTACGTCCACCTTCACGTATAGCGAAACGTAAACCTTTGTCCATTGCAATTGGGTTAATCAAATTAACAGTAATAGTAACGTTATCTCCAGGTAATACCATTTCACGTCCTGCTTCTAACTCGATTTCTCCAGTTACGTCAGTTGTACGGAAATAAAATTGTGGACGATATTTGTTTTGGAATGGAGTGTGACGTCCACCTTCTTCTTTTTTCAAGATGTAAACCTCAGCTTTAAATTTAGCATGTGGTTTTACAGTACCTGGCTTAATAATAACCATACCACGTTTGATGTCTTTTTTCTCAACACCACGTAATAATAAACCTACGTTATCTCCAGCCTCACCGTAATCTAAAATTTTACGGAACATCTCAACACCTGTTACAGTAGAGTTTAATTTTTCAGCACCCATACCGATGATCTCAACAGGATCAGCAGAGTTAATAACTCCAGTCTCGATACGACCAGTTGCTACAGTACCACGACCAGTGATCGTGAACACGTCTTCAACAGGCATCAAAAATGGCTTATCTTTTTCACGTGGAGGAATAGGAATATATTCGTCAACAGCTGCCATTAATTCCATGATTTTATCAACCCATTTTGGATCGTTATTTAATCCACCTAAAGCAGATCCACGGATAATTGGAGTGTTATCACCATCAAATTTATAGAAAGTTAATAATTCACGGATTTCCATTTCAACTAAGTCTAATAACTCAGCATCTTCAACCATGTCAACTTTGTTCATGAATACAACCAATTTAGGCACACCAACCTGACGAGCTAAAAGGATATGCTCACGAGTTTGTGGCATTGGACCATCTGTAGAAGCTACCACTAAAATAGCACCGTCCATTTGAGCAGCACCCGTAACCATGTTCTTTACATAATCCGCGTGACCAGGACAATCAACGTGAGCGTAGTGACGGTTAGCTGTCGCGTACTCAACGTGAGAAGTGTTAATAGTAATACCACGCTCTTTTTCTTCAGGAGCGTTGTCAATTGACGAGAAATCGCGGATTTCACATAAACCTTTTGAAGCTAATACAGTTGTAATTGCTGCAGTTAAGGTAGTTTTACCGTGATCTACGTGACCAATTGTTCCAATATTTACGTGTGGTTTGGAACGGTCGAATTTTTCTTTTGCCATAGTTGTTTATTTTTACTTTGTTGTTTTTATATATTATTATTTAATCTTTTTACTTTTTTGAGCTGTTGAGCAGGATTGAACTGCCGACCTCCTCCTTACCAAGGAGGTGCTCTACCACTGAGCTACAACAGCTTAATCTAAAGCTTTTGATGTTAAAAAGCTATTTGTAATTCAATCTTTATAAAGAACAGTATGCCCCACACGCCAAAAGTCCCTCTTTTTGGGACTTTCAAAAAAATAAAAAACCGTGAGCCAAGTTTTTTATCATTTTGTCGCCTCTAGTGTTAGGCGTATCTCATCAACTTCACTTTTCCATTTATTAAGAGCGAAAGACGGGTCTCGAACCCGCAACCTCCAGCTTGGAAGGCTGGAGCTCTACCAATTGAGCTACTTTCGCTTGGTAATTTTACTTTGCAACCACCATAGTTACTCAGTGGGGACAGGAGGATTCGAACCTCCGAAGTCGAAACAACAGATTTACAGTCTGTCCCATTTGGCCACTCTGGTATATCCCCTTTCACAAAAAAAAGAGCCGAAGAAGGGACTCGAACCCCCGACCTACTGATTACAAATCAGTGGCTCTACCAGCTGAGCTACTTCGGCTTTTTTGTTTTTTTTAAAGAACTGCCCTTGAAAAGGGAGGGCAAATGTAGTAATACTTTTTAACCCAACAAAATATTTCTTAAATTATTTTCACTTTTTTTTTATTTTTTTCCTTTTTCAAAAACATCATTTTTTTTGCCAAGCCTAACCATTATTTTAAAATTCTTAATTCGTTAGGTAAATAGTTGTTTATGCGATTTGGCAAGACTTTAGCCCAACCTAAACCCTGATCTTTATAAGTAACTAATACTAATCCATTTACACTATTTTTATGCTCAAAATTTTCCTTCCTCAAAAACTTAATAGCCTGTTCGTGATCCAGATCTAAGTTTTTTTTCGCCTTATTTAGCGAATTTAAAAGCGCTAATTCGTGATTAGGAACCATGTCTTTCCCTTTAATTTCGCCAATAACAGCCCCTGCCTTTTTAAAATAAAAGTGTTTTTCGTGTGAAATTAAAAAATTTACAGCCTCAGAATTCAATACATGAAAAAGATCATTTTTTTTAATAACTAAATTGTTTGATGTTGCTAAAAATGGCGTTAATATTGATAGTTCGGCGGCCGTAACATTTAAGGTGACTTTCTTTTTTTGTCTGAAAGAATTTGTTTCTCCGGTTGTTTTCCTCAAAACAGCGCAGAAAAAGCCTTCACTTTTAGTTAAGTGTGGGTAAAAGCGATAACCACGCGGCGTTTCAACAATTCCCCATTCTTTATTGATAGGCAATGCCACGTATTCCATCCCAAAATCTTTTATTAGCCACTCTACTATTTCTTCATTTTCTTTTGCAGAATAGGAGCAGGTGCTATAAACGAGTATTCCGTTTTCTTTTAATGAAGGTAAAAGATCTTCAAGGATTTTCTTTTGACGCACGCTACATGCAACAACACTATCTTCGCTCCAATGTTCAATTGCATCGGGTTGTTTTCTAAAAAGCCCGCTACCACTACACGGAGCATCAACAACTATACTATCAAAAAATGAGCTTAATTGAGAAAATTTTTGTGTGTCGTTGTTTGTTACAATGGTATTGCAAGTTCCCCATTTACTTAGGTTTTGAGCTAAAATGCCGGCTCTAGACTTAATAAATTCGTTTGCAATTAATAAACTCTCATCATTCATTAACGAATTTATGAGTGTGCTTTTGCCTCCGGGAGCCGCGCAAGCATCTAAAATAGTTACTGCTTCGTTAAAATTTACCGTTTGCTTTAGTGCAAATTCAATAAACATACTACCTGCTTCCTGAACATAATAACAGCCTGCGTGAAATAAAGGATCCAGTGTAAAAGAAGGTCGTTCGTCTAAATAAAAACCATTCTCGCTCCAGGCAACACGGTTATTCAGTTTAATATCCAGTTCAACTTTTTTAAAAGGATTAAGGCGAAGAGAGGTGATCTTATTTTCTTCGTTATGCGCTTCAACAAAGGCTTTTTCGTCAAACTTATCTAATTGCGATAAGCTGTTTAAAAGTTGTTGTGGCAGGTTTGGCATATTTAAATTTTAAACAGTTTCTTTGTTTGTGGATTTTAATGAGCACAAAGTAAAGAAATTATTGCTAACGCCCGAAATGGCCGAATTTAAAATTAAGCAATGGTGTGCATACCAAGAACGCTCTCAAAATGAAACACGTTATAAGTTGTTTGATTACGGTTTACAAAGCGAAGAGGTAGAGCAAATAATTTCAAGATTAATTGAAGAAAATTTTTTGAATGAAGAACGATTTGCAATAGCTTTGGCCGGTGGAAAGTTTAGAATAAAACATTGGGGAAAGATCAAGATCAAAATTGAATTGCGTAAGCATAAAATTTCTGATTATTGCATAAATAAAGCCCTCAACGCAATTGGCGATAATGATTATTTAAATACGATAACCTTGGTTTTAGAAAAAAAAATAAGACAAACAAAAATATCAGATAAGCAAAAACTTTTTTATACAGTTTTAAATTACGGGGTCTCAAGAGGATTTGAGCGGGATCTGGTAACTGAACAAATAAATAAATTATTGAAATAAAAATAACATGAATTTAGATCTAAAAAATAAACGTGCAATCGTTTGCGGAAGTACTCAAGGAATTGGTAAAGCAGTTGCAATGGAGTTATCATTATTAGGTGCAAACGTAACGTTAATTGCAAGAAACGAACAAGCTTTAAAACAAGCAAAATCAGAACTTAGTAATAACGGTTCGCAGCTACATTCTTATATATGTGCCGATTTTAGCGAACCTCAAAAATTAAAAGAATTGGTTGAGCAATTTATTCAGCGCAGCGGATTTGTAAATATTTTGGTTAATAATACAGGTGGCCCACCGGCGGGACCAATTGTTAACGCTAAGGTTGACGAATTTCTTTCGGCGTTTAATAATCACTTAATATGTAATCATGTATTAACACAAGCTTGTATTGAAGGTATGAAGCAAAGTGGTTACGGACGCGTAATTAATATAATCTCAACCTCAGTAAAACAAGCCTTGCCAAATTTAGGTGTGAGTAATACTATAAGAGCAGCAGTTGGTAATTGGGCAAAAACCATGGCCAACGAATTAGGTAAGTTTGGAATTACTGTAAATAATGTTTTGCCCGGAGCAACAGCTACACAACGTTTATCAAATATTATTGAAAATAAAGCCTTAAAAACAAATGTGAATAATGATGAAGTAAAAAAAGAAATGCTTCATGAAATTCCGTTAGGAAGATTTGCAGATGCAACAGAAGTTGCCAATGCCGTGGCGTTTTTAGCTTCGCCGGCAGCCGCATATATTAATGGAATAAACCTTCCGGTGGATGGCGGGAGAACTTCTTCTTTGTAGAAATTAACAATCGTATGTTTATTACAGTTAACGTTTTAGTGTTATTAAAACGTTAACTGCTACAAATATCTCAGCCTTAAGTTGAGCTATTTTAGTGCCATGATAAAATACTTATTTATTCTGGTTAACGCCTTTACCGTTTTTATTTATAGTTTATTCGGTGGCGACAATGGCATTACCGTATCAGGTAACATTCCTAAAACGATAATAGCAGGACAAGAAGTGCCAATAGAAATTAAAGTTACTAAAGGTACAATGAGCGGTTTTGCTAAACTTCAGTTAGAACTACCTGAAGGATTAAGTTTAAAAGAACTTGATAATAGAGGAGCAAATTATAGCTTTAGCGATGGTATAGCAAAATGGGTGTGGGCAAGTTTGCCTAGTGAAAATGATATCGTAATTAAAGCAACTTTAGTAGCATCCTCATCTGCATCGGGCGCAAAAACCATTGGTGCTAAATATTCTTTTGTTGAGAATAATGCTAAACAAGTGGTAGAAATGGTGCCAATTGAAATAACAATTGAAGCAGCTGCAAATGCAACAACTACGCAAACAACAACTCCTGAAACTACTGCAAACACAAATACAACTGCTGCAACAGAAACGAATACATCAGTATCTAACTCAAATAAGGAGCCTGCCGGCAATGTTACAGTTGTTAGAACTATTTCAAAAGGAACCAACGATGGCGAATACATTGTTAACTTAAAAGTAAAAAAAGGTTCAACTAGAGGTTTTGCAAGATACAGTGACGATCTAAAATCCGGAGTTATAGCCAAAGCAATAAGTACAGACGGAAGTTCTTTTTCTGTTGCTGATGGTAAAGTTAAATTTGTTTGGGTTAGTGTTTTAATTAAAGATGAGTTAGAATTATCTTATTCTTTAACAAGTACGGTTTCAATATCTATGACATTAAAAGGCGAATACTCTTATTTAGAAGATAATCAAAGCAAAAAATATTTATTAACGCCTGAGCCACTTGAAATTTCCTTAACACCTGCTGTTGCAACAAACACAACAGAACCTGTTATAACTCCAACTGTTGCGGTAGTAGCTCCAACAGAAACAATAGCCGTAGTTACTCCAACTGTTGCGGTAGTAGCTCCAACAGAAACAGTAGCCGTAGCTACTCCAACTGTTGCAGTAGTAGCTCCAACAGAAACAGTAGCCGTAGCTACTCAAACAGAAACTCCTACAAATACTAATCCCGTTGATGAAACAGTGGCAAAAAAAGACGGTAACGTAAATTATATGGTTCAAATTGGTGCTTTTACTAATGGAAATGTTACTGCTTCTGTTTTAAAACAAAAATTCAGAATTTCTGAAACGGTAAAAAGTGAAATGCAAGGTGGTTTTTCTAAATTCATGGTAGGTTCTCATGGAGAATACAAGGGTGCTCGTGATCAAAGAGAATCTATTAGAAATAATAATGGTGTTAGAGGTGCTTTTGTAGTTGCCTATAATCAAAGTAAGCGAATTACTGTACAAGAAGCATTAATGATTAGTAATCAAAAATGGTATAAATAGAATATTTTTTCTATTTTTACAGTAATTAATTCTTTATGAGGAAACTAATACTTCTTGTTATATTTTTAGTTTCTGTAACTGTTCGTTCTCAAACAGATACAACGCTTAATTATTCTCCTTTAGATAAATTATCTCCGGAAGAATTATTACAGCATTATATTAACGAAAAAGAGCCGTTTTCTTTATACAAAGGTCCTGAAAATGTTGGTGATTCTTTATTTAATATCATCAATCCATTAACCATTCCCACACAAACTGTTTATGCTGATGCGCTTTACAGACAGGGTTTTGAGCAGGAATCGGATAAAAATAAATTATTAGATTCAATTGATAATGCTGATCAGAAACTAAAACCTAAGATCTCTTTAGGCATGGGACGTTTAGGTTATCATGGTGATCTTTATCAACGACATTTTCAATCACCGCTTACAGCCCGAATGGCTTATGACCTAAATATTTCTCAACGCTTAAGTCGTTACTTGCAGTTAAATTTTAATATTATGTTTGGCAAGTTAGGTGCTAACGAATATTCATTAAACAGAAATGAAAATTTTCAATCAGAGATACGCGCAGGTGGTGTGAATTTAATGTACGATTTTGGAAATTTTATTCCCGATCTTTATAAGGTTCGTCCGTATATTAGTTTTGGAGTTACCGGTTTTGAATTTTTAAGTAAAACCGACCTTAAAGATAAAGATGGAAATACTTATTTCTATTGGAGCGATGGCAGTATTAAAGATATGGCAGAGGGTTCTGCGGGTGCTCAAAATGCAAAAGATCTTGTTAGAGATTATTATTACGAAACAGATATTCGCGAAAGAAATGCAGATGGATTTGGAAAATATCAAGAAAGAGCCTGGTCGTTTCCTATAGGTGCGGGAGTTTTAATGAAAGTAACGGATAGGGTAGACGTTAAATTAAATTTTCAATACTATTTTTCTACTACCGATTATTTAGATGGTGTAACCAATAAAAGTGTTGGAACCAGAGCCGGAACAAAGCAAAAGGACAATTTTACTTATACCTCTTTTGCCTTACAATACGATCTTATTGCAAAATCTCGTCAGAAAGAAAAGTTACATAAGGATACCCTTGGCGATAATTTTTGGCTGGCTTTTGATAAAGAAGATAGAGATAAAGATGGGGTGATTGATATGATGGATGAGTGTCAAGGAACGCCGGAAGGTGTAAAAGTTGACGCAAAAGGTTGTCCGTTAGATGAAGATAAAGATGGAATTCCGAATTACAGAGATGATGAGTTAGCAACACCATTAGGAGTGCCGGTAAATGAAAAAGGAGTTGGACAAACAGATGATTATTGGGCGGCTTGGTACGCACAGTATATGAACGACAGCACAGGTATGGACAAAACAACTGAGTATGTTGGAAATGTTTTTGATCTGGCGAAGAAAAAAACAAAGTTAGGTAAAGAAAAAGAGGCCTACACAGTAGAATTAGTAAGATATTCAGGGTCTATCCCATCAGATGAATTAGCATTTTTATTAAGTATTGGTGATATTAATTCTACCACTTTGGAAGACGGATCTACTGTGGTTTATACATCGGGTAATTATGATAAAGTTAGCATGGCCGTTAAGCGTAGAGATGAATTTAGAACTGATGGAAACAAAGGTGCAGGAGTTTCTAAAATAAAAGGAAAAACAATAACACAAATTAGCGATGCTGAGTTAGCAGAATTAATTAAAAAAGAAGATGAGGAGTTTGCTAAATTAACTGCCAATACAAACACAGCAACTGCCGTAGGTACTGATACAAATGCTGCGGTTACAAATACCTCTACTGCTGTAAATACAAATAGTGCAGAGGTAATTCCAAATAACGAATCGTTCAATAAATCAGACATTGTTTATCGTGTACAATTAGGCGCATTTAAAAATAAAATATCTGCAAGCGTATTTAATACCAGTGCCGGTGTGTTAGAGTTAAAAACCGGAGAAAGTATTTATAGATACGTTACAAAAGGGTACAGAACTATTGAAGAAGCAGCTTCAGTACGTGCAGATCTTGTTGTGCAAGGATATAGCGATGCTTTTGTTACTGCTTACAAAGACGGTAAACGTATTGCTTTAAATCAAACAAAAGCTACAGTTGAAAAATCATACAAAGAGGATCTTAACGAAGAAAAGATATTTAGTTCGGTAGATAAAAAATTAGTTCTTTTTAAGATTCAATTAGGAGCACTTAAAAAACCGATCTTTGAAAAAATGACGGATGAGAAATTTAAAGATCTTACTGATGTTGAAAAACAAACAACTGTTTCAGGAAGTATCCGTTATTCGAGTGGAAACTTTAATGGCTACGATGCTGCAGAAAAATACAGAAAAGAATTAGAGACAAAAGGATTTTTTGATGCCTTTATCATTGCTACGTTTAAAAACGAGATCATCTCTATACAAGAGGCGATGGAGTTGTTAAAGTAAGCATCTGCTTTTTTAAGCCAGCTGCCTTTCAGATTTTATACATTTAAAACAAAAGTTTCAATATATTTAATCGTGAATACGAAGTGATGTTTCATTAATACTAAATTTAGATTTAGGAAATATTCGACTAGAGATTTGTTAGTTCCAATTATGAAAAGACGATTCCATAAAACATTAATAGTCATCTCGACAATTTTACTTTTTTTTAATAATTGTAAAAAGTATGAAGACGATGACAAACGTTATTACAAAACACCCTGCGGCCGTGTCGCAAAAAAATGGCAACTTTATAAAATAGTTGACAGAAATGGCAAAGACTATACAGACAGCTTATTTTATTTTCAAATTCCTGACAATAACTGGGCTTTAAAACCAGAACAATCATTTACATACAATGGACTAATTTTAGAATTTGAACGATCAAATAATAAACGTTGTATAGAAACTGGAATAAGAGGCGAAGCAACGATACTAAACAAACCATTTAGTTCTGGTTATTACGAAATAAAATTTAAACGTACTAAGTTTAAATTTGATCTTAGACCACATGAGAAAACACCGACACGTTATTTTATTGACGACTACACAATTTTTAAAATGACTACCGATGAGTTAATTTTTGGTCGCGGACAAGCAAGAGCCTATTTTAGAGTAGCGGACTAAATAACTGGCACTAACAGCAAATCCGCCCTATGCGGGCGGATACTTCGACTCCGCTTAGGAACCAGCGCATTTTAATTTTCATTTCATGAAGGAGTTAAAGTTTTTTTAAAAACTCGCGTTTTAATTTTAAGGACATAAGCGCCAATCCTAAAACCGTTATAAACTAAAAGTAATCTGCGCAAACCGAAAATCTGTGGCTTATGTGTTAGGACTTACAACTTAAATCCAATTACCAAGATGTCATCTACCTGCTCATGTGAGCCTTTCCAGGCAAGGTGTTCGGCTTTAATGTTATTACCCTGCTTTGTAAAGTCTAATGCAGAGTTTTTAAGGATAAGCTCTTTTAATTTACCTGTGCTGTATTTTTTTTCTTTTGCTCCGCCAAATTGATCAGCATAGCCGTCGGTAAAAATATAAAAGGAGTCGCCTTTTTCTACTTTAATGTTATGCGTTGTATAAGCGATGGTTTCTGTTCTGTCTTGTTGTTTGGTGCCAATAGGTATTTTATCGGCCTTAATTTCGGTTAAAACAGGCTCTCCGTCAGTTTGTTTTACCATCCATAACGGACGCATAGCGCCGGCATAATCAATAGTATTATTTTTATGGTTTATTTTGCAAATGGCAATGTCCATTCCGTCTTTAGATTCAGATTCGTTCTTATACAATGTTTCTAAAACGCCGTTATTTAATTCAAATAAAATATCTTTTGGATCAACAATTTTTTGCTCATTAACAATTTTATTTAAAATATTATAACCTATCAAACTCATAAAAGCTCCCGGAACGCCGTGGCCTGTGCAATCTATAGCAGCAATAATACTAAAGTCATCCATGTGCGCAAACCAGTAAAAATCACCGCTCACAATATCTTTGGTCATATACAATACAAAAGAATTGGGAATATGTTTTTGTATTAATTTATTCTCAGGTAAAATAGCATGCTGAATTTTGCGCGCGTAAGAAATACTATCGGTAATATCTTTATTCTTTTGCTCAATTATTTTTTGTTGTTTTTTTGATTCGGTTATATCGCTGTCAATAATAATCAGCTTTTTTATTTGATCGTTTTCGTCAAAAATAGGAGTAAGTGTAGATGCTTCCCAAACCTGGTTATCAGGGTTTTTAGTATTAAAAGATTCGTATTTGATAGAGCGTTTTGTTGAAACTGCCTCATCTACAAAATCTTTTATTCGTGAATTATTGCTGGATGTAAAAATGTTAAGTTTTTTCTCTAAAATTTCTTTTAAGGTAATTCTGTTTAGTCTTGTAAAACTCTCGTTCACATATTCTATATCGCCATCGGGGTTTAAGATCAATACAACATTATCTGTTCTGGCTGCAACAATGGAAAGTTGTTCCAATTCTTTATTTGCTTCTGCGATTATCTCCGATTGTTTTTCAATTTCTTTTGTACGTTGCGCTACTTTTTCTTCGAGGATTAAATTTTCTTTTTGAAGTGCTTTTAATCTGTATTTAACGAAGGAATAAATAACCAGAAAAGCAATTATAATCACCATCACCCAAAACCACCATTTTTTCCAAATAGGAGAGAGTATGGTGAATGAAAAGGTAGCCTCTGAACTCCATACATCTTCTTCGTTTTTTGATTGAACAATGAAGGTATAAGAACCGGCACCAAGATTATTGTAGTTGATCAGTTTGCCTTCGTTGGAATATAACCAATCATTTTCGAGACCGCTTAATTTATATCTGAAAGTAAGTTTGTCGGGATTTTTTAACCAAATACCATCAAACGTAAATGCTAAATTATTTTGTTTATGAGAAAATTCAAAAACAGAATCAATAGGAAATGGTTTGTAATTTATTTGTAGGCCTTTAATAAATGAGGATGGCTTTATAGAATCTAAACCCTCAATACTTGTTCTGTAAATTAAAACACCATTGTTAGTGCCGCTAAAAATTTTATCCTTACTAAAGTAAATTGCATTTAGATTTGGCTCCAGGTCGCCTTCAAACAGATCAAAATAACTGATAGAATTATCTTTGCAATTTATTTTATCTACGCCTTTAGAGTTAATTGAGAAAATTGTATTATCGGCAGCGATCAATTGCTGAGGTTGTTCATCCCGCAATCCGTTAACTTGATTAAAGCTTGTAATAGTTTTGCCGTCGTATTTTATTATTCCGTTTGCATTAGATGAAGCCCAAATAGAGTTGTATTTGTCTTTACAAATAGAAACAATGGTATTAGATTTTAATTTATATTTTTCGGTTAAACTTGTAAATTTTTCGCCCTCTAATGTTTGTAATCCACCACCATCTGTGGCTATAAAAAGTTTTCCGTTATCATCGGTTAAAGCAGCGTAAACATAATCACTGCCTAAGCCTTCTAATTCTGTATATGTTTTTTCAATTTTAAAATTAGTACCATCTTTTTCAGTATCAATTTTCGCCTTAATTAAGCCACCTCCGAGAGTAGAAAGGTATACCGTAGAATTGTCTGCAAAATAAATATTAGAAATATTATCGTTTGATAGCTGATGGCTTTTTGAATTAATGATGTAACTTTTTTTAGTTTGCGAACTTAAAATAATTATACCATTACCATAAGTGCCAAACCAAATATTGCCATCGGGCGCTTTTGCTGCGCAAGAAAAAGTAAATTTAGTTGCATCCTGAATTTTTGTGACAATTAGTTTTCCCTCATCATCGGTCATTATTTTAAAAATACCGCTTAGTGATCCTATCCAAATAGCATGATCGTTATCTGTTGCAACTGCTAAAATTTTATCATCAACTAAACCTTTAGCATTGTTTATAAAATCAAATCGTCTTTCATAAAACTGACTAATTCCTTTTTTGGAGGCTATCCAAATTTGTTTTGAATTATCAATAAACAAATTATTAATAGAAGTAGTTTGAAGGTATTTTTCGTAATTGTATATTGAAATTCTGCCTTTTTTAATTTGTAAAAAGCCGTTTTTTTCGGTAGCAATAACTGTTTGGTTTTGCACTTTTGCATTAGCGTTTATTACCGTACCAAGACTCCAATTAGAAAAGAACGGCATACGATCTATCTTTAAAGTAGTAAGGTTATAGGAACATACACCGGAATCTTGCATAGATATAACAAGTCTGTTTTCTTCGAATGAAATATCTCTTACAATGTTGTCGGGCAATCCAATTTTATTGGATATTATCTTAAATTTAGGTTTCGTTGCAAGATCAGTGATTTCTGTTATTCCCCCGTCGGTAGCACACCATAAACTATTTTTGTTATCCGTAGTAAGTTTATAAACAACGTTGTCGCCCAATCCATTTTCGGAATTTATATTGGCAACTTGTTTATTAGTGTAGGTATAAATTCCATTACCGTAGGTGCCAAAACAAATAGCAGAATTTATTTCACAAATGGAAGTAATCTTTTCTTCGTTATTTTTTGAAAGGATGACCGAGTCTATTTTATTGTTCTTAAAAGAATAAACTTTCCCTTGTTTAGTTCCTATCCAAACTACTTCTTTACTATCAATAAATAAGGCAGTAATTTCTTTTTTTAGAATTGGATTATCCTTACCTATTTGAACAGATGTTTTACCGTCAAATTTAAAAACACCCTCACTAGTACCGAGCCATAAAAAGCCTAATTTATCCTGAGTAATAATATTTACTGCAACATCTTTTTTTCCGGAAAATGAAAAATAGTTTTTTACTTGTAGTTGCGGGAATAGCAGACAAGAATAAAAGATCGCAAATAAGACTATTTTACTCTTTTTGATCACAATAAAAATCAGGCTTTAGGTTTTAGATTTGCCTTAACATCAACCATAATTATGGATGCTATTTTTTGATTAACCACTTTTGGAACCTTGATATTATGGTCTTCTAATGGAACTTCAAAGCTTGTTTCAATTAAGATCTCCTTATCTTTAACAGTAATTTTTGTTTTAATTATTTTTTCTTTTTCGGTGCCGTGAATGTTAAATGTGCCTTTTGCTCTAACCGTGTAAGTTCCGTTTTTTGTAAAATCAACATCTTCAATTATTTTTCCTTTAAAAGTAGCATTGCTGTACTTCATGGTTTCTAAATAATTTTCTTTAAAATGTTCTTTTTGTAAACCACTGTTAAAGCCTTCAAAGGAGTCAACATTAATAGAAAAGGCCACATTTTTATTTCCGCAATCTATTGCGCCAACAGTTTTATTGGATTGCGCCTTTATAAGTTCTAACGGTGCTTCGGACGTGAATTTAGTTGTGCCGTCTTTACACATGTATACCTGCGAAAAACAATTATTAATAGCAAAGAGAAATGGTATAAAAAATGCAACTTTCATTAGTGTTTTTTATTTACGTTTTATAAATATAAATATTTGATCTATAATAAGCTAAATATGTTTACAAAAAGCTTGTTTTAATTAACCTAAAGCTTGCTTAAGATCTTCGATCAGATCTTCAACATCTTCTACGCCAACACTTAATCGTAATAGATTATCTACAACACCCGATTTTTCTCTTTCTGCTTTTGGAATAGAAGCATGCGTCATAGTTGCAGGATGATTGATCAACGATTCAACACCACCTAAACTTTCTGCTAAAGAAAATACACCAAACGATGAGGCTACTTTAAATGTGTTCTCTATTGTTTTATCTTTTAAAACAATAGATATCATACCACCAAAATCGCGCATTTGTTTTTTTGCAATTTCGTGGTTTGGATGATCGGTAAAGCCGGGCCAGTATACTTTTTCTATTTTTGGATGGGTTTTAAGGAACTCAGCTATCTTTCTGCCATTAAAGCAATGACGCTCCATACGTAAATGCAAGGTTTTAATACCACGCATTACTAAAAAACAATCCATTGGTCCGGGATTTGCACCGCAACTATTTAAAATAAAATAGATCTGCTCATGTAATTTATCATCGTTCATTACTAGAGCACCCATAACAACATCGCTATGGCCGCCAAGGTATTTTGTTACAGAATGCATAACAATATCTGCACCTAAAGCCAATGGATTTTGTAAATAAGGTGAAGCAAATGTATTATCTACCGCTAAAAGTAAATTATTGTCTTTTGCTATTTTAGAACAAGCTGCGATGTCAATAATTTGCATTGTTGGGTTGGTAGGTGTTTCGGCCCAAATTAACTTTGTGTTAGGGGTGATATATTTTTTAATATTATCGGCATTGGTTAAATTAATGAAGTGAAATTTAATACCATAATTCTCATAAATTTTAGTGAACATACGGTATGAACCACCGTAAAGATCATCGCCAGTAATAACTTCATCACCCGGACGAAGCATACGCATTACAGCATCTGTTGCGCCCATTCCGCTACTAAAACAAACACAATGCTTACCGTTTTCAAGAGCTGCAATGTTTTTTTGAAGCGCTTCTCTGGTAGGGTTTTTACCGCGAGCATAACCATAACCTTTGTTAACGCCGGGTGATTCCTGAACGTAAGTACTGGTTTGAAAAATAGGGGTCATAATTGCGCCGGTAGACGGATCAGCATCAGCTCCTGCGTGTATTGCCTTTGTGCCAAATTTGTGTTTAGAGAAATCAGCCATGTTTTTATAAGTTTTAGTTCTGTTAATGATTAGTTTGTTGTTTTACTTTTTTAAGAAATAAGATCAAGATCTTGTTTTAATTCTAAAGTATAAAAATGAGAATTATTTTTTTATGTATGAGTTTAATTTATGAAATTATTTGAGGTTAGCAGGTCGCTTGTGTTTCCAGCGGCGATGGCTCCAAAGCCAAAAAGCAGGCTGTTGCAAAATGTTTTTCTCCAATGCCAGTGTGTGTAGTTTTGTTATTTCGCCCTCGGCCAAGTCTTTTGGGTTTTCTGTTATAATAACAGCGTCTATTTGATAATAGCCTCGTTTTATTTTAGTAATTGGGAGATAAACAACAGGGTAATTGAATTTTTTAGCGAGCTTTTCTGTCCCTAAAAAAACAGGTGTGTCTTGTTTTAAAAAGGTGGTCCAATAGGCGCTTTCGGGCGGGGCAGTTTGGTCGGCAATTAAACCAATAGTGGTTGGAATGTTTTTTTGCCTCAGGGTTAAAAGTTCTTTGTAAAGGCCATTCATTGGCACAATGTTTCCGCCAAAGCGCCCTCTTAATTTTAACATAAAGGCATCAAAACTTTTATTGCTTAATGGATGGTAAACACCGGTTATTAATTGTTTAAAGTAGATCTGATGCGAAATTGCCCCCCATTCCCAATTGCCAACATGGCCAATTACTCCAACTATACTTTGGCCTTTATCGAAAAACGAATTCATGGTTTTTAGCGCCTCATTACTAAAGGTACAGCGCTTTGCTAGATCTTCTTTTGAAATGGTGTAAAGTTTTAGTGTTTCAAAAATTACATCACAAAAGTGTTTGTAAAACTGTTTGGTAATTGCAAGTATTTCTTTTTCGGACTTTTCGGGAAAAGAATTTTTTAAATTTTGAATTACAACGGCTTTGCGATAACCAATTAAATAAAAAATTATAAGGTAAAAAAAGCTGCTAAATGCATGCAATAACCAAAATGGCCAAATAGAGATAAAGTAGAGTAGAGGGAAAACGAGTATTTTAAAGATCCATTTGCTCAATTAAAAGTTTGGCTTTAATAAATATTTAGAATAAAAATCTACAATGTGTTTTACGGCATCATCTGCAGTATCCACTAATTTAAATAGATCCAAGTCAATGGCATTAATGTTTTTCTCATCTTCAAGCATGGTGGTTTTTATCCACTCTAGCATGCCCGACCAATATTGTGTGCCAACTAATACCACCGGAAATTTGGCAATTTTATTTGTTTGAACTAAGGTTAAAGATTCAAATAATTCGTCCATAGTGCCAAAGCCTCCCGGCATACCAATAAAGCCTTGCGAGTATTTTAAGAAAATAGTTTTGCGAACAAAAAAGTAATCAAAGTTGATGCATTTATCTGAATCTATGTAATCATTATGTTTTTGCTCAAAAGGAAGAACAATGTTTAAACCAACCGATTTTCCTTTGCCTCTCATAGCTCCTTTATTGGCAGCTTCCATAATTCCGGGCCCACCACCACTAATAATTCCATAACCTTCTTGTACAAGTTTAAAAGCGATCTCTTCTGCTAATTGATAATATTTATTCTCAGGCTTTGTACGTGCACTTCCAAAAATAGAAACACAAGGGCCAATACGACTCATTTTTTCAAAACCTTCAACAAACTCGCTCATTATTTTAAAAATTTGCCAGCTGTTTTGCGCTTTAATGTCATTCCAGTCTTTATTTGCAAATGCGCTACGTATTTTGTCTTCTCCTTCTGGGGTCATATCGTAATTTTAAATGTTAAGTTTTAAATGTTAAATGAGGGGGTTAAGTATAGAAATTGATCTTTAATTTATCATCTAACATTTATAATTTATAATTTTTTATAGTCCGCCTTCTTTAAGTCTTTCTGCGTTTTCAGCAAATTGTAATTTATCTATCATTTCCTGAATATCGCCACTCATAAAACCGGTAAGGTCATAAAGTGTTTCGTTAATTCTATGATCGGTAATTCTATTTTGAGGATAATTATAGGTTCTGATCTTAGCACTTCTATCGCCGGTACTCACCATTGTTTTACGGCGTTTAGTTGTTTCGGCCAAACGTTTTTGATATTCAATATCATAGATCTTTGAGCGAAGCATGTTCATTGCTTTTTCTCTGTTCCCTAATTGATTTCGTTCTGTTTGACAAGTAACCACAAGTCCTGTAGGTTTGTGAGTTAATATTACCTTACTCTCAACCTTGTTAACGTTCTGTCCACCGGCTCCACCACTTCGTGCGGTTGCCATGTCAATATCAGAATCTTTTATGTCAACATCTAACTCTTCGGCCTCGGGTAAAACTGCTAAGCTAGCCGCAGAGGTATGCACACGGCCTGATGCCTCGGTGGCCGGCACACGTTGCACACGGTGCACGCCACTTTCGAATTTTAATATGCCATAAGCGCCTGGGCCTTTTACATTAAATACGATCTCTTTAAAACCGCCCATGGTACCTGGACTTGAATCTACTACTTCTAACTGAAAGCCTTTTTTCTCGCAATAGCGGCTATACATTTCAAAAAGATTTCCGGCAAAAATAGCAGCTTCATCACCACCGGTTCCGCCTCTAAGTTCCATTACACAATTTTTGTTGTCTTCAGGGTCTTTTGGAATAAGCAATAATCTGATCTCTTCGGTTAATTTGATCTCTTTTTCTCTATTCTCTTCTAATTCTGCCTTAGCCATATCTAAAAAGTCTTTATCCTTTTCGGTGGCTAAAACTTCTTTAGCTTGCTCCATATCGGTAAGTACCTTTTTGTAAACGTTTATAACCTCAACAATTTCACCTAATTCTTTATATTCGATGTTTAATTTTTTAAACAATTTCATATCAGCGATCACTTTTGGGTCGGCTAACTTTGCTTCTACATCTTCGTAACGGCGTTTGATCTCTTCTAATTTTTCTAACATATCTATTTAAGGAACGTAAAGGTAATAATTTGATTAATTGTTATTGAAATTATATTATAATAGTTTACAATTACCTAAAAATAAAGGAAATGCGCCAAAATTGAATCTAGAATCAACAAATTATTTCTCAGAAAAAAAAGACAGTTTTAAATAAAGTTTGCCTTGTTTTATTTTCTTCATTTTTTTTAAAAGAAATTAATTACATTTGGTTCTTTAATCAAACAAGTACACATGAAAAAACTTTTACCATTTCTAATTTTAATAACCTGTTTTAATTTACGCGCTCAAGATTTTTTGGGTTTACAAAGCAGTAATTACGCTGGTGTTGTTGGCGCATTTAGCAACCCTGCAAATATTGTAGATAACCGTTTAAAAGTTGATATAGTTTTGGTTGGTAATGCATTTGCATTTGATAACAATTATGTTGGCGTAAAGCGTTCGGCTTTAAAAAACTCCGGAAGTCTTACAAGCCCTGTTTTCCCGGGTAGTTGGGGACAAGATTCAATTAAAACGGCTCCGGATTACTGGAGAAATAATTTTGTTTTGGCCAATAGCGATAAAAATAAATCTATTTATTTTGCTAATAGAGTTGTATTACCATCTTTTATGTTTCAAATAAACAAAAAAAATGCCCTTGCCTTTAATTGGGGTATACGATCGTATATGAATATTGATGGGATCTCTCCTAATCTTGCAAAATTGGCTTTTGAGGAGTTTAAATACCCAAGCTTGTGGGTAACAAACTTAAATAATAAAAATTTAAGCTTTAATCAAATGACCTGGGCTGAATACGGCTTAACTTATGCTCGCGTATTAAAGGAAGACGGGGAGCATTTTTTAAAAGCAGGAGTTACTGTTAAGTTATTACAAGGTTTAGAGGCCGCATACTTAAACATAAAAAACTTAGATTTTAACTTTACTACTTCTGATACTTTGAGTTTATTTAAGTCTGAAGTTTCATATGGTCATAGTTCAAATCTTGACCCTTTATTTGTAGAGCTAGGAAAGGATAATGCAACTTTTGATAAAGTTAAGGCGAGTTATAAATATGAATCAATCCCTGGTTTTGGTTTTGATCTTGGAGCTGTTTACGAATGGCGTCCTGATTATCAAAGTCATAAATATGATATGGATAATAAAAAGGATATGTGGAGAAGGGATCACAATAAATATAAATTAAAAGTAAGTTTGGCGGTTAATGATATTGGCGGTATTAGATTTAAAAAGGGAGCTTTATCAAACGATTTTACTGCTGATATAAATTTTTGGGATTTAAGTTCAATTGATGTGTCAGGTGTAAATAGCTTCGACTCATTATTAACCAACGTTTTTGGAACAAAACCAAGTGAAACAACTTTTAAAATGGCCTTGCCTACAGCAATAAATTTTCAAACAGATTACCACATTTGGAAGCCGTTTTTTATTAATTTATCTGCAAACATTTGCAACCTTACGCCAAATCGTGTAACTAAAGTACGTGATTATACCAACATTAGTTTAGCTCCGAGATTCGACCATAAATGGTTTGGGTTAACGTTGCCATTCTCTTATAATACTTTAGCGGCTGTTCGCGGAGAAAATTTATTAGTTGGAACTATGGTGCGATTAGGGCCATTGGTTATAGGGTCTAATAATGTTCCGGGTCTGTTTACTACAGATATGTATGGTGCTAATTTATATTTCTTACTTAAGGTGCCAATTCCTTATGGTCATCCAAAAGATAGAGATAAAGATAAGATCAGCGATAAACTGGATGTTTGTAAAGATGTACCGGGTGTTTGGGAATTTATGGGTTGTCCTGATAAGGATGGCGATCATATTCCTGATAAAGACGATAAATGTCCGGATGTACCGGGTGTTAAAGAGTTACAAGGTTGCCCTGATAAAGATGGTGACGGTATAACAGATTCTGAAGATGCTTGTCCGGATGATAAAGGTCCGTTAGAATTTAAAGGTTGCCCTGATAGAGATGGTGATAAGATCATTGACAAGGAAGATGAATGTCCGGATGAAGCCGGTATTGCTGAGTTTATGGGTTGTCCTGATAAGGATGGCGACGGAACTCCAGATAAATACGACTTATGTATTGATATTTTCGGACCTAAAGAATACAAAGGTTGTCCTGATAAAGATGGCGACGGTACTTTAGATAAAAATGATGCTTGTCCTGATGTTCCGGGTGAAAAAGATAATAAAGGTTGTCCATGGCCTGATACTGATAAAGATGGTATCCTTGATAAAGATGATGCTTGTCCTACAGTTTCCGGTGTGGCTCAATACAAAGGTTGTCCACCGCCACCGCCAATGAAAGCTGCTGAGCAAAAAATATTAGAGCGTGCTTTTGCAAGTTTAGAGTTTGCAACCGCTAAGGATATTATTAAGCCAAAATCATTCCCTTCATTAAATGATCTTGCTAAATTACTTAAGGCTCACGAAGCTGATTGGACGCTTAAATTATCTGGTCATACAGATAACGAAGGTGATGCAACTAAGAACTTTAACCTTTCAGAAAAACGTGCTAATGCCGTTAAGAGCTACTTAGTTAAAAAAGGCGCTAAAGGAGATAAGATCCTTACCGAGTGGTTCGGACAAACGATGCCAATTGCTGATAATGCAACTCCGGCAGGACGTCAGAAAAACCGTAGGGTAGAGATGAAGATCATTTATAAGGAAGAATTAGCTCAACCAAAATAAAAAAAATAAATCAACCAAAAAAAAGCCATCAATTTATTGATGGCTTTTTTTATGGAATCAAGGTTTGTTATTTGATCCAGTTTATAATACTATTTTAAATTTGATCTTTATTAAAGTTTAAGGTTTTTAAGAAATCAATTGTGTATTGGTAGCTATATTCAATTATTTCATCTACTTTATCCATATCAAACATGCTAAAGCGACTCATTTCTGGAGGGGAAATAAATAGGTCACACAGTTTTGCCTTTTCAGGAATACTGCCTCCAAGAGCTAAATGAAAACTCCTGTCTAACATATCTTTCATATGCAGATGTTCAATTTTGTTACTTATGGAGTTAACAGACACACCAATTAAAAAATCACATTTATCTCTTATTATTTCTACCGGAAAATTATTCATTAAGCCCCCATCTGATAAATAAGTGTCATTATATTTTATTGGTTCATAAACCATAGGAATGCAGGACGAAGCCATAACTGCTTTGGATAATGTGCCGGATGAAAAATAAATAGTTTTACAATTAACAATGTCGGTTGCGGCAACATAAAGTGTTTTTTTTAATGATTCAAAATTATTACCGGGAATATGTTCTTGTATTAATGTTTCAAAAGCATCCATGCTTAAAATACCTGCTTTTCCAAACAAAATATGTCTAATGCTAAAAAAATCAGATTTTTTTGAGATCTTAATGAGTGTTTCTGTATCATACCCGGCTGCATAAAATGCGCCAATTAAAGCCCCGGCACTCGTTCCTGAAATTATAGTAGGAGCAATACCAAATTCTTCTAAGGCCTTTATTGCACCTATATGGCCTAATCCTCTGGCACCTCCACCTGATAATGATAATCCAATTATTTTCATTTCTATTTTTTCAAAAAAAAACCTGTTTCGGTAAGAAACAGGTTTTAATAATTTAAGTTTTGTTTAAGCGTTTTTTGCGGCTTCTTGTGCAGCTTTAATTTTAGCTTTGATGTTCTCAGTGGTAAGAGAGCCCGGTCTTTCAATTGGAGAGTTTGTAGCTCTGTCCCAAATTAAACTTGCCAATACACCTAAGGCACGGCTAACACCAAATAAAACAGTATAAAAATCAAATTCATACATACCATAGTGCACTAATAATGCTCCAGAGTGAGCGTCTACATTTGGCCAAGGATTTTTAATTTTTCCAGTTCCTTCTAAAATAGGAGGGGCTACTTCATAAACCATTTGCACTATTTCGCAAATATCATCATGCTTAATGTATGTTTTGTAAAAATCTTGTTGTGCAGTAAAACGAGGGTCTGTTTTACGTAATACAGCATGGCCGTATCCCGGTACAACTTTTCCTTCAGTTAAAGTTTTCTTAATGTATTCTGCAATTTGTTCTTTAGTTGGTAAACCACCACCTAAAGTTTCTTTTAATTCCATTATCCAATTTAAAACTTCTTGATTTGCTAAACCGTGTAAAGGACCGGCTAATCCGTTCATACCTGCAGCAAATGCTAAGTATGGATCACTTAACGCAGAGCCTACTAAGTGTGTAGTGTGTGCAGAAACGTTTCCACCTTCGTGGTCAACGTGAATAGTTAAATATAAACGCATTAAACGTTTCATATCAAACTCTTCGTAACCTAACATGTGAGCAAAATTTGCTGCCCAATCTAATTTATGATCCGGCTCAATATGCACACCGCCTTTGTATTTACGACGGTAAATATATGCTGCTATACGAGGTAAGCGAGCAATTAAATTCATGCTGTCTTCGTATGCATAATCCCAATATTCTTTTTTACTCATGCCTTTAGCATAAGCTTTTGCAAAAACAGATTCTGTTTGCATGGCCATAACACCAATTACAAATTGTGTCATAGGATGCGTATCAACCGGTAATTGTTCAATAACATCAAATACATGTTTAGGAACGTTATTACGCTTTAACCATTCTGTTGTAATAAAAGTAACATCTTCTTGAGTTGGTAATTCACCAACCAACATTAAATAAAAAATTCCCTCAGGTAGAGGCTCTGTGCCGCCCGGAGCTTTGGGTAAAGCCTTGCGTAACTCAGGAATGGTGTATCCTCTAAAACGAATTCCTTCTTCAGGATCTAATCGTGATGTTTCGGTTACCATACCAACCATACCACGCATACCTTGGTATACTTGTGCTACAGTAATTTCTCCTAATTTTAAATCGCCATGATTTTTAATTATGTCTTTAATGTCTGCTGCTAAAACTTCTGCTTTAGCTTTAAATTTTTCTTTCAACGGATCCATCGTAATAATACTTTTATGGTTATAAATTTACAATCTGAACTAATATAAACAAAGTTATTTTGCGTTATTTTAATTTTATTTTTTTGTAGGGAGTTTAAGGAACAAACTTAAATGCTTTTCCTAAGTATCTTGCCGATCCTCCTAATTGTTCCTCGATCCTTAATAATTGGTTATATTTTGCGATCCTGTCGCTACGAGAGGCAGATCCGGTTTTGATCTGACCGCAGCTTAAGGCAACTGCAAGATCTGCAATTGTTGTATCTTCGGTTTCGCCACTTCTGTGACTCATAACAGAGGTATAACTGTTAGTTTGAGCCATTTGCACGGCATTAATTGTTTCGGTTAAAGTGCCAATTTGGTTAACTTTTACTAAAATAGAATTGGCAACACCCTTGCTAATTCCATCCGCTAAGCGATTTACATTAGTTACAAATAGGTCATCGCCAACTAACTGAACTTTATCGCCTAATGTGTCGGTAACCATTTTCCAACCATCCCAATCATCCTCACCAAAACCATCTTCTATTGAAATAATAGGGTATTTTTTGCACCAGTCAGCCCAATAAGTTGACATTTGAGCTGAGGTTAATTTATCTCCGGTAGATTTTTTGAAATGGTAAACTTTTTCGTTTGCATCATAAAATTCAGATGCAGCAGCGTCCATGGCAATATAAATATCTTCTCCTGCTTTATATCCGGCTTTATCAATAGCCTGCATAACCGCTTTTATGGCATCTTCGTTGTTTTTGAAATTTGGCGCAAATCCGCCTTCATCACCAACATTTGTGCTCATTTTAAGGTCTTTTAAAACCGCTTTTAAATGATGAAATATTTCAGTTCCCATTCTTAAGCCGTCGCTGAAAGTCTCAGCACCAATAGGCATGATCATAAATTCCTGAAAATCGATCCCGTTATCTGCATGAGAACCACCGTTTAAGATGTTCATCATAGGTATCGGTAATAAATTAGCGTTAACGCCGCCAACATAGCGATACAAAGGCATTCTGCTTTCTTCTGCCGCTGCTTTAGCAACAGCTAATGAAACGCCTAAAATAGCGTTAGCTCCTAAATTTGCCTTATTTAATGAACCATCTAATTCGATCATTTTTGCATCAATATCGCTTTGATCAAAAATATATGAACCTTTTAATGCTTCGCGAATAGCAGTGTTTACATTGTTTACAGCTTTATAAACACTTTTCCCCATGTAAATTTTCTTGTCGTTATCGCGTAATTCAACGGCTTCATGCGAGCCGGTTGATGCTCCGGATGGAACAGCGGCACGGCCTAAAATACCGTTTTCGGTTACTACATCTACTTCAATAGTTGGGTTGCCACGTGAATCTAATATTTGACGGGCAGTAATGTTGTTTATAAATGACATAAAAGGTTGGTTTAAGGCTTTGAAATTAAGGATTATTTAGCAAATGGAAACTTAAATTTTTAAGTCTTTTTTTTAATCTTTTAACTATGCGCCTAGTAGCCAAAAATAAAGGTTTTTTTTAAAATTAATTAGCGAATATTTCCTTTCTCACTTTTGACGCGCAAAAGTAAGCAAACGATAACCCAAACCCCTGACTATTTATATTAACGAGTTTTCAAGTAGTTGGCCTCAAAGAAATTCTGTAAGATTTGAGTTTTAATTTTTTCTCGCATGTAGATTTCAATGCTAATCCAATTGTGGTATTTATGAATTATTGCTGCATTTGAAATCGCTTGAGCCCGCGCTGTTTGAGCCCACACGGAGGTTTTATTTGGGGCGAGTTTGCGGGCGACACAAAAAAATTAAAGCATCAAATCGAGGAATTTGTTTGCTGCCTTGATTTTTTGCTTACTTTTTCATCAAGAAAAAAGTAAGACCGAAACTTAATCAAGAATTTTTTATTTTAAAAGATAATTTTCTCCGGAAAAAGAAAAAGCAATTTATTTTGGACATCAACACACTATTTTAGGAATTAATACGTTTATATTTGCAATACATGAAGATCATTATCAAAATAGCAGTTTTATTTCTTTTATCATTTTTGGTGTTTGATTTTTCATCCTGCAAAAAAGATAAATTAATTACCGACTCTAGTGCTAAACTTCAATTCTCTCAAGATTCTGTTTTGTTCGATACTGTTTTTACAACAATAGGCTCTTCTACAAAAAACATTCGGGTTAGAAATAAAAACAATCAACGCATTAAAATTTCGTCCATTCAATTACAAGGCGGCACGGCCTCACCCTTTATTATCAATGTAGATGGTAGTCCGGGTAAATCATTTACAGATATTGAAATTGCAGCTAATGATAGTATGTATATTTTTATACAGGTTAATGTAAATCCTACAAACATCAATTCACCTCTAATTATAAGTGATGCCTTGGTGTTTTCTGTAAACGGCAATCAGCAAACCGTTCAGTTAGAGGCATGGGGACAAGATGCTTATTATCACCGCCCAACAGATGCGATCAAGTTTAAAGATGGCACCTATTTACCTTATTCATTAGTAAGTACTTCAAATAATACAACCGTTGTTTGGAACAATGATAAACCCCATGTTATTTATGGTTATTTGGTGGTAGACTCAACGCAAAAATTAATAATAAATGCGGGGGTTAGGGTATACCTAAATAATAAAGCCGCCTTGTGGGTTTATAGTTATGGTGAACTCAAAGTATTAGGCCAGAAGGGGAATGAGGTAATATTTACAGGTGCTCGCCGCGAAAAAGATTTTGCAGATGAACCCGGTCAGTGGGATAGGATTTGGATAAACGAGGGAAGTGTAAATAACGAAATTAATTATGCTATTATTAAGAATGGATACATTGGGGTGCAGGCAGAATTGTTTGGATCTAATTTTAATTCACCGCGTAGATTGAAGATAACAAACACAAAAATTCAGAACATGAGTTTATGGGGCTTTTATGGTTATGCTTATAATGTTTATGGTGGTAATAATGTTTTTAGTAATTGCCAGGAGCATTGTGTAAACTTATTAATGGGAGGCAAGTACACCTTTTTACATTGCACCTTTGCAAACTTTTGGGAAAAAGAAACCACAAGGGATAAGCCTACAATAAACATCAACAATTATTCATCACTTCAAGTTTTACCATTAGATTCGGCTTATTTTGGAAATTGTATTGTTGATGGGAAATTAAGTAATGAAATAAAATTAGACCTTGATTATTCAGACACAAATTTCCCACCATCTTTTGTGTTTAATAATTGCTGGTTAAAAACAACCAACAATACCTCCAACGCAACTAACTATGTAAATATTAGAACAGACGCCGCCTCTTTAAGTTATACAGACTATTCTAAATATGATTTTCAAGCACCAAACGAAACGCGTATCAGAGGCTTTGTAAATCCTAACGCAACAACAACCGCCGCAAAGTTCCCATTCGATATTAATGCTGTTTCACGAAACACATCAAGTGTAACTGTAGGTGCTTACGAGAATTAAAATTTAAGTTAGCATTTTAATGTTTTTTTTAATTATCTATTACAAATACGGTTTTAGTGCGTTGGCTTTGGCACAGCGCTGAGCGTGTGTTAGAGTGAATTAATTTTTTAATAGAAAATCATCTAAGGCGCTTGCCGTTTAAAATTCTTTGCACTACAAATTGATCTTAGGCAACGAATTTTTTACTTTGATAGATTTTCTAAAAAAATTAAGAGCGGGCCGTCAGATTGATGTGCCTTGTCTTTTGCTTACTTTTCGACTAAGGAAAAGTAGGGTAAAGTATTTAAATAATTTTTTATTATTGATTCCGATATTTATCGGGATCGATTTTTTGCTCCTCACACTGACCCGCTTAATCCTTTGCATTGCCGTCATCATGAAAAAAGTATGGCCAGAATTCATTAAAGAAAATAAAAATAGTGTTTGAGATTGCTTCGTACCTCGCAATGACGGATACAAATGGTAAAAAAAGATTCCTCAGGCTTTCAAATAATCCTTCTGAAGCCTATCGGAATGACACTGCGAATGTTAATTTTAATAGATCATTTCCTTCTAAACTTTTTATTGCTCCATATCTATTTTCACTGTAAATTTGTTGCAATTAAAATGAACCCAATTTCTCATTCTCCACACAAACAAATTATTTACTGGTTACTTACCGGTTGTTTTTTAATTTATATAATGGTTGTTGTTGGCGGTTTAACGCGTTTAACACATTCGGGACTATCTATCACCGATTGGAGTTTTATGGGCTCTGTGCCTCCACTTAATAATGATATGTGGCAAGAACGTTTTGCTAAGTACCAGCAAAGTCCGGAGTTTCAAAAAGTAAATGCTACAATGACCATAGAAGAATTTAAACCTATTTTTTTATGGGAATATATTCACCGCATGATCGGCAGAACCATGATGTATGTTTTTGCAATTGGTTTTATTTATTTTTTGATCAAGAAAAAAATTAAAAAAGAAATGTGGCCTGCCTTTGTGCTTTTGTTTTTTATGGGAGCCATGCAAGCTGTAATTGGCTGGTGGATGGTTTATAGCGGACTTCAAAGTAAACCTGCAGTTAGTCATTTTCGTTTAGCCACACATTTAATGAGTGCCTTTACTTTATTTGCTTTTACATTTTGGTTTGCCTTACGATTACTATATCCAAAAGAAAATGTTGAGGTTAGTGAAGGAAAAAAAATAAAAGGCTTAACGGTTTTGTTTTTTATTGTTTTAATTTTTCAAATTATTTTCGGCGCTTTTACAGCGGGTTATGTTGAGGGTAATGCTTCAAAATTAAGGCCGGGACATATTTTTAATACCTGGCCTAAAATGGGTGATAGCTGGATGCCTGAGCAAGTTACCATGAAAGCTACTTTTTTTGAGAACGTTTTTGAGAACGCAAGCGGCATTCAATTTGTGCACAGAACAATTGCATTTATTGTAGTTGCTTTAATCTGTTTGATCTGGTACAAGTCTGATAAATTAAAGTTAACCAAACAACAAAACACCGGCATTACTTTATTGATCTTTGGTGTTACCATTCAGTTTATATTAGGGGTTTTAACATTATTATACAATGTTCCTGTAATAATGGGTGCTTTGCATCAATCGGGAGCCTTCTTTTTGTTTTTAAGTTGTATATATTTACTCTTTCATTTATTCAATAAAAAAGCAACCATCTAGTGGACGATTTTTCGGGACAAGAACAACAAACTTCAAGCAGCGTATTTCCGCCAAAACCTGTATTGGCTCAAAAAAGTCAAAATGCTTTAGTGCGTTCTTTGATAAGCTTATTTATTTATGGCCTTTTATTTTATTTTGTATTCGGACAAAACCTTGCTTACATAGCTGCAATTTTAGTGGTGTTAATTATTCATGAGTCGGGGCATTTTCTATTCATGAAATTATTTAATTATAGTAATGTAAAAATATTTATTGTGCCATTAATTGGTGCTTTTACCTCCGGCAAAAAGCAGCAAGTATCGCAGGCGCAATTGAGTTTAATTATTTTAGCAGGCCCTGTGCCGGGCATTATTATTGGTTCTGTTCTATTTTGGATAAATAAAGATCTTCAAAACGAAACGGTAAAAATGCTTGCAAATACTTTTTTAATTATAAATCTTTTAAATTGTTTACCCTTTTATCCATTAGATGGCGGGCGTTTAATAGAGACTTTGTTTTTTAGAGAGAACCACATTATTCGTTTAGTGTTTGGGATCATCTCCATTATTTGTTTGGCGGTAATGTTCCTTTATATGAATAGTTTGGTAATGATCATTGTGCCGGTGCTAATTGGATTAGAGATCTATAACGAAACTAAACATCAAAAAATTAGAGATTATTTAAGACAAGAAAAGATCAATTACCACATTGATTATGAGAATTTGCCAAATAAAGATTATTGGTTAATTCGCGATTGTTTAATTATGTCATTCCCTAAAAAATACGCAAGCGTTGAGCCCGGTAAATACGATTATTCTATTGCAGAACCATTACTGATTCAACATGTTTCTGCAGTGTTGCAAGTAAATTTAAAATTAGATCTCAATTTATTTAAACGGATTTTAGTTTTATTATTTTATATTCTTGTTTTTGTTGGACCCTTGATCTTGGTTGGGTTTTATCTTTAGAAACGTCTTTGCGAGCGGAGCGAAGCAATCTCAAACACAGTAGAAGAGATTGCTTCAGCCTTCGAAATATTTGAGTTAAGCTTCGCAATGACGATCACAACCCGTCATGGTGAGCCTGTCGAACCATGGTTGAAAACCCTTCGACAAGCTAAGAGTGACGTCAAACCTAATAGCATTTCTTATTTTTCTAAATAAATTTTCGCAATACTTTTTTTATGCATACAGTATCCCTCTCACCGAGAGGGTGCCTGAAAGGCGGGAGAGGAAATGTAAAAATAGTTTCCTCCCTCGTCCTTCGGACACTCCCTCTAGAGAGGGAGACACTGTGTGTGAGACCGCTTCGTCATAACACCTCGCGATGACGGTTTACTTTACTTTATCTTAAACCTTAGTCCAACATAAAGCATTCTTCCGTAAATAGGCCCCCACACCATACTGGCATCAAAATATTTATTAAATGGCAGATCGCTTGATACAATTGGGTTTGATTGCTTGTAATTCAATGCATTTTCTACACCTAAATAAACATGAAGATCTGCTTTATTTATTTTTGTGAGGTAGGTGATTTGCCCTAGTAAATTAAAGAACTCCGGCGAATACGCAGGGCGTTGAAACTCTTGCGGATTTGTTGTTGTGCCCGGTAAACGTTTTGCGCCATTGAATTGTGTTGTAAAATCAAATTGCCAATGATTATTTTTTGTTTCGTAAGCCAAATTAATAAATGCTCTATGCTTTGAAACCATGGCTTTTTGAAGCAAGCCTTGTTTGTAATTTACTTTTGTATCAACATAACGGTAAGCAGTTTTTACAAAAAAACGTTTCCGTGGCTCCATATTAAATTCAAATTGCATGGTGTTAGAGTAGGAGGGGCCGTTTAAATTATAGATCAGTACTTTTTGCGCATCGTTATCTACATCCACTACCACTTGGTTTATAAAGTCTGTGCGGTAAGCGTCAAGTGTTATATAAGCATCGCGGTAATTGATCTTAAACTTCTGCGTAAAATTTAATCCGTAATTATAACCCACTTCGGGTTTTAAACCATAAGGCATACTAAAGTCTGAACTTTCAATTTGCCATTCTCTGGATGATGCCATTAAGTATGCATTGTCGGCAAACACATTAGCAGTGCGCAAAGCCCTGCCACCGCTTAATCTGGCAACTGAGTTTTTTGTGAATGCATAACGCAAATGTAAACGCGGAGTAAAAAACAAGCCGTAATAATTATGATAATCTGCACGGATTCCGGCAACAACATTAAATTTATCGGTTGAATTATGTGCAAATTCTAAAAAGGTTCCGGCTACTTGTTCAATACGTTTGTATTTAAATAAACTATATGTTTCGTTCACATCATCATTCAAAAAACTTGCGCCAATTTTATAAGTATTATCCGTGGTTTTAATTATTCCTTGAAAAATATAATTGGCATAAAATGTTTTTTGAGCTCCGGTGTAATTATTAGTGCCGTAAAAATTTGTTTGGTCGTGGTTCAAATAAGATAGCTGCAAACCCATGCTGGTTGCCGGTATGTTTTTAAATACAAAACCGGTTTTGCTGTATACTTCCCATCGTTCATTATCGATCCCAATTTTGTATAAAGGCGTTGTGTCGTTATAATTTTTAATGAGTTGTTTAAACTGACCACCATCGCGTGAATCTTTTAAATACGAACCGCCAAACTGAGCTTCAAAACCTTTCCCGCTGTTATAAGCATATTTATTCATGATGTTGTATTGCTTACCGGTTGGAATATCTGCAAATCCGTCTGAATTAAAATCTTGCACTAATGGATTGTAACTAGCGTGTGATAAAATTCCAACTGCGAATTTTGGATTGAGACGATGCGATAAATTTAAATTGTATTCGTTCCTGCCATTCTCGTTAGCATAAGCATTAAAATTAACTTTGTCAGAATGCTCGGGGTTTTGAAGTTCGGTATTTATTTGTCCTGTAAAACTCTCGAAACCGTTAACCACCGAACCGGCGCCTTTACTTAATTGTATGGATTGTATCCAGGTTCCGGGAATAAATGTAAGGCCATAGTTTCCGGCAAGGCCACGCATGTAAGGCATGTTTTCTTTTGTGATCTGTGCGTACTGTCCTGATAAGCCAAGCATTTGAATTTGTTTGGTTCCGCTAACAGCGTCAGCAAAATTAACGTCTATGCTTGGATTGGTTTCAAAACTTTCGGAAAGGTTACAGCAAGCGGCTTTCATTAATGAACGCTCATTTAAAATTTCTGTTTTAATTGGATTGAGATAAGAAATTTCTGTCCCTGTGCTGTAATATACAATTTGGATTTCCTGCAGATCGACGCCACTTTTTAATACCAGTAATAAAAACTTGCTAGCATCGCTTACAGTTATGGTATCGCTTTTGTAACCGATAGCATTAATAATTAACCGATCTGTTTCTAACGAAGATTTTATTTTAAAATCGCCATTCTTATCTGTTGTAGTTGCAATGGATGTTTTATTCCATACCAAGGTAACGCCCGGAACAACAGTAGTATCGTTCTTTGGAGAAACTTCAACTACTTTTCCTTTAACTTGAGCTTTAATGCATAGGATATTAACTATGCTAATAAAAGCAAGTAAATACCGTATATTTTTCATGTTTACTTTTTAGGAGCGTCACACTTACTTGTACGGTATTTGCAGCAAGATGGGAGTTTTTTATAACTCGCTTCAGCACCTTTTACTTCTCCTGCATCATGTCCTGCAGCCGCTATTGCGTTTTCAATTTGCGCCAAAGTAACTTTATCTGAATTGTAGGTTACCGTTAATACCTTTGTTTTTTCACTCCAGGTAGCCAATTTTACACCTTTAATATCTGCAGCATTTTCAATACGAGCTTTGCATTCTTCGCAATTGCCATTTACAGATATGGTATTTGTAATTACACCTTTAGTTTGTGCGTTATAAGTAGTTGAAATAAATAGTGAAAGAAAAATTAATATAGTTTTCATTTTTAAAATAATTTAATGGTTAGTAATTAAAAGGCAATTATTTGTTTAGCCAATTATCAATTAAAATGTTTTCGAATTATTAAATCCGAAATACCATTAAATTCTTAAAACAGAAGTAGAAATTATTAAACTAGCTTGTAGTTTTGTTGGAGGAGCCTCAATAGAGAGGTATTCAAGGTTTAAAGCAGGTGTAAAAGTTTCATTCTTTAATGGTAACGAAATAAAAAAAAGTTGACAAAAGCTTTTTACAAGATCATTATTGGTGTTTTTTTGGAAGGTAAAAATAGTGTTATTCTTTACCACAAGATTTTCATCTTTACAGCAGCCATCGTCCATTGGTTCAGCATCTTCCTCTTCACCACAACAAGCGGTTGAACCTTTAACCACAAAGTTTACATTTTCTATCTCGCCACCACAATAATGTAAAAAAACAGGTATGCCGATTACAGAAACAACATAAGCTGTTACAACCAGACCAAACAAATATTTTTTTATTGAATTGATAATTTAAAGTTAATGAGAAATAATTAGAAAATCCCGATAGGGAGTGGGTTTTTTGTTAAATGATATAAAATTGCAGGGCAATATATGTTTTGTATATTTAAGCCAAAATTAGTTAATTTGATTAATTGTAACATTTAAACAAGATATATGTCAGTTTGGAGAGTAAAACCTATTTCAGCATTTGAGGCTGAGATGAAAAAAAGTGATTTAAAGCGTGTGTTAACCAGATGGGGTTTAACATCTTTAGGAATTGGTGCTATTATTGGAGGAGGTATTTTTACCCTTACTGGGATAGCTGCTCATGATTTTGCAGGACCTGCTTTGGCCTTATCTTTTGTAATTGCGGGTATTGGCTGTTTATTTGCTTCGTTATGTTATGCTGAGTTTGCCTCAGTTTTACCGGTTGAGGGTTCTGCTTATTCTTATGCATACGGAACAGTGGGTGAATTATTTGCATGGTTTATTGGTTGGAATTTGATCTTAGAATACATGATGGGAGCAACGACCGTTGCGGTAGCATGGAGTGGTTATTTTGTAAAACTATTGCATTTATTTGGAATTGATTTTCCTATTTGGTTATGTAACGACATGACCACAGCTGCCGAAAAGTGCGCTGAATTAGGAATGGCAGCGCCCGGTTTTGCTTTTAACTTACCTGCATTTTTAATTACCTGGGTTGTAACCGGAGTTTTAATAAAAGGTATTAAAGAGGCAGCAAGTACAAACAACATTATTGTAATCATTAAAATTGCTGTTGTGCTTTTTGTAATAATTGTTGGTGCATTCTATATTAAAACAGAAAACTGGACACCATTTATTCCTGCAGAAATACCTGCTTTAGATGATCTAGGAAATGCAACCGGTAAAATGAATTTTGGTTTTGGAGGTGTGTTAACTGCGGCTACAATCGTTTTCTTTGCTTATATAGGATTTGACGCTGTATCAACACAAGCCGGAGAGGCTATTAATCCTAAAAAAGACGTGCCCTTCGCTATTGTTGCTTCCTTAGTTATTTGTACAGTTTTATATATTCTAGTATCGTTAGTGTTAACCGGTATGGTAAAATACGATCAGTTAGATAAAGCAGCTCCTGTTGCCTCTGCATTTTCGGGTATTGGTTTAAATTGGGCTGTATTCTTTATTACCATCGCCGCTACTGCAGGTTTAACCTCTGTGATGTTAGTAATGATGTTAGGTCAAACACGTATATTTTTAGGTATGGCTAAGGATGGTTTATTACCAAAAGGAATGTTTGGTGCTTTACATCCAAAATTTAAAACACCTTATAAAAGCACAATTTTAGTTGGAGCAATTGTTTCGATCATTGCCGCTGTAACTCCTATTGGTAAGATCTCTGAAATGTGCAGCATGGGAACATTATTGGCCTTTGCCATGGTTTGTGTTGCTGTAATGATGTTACGTTACAAAAAACCGGAATTAGATCGTCCTTATAAAACACCTGCTCTTTATTTGGTTGGAACATTGGGAGTAAGTTTTAATATATTTTTAATGTGTTTTGTTAGACCTGAAACATGGGTAGCATTTTTGATCTGGGGTACTTTAGGTATAATTGTTTATTTCCTTTATAGTAAACGAAACAGTAATCTTGAAAAAGATAAGGACCACGAAGTGGATTTTATGTAATAAAAAAAGGCGGTGTTAATTTTAACACCGCCTTTTTTTTGATTTATTTTTTTACGCTTTAAAATCAAACAGGTAATAGGCATTATTCTTTGTGGGATAAATGGTTTTTAAATTCAAAGAATCTGCCAGCCCTTTTATTAGATCTAAACCCAAAGTGTTTTTATCAACTAATTCGCTAAAGTCAAAGCCGCTACCGTTATCACCGATCTTTAACTCCAGTGCGGTTTCGGTTATTTTTTTCAGGCTTATAAATACTTCATAATTCGTTTCTTTTTCGGAAGCGTGTTTAATTGAATTTAAAAGTATCTCAGAAACAATTAAGCCTAAATGAATGGCTTTTTTGGTGGAAATTAAAAAATCAAAATAATTAATATCAACTATACAATTATGATTTATTTGGGGATAGGTGACCCTAAATTCGATAACTAATTCTTTAATATAATCTGATAGGTTGATCTTTGAATACTGGTTGTTCTTATCCAACATATCATGGATCTTAAGCATCGAAAATATACGCTGTTCGTACTCATCTAATAATACTTTTGATTCATCCGTTTTAACCCTCGTTTTACTTAATCGTAACAAACTAATTAAAATAGATAAATTGTTTTTTACCCGATGGTTAATTTCTTTTAAAAGAAGTTCTTTTTCTTCTAATGCTTTTTCAAGTTTTGATTGTGCCGCTCGTCTTTTTCGGCTTTCTAAATTAGACGCCATTACAAACGACACGCTTAAGCAAAAGTTTATTTCATCTTTTGAGAATTCTTTTTGGCAATCTGTCTTTTCATAACACATTACGCCAACTAATTCTCCGGAGATCCTTAAAGGAATATCCAGTAAAGTATAAATGCTGTTTTGTTTTGAATAGTTTTCGTTAAACTCTTTGGTGAAAGGGTGGTTATAGATATCTTCAGCAATAATTATTTCGTTTGCACTAAGAGCTTTAAAATAAACAGGATAATCTTTTTCTAATAAAGTACTGTTTTTTGAAAATTGTTTATTTCGAGTGTCATATTCTCCAATAGAAATTAATGCGGAATGATCAGGATTAAACAACCAAACATTCATACGCTCCATTTTCAAACACTGTAAAATATGTTTGGCAAAGTCGGTCATTATAGCATCAATATCCTCTCTTTGAAGGAAATGAATTTTTGATATGCTATTTAATTCTTCTAATAGATTTACCTCTTGCTCTTCTATCATGAATATTTAATTTATATTAAAGATAGAAGAATATCCTTTGGAAACAAATCAATTTAACAATAAATGCACGTGATGGAACGCGGATTTTACTGATCAAACTGATCGGCACGGATATAATTAGTAATTAAGTTATAAATGAGATGTGTAAAATAAAAAGATCTGTACAAACCCGTAAAATCCGTTTTATCTGTGTTCTATCCTGGTAATTAACTCAACTTCTGATACGTTTGCCACCACCTGTCGGGTATCTCATTATTGATGGCTAATTCGTAGTCTTTATAACTGCAAGGTATTAAGGTGTGACGTTCAAATTTAAGGTCTTTATGCGGAGGGTAGGGAATTTCCATCCACCAACGATCGCTTTTTTTACTCTTGTAAAAATTAATTTCATATTTATCGTCTTGCAATACAACATGAAAACGAATATAGTCTGGATTGGTACGACTTGGAAAATCATTTTTGCGATTATAAAAACCATCAAAAAAGCACCAGATCATTTGCGCAGCTAAGTGCGCGGTTTTACCATTCTGATCAAATTTTGGATTTATTTCGTAAAGACCGATTGACGAAAGTTTATCATTCATCCCGGCATAGCGCATTATCTGACAAGCTTCTTCTGCATAAAAACCGTTTGGTGAGGCATTAGGATTTGCAGGCGCATCAGAATGTTTAATGGCGCTAATATCAAAAGTGATCATGTCTGATTGACGAATGATCGGCTCTGCGTCTTCTATCTTATCGCGTATTTGTCCTAAACGATAAACATCAAAATATAAACGGTTCATCATTTGTAAACTGTTTTGATCTACCAAATAAGTTTGATAGCCAATGTTGCTATAATTAAATAGATAGTTAGGTTGATGTAAAATTATTTTTCCTAAGTAAGAGGTATTGGTAATATCTTCATCAGGATTACCAAGATCGAATACGCTGTCTATTGCCGAAATATTAATGGTTTGCTCAAGATCCTTATAACCCAGAAACTGAGCGTAGGTTAGATCTTGTGAGCCACCAATAATTATTGGAATAATATTTTTGCGGATTAAATTATCAACCGTACTTCTTAAGGCAAAAAAAGTATCTTCGGTAGAATGCCCCGGGTTAATATTACCAAGATCAGCCACTTTTACTCTAAAACCTGTATCGTATAATTTATATAAGAACTGTCTAACCGCATCTGGAGCAAGACTGCAACCTTCATTGTTTTCAGCATTACGCTCTTCGCAAACACCAATAATGGCCATATCTATCCCATCAAGATCAGGAAAATCATCTGCTTCTTTGTGAATAGAGAATAAATTACCCAATTGGGTTTCTTTTAAATTTTGGTAATTATTAATGTCCTCAATATTAACCGGACTAAAAAAATGCGCAATGTCGCTCATGGGTGAATGAATTTTATTTAAAAATAGGGTTCATTTAGGAGTGAACGAATAGGAGAGACCGTTTTATATTAACACAAGGGTATTAGGAACTTGCAGCTTAGGCGATGGAACACAGATGACACTGATTTAGTTGATTAACACAGATCTTTTATTTTATCCGTGTTCGATCTGTTTCATCAGTAAAATCAGTGTTCTATCCCGCAATGTTAAAAAACTCAAAAAATACTTGCAGGTTAAAATTTTACGTTTAACTTTGTATCTCAAAGTGCTTTAGTATGGAAAATCAAGAACAACATTTAGAGGCCCTAAAAGATATTAGGCAGTTAATGAAACAATCTAACCGCTTTTTATCCTTAAGTGGTCTTTCGGGAATTTTTGCTGGAGTGTACGCATTAATAGGAGCCTATGCAGGACATGTTGTAATTACTAATTTTATTGCAGATTGCCGGTTGGATAACTACACGGAAGAAAAATACAATAACCTTATTTTAACCTGTGCTTTTATTTGCGCTACAGTTTTAGGTTTATCGTTAATAACTGCATTTATTTTCTCAAACAGAAAAGCAAAAAAGAACGGACAAAAATTATTCGACCACACTGCCTGGCAATTATTAATTAATATGTTCATACCCCTAGCTACAGGTGGTATTTTGTGTTTAGCAATGTTATATCACGGTGATGGCTTTATAGTATTAGTAGGACCGGCCATGTTAATTTTTTATGGTTTAGCCCTAGTAAATGGCAGTAAGTATACCTTGCATGAAATTAGATACCTAGGAGTTATGCAAATTGTTTTGGGTATTTTGGCAAGCTTTTATTTAGGTTATAGCTTGTTATTTTGGGCCATAGGATTTGGTGTACTGCACATTGTATACGGTACAATTATGTGGCTTAAATACGAAAGGAAATGACAAATGATTCAAGACTAAAGACTCATGACTAACCTCTAAAGACCGGTATATGATCAATCCAAACATACATAAGTTACATAAGGCCTTCGAGAGTAGGGTTAGACTTGGTATTATGAGTGTATTGATGGTGAATGATAAAGTTGATTTTAATTCACTCAAAGATCTTTTACAGGTAACGGATGGTAATTTAGCCAGTCATGCCGCTGCTTTAGAAAAAGAGGGCTTTATTCATATTAAAAAAGAATTTATAGGGAAGAAAACGTCTACTACTTATAGCGCAACTAAAATTGGTGTAAAAGCCTTTGAAGACCATTTAGATGCCCTTGAAAAGTTGATAAAGAAACTAGATTAAAAAAAATTTGCTTAATTACTTTGAAACACAAAGTGCTTTATATAAAAAAATAATAAGATGAAAAAAATAAGAACATTACTCGTGGTATTTATGAGCCTTTTAATTTTAAGCGGCATCACCGCTTTTCCTTTAAGAACAGAAATGGAATTTTTAATGGCGCATAAAAACATGTTTCCAAATACTTTGGCGATTTGGATAGAAACAATTTACAGTGCTATCAAACAAACACCCGATGTTGTGCTTTATGGTACCGATTGGTTGGCTTTTGCACACATCATCATAGCCTTATTTTTCATCCCTGTTTATATCGATCCAATTCGATATAAGGCTAATTTAATAGTTGCCATGGTCGCTTGTGGTGCCGTTTTTATTTTGGCATTTGTTTGCGGACCAATACGTGGGATTCCATTTTTTCATCAGTTAATAGATTGTGCCTTCGGTTTTATTGGATTTTTTCC